>NZ_MDCR01000359.1 GCF_001723055.1 Streptomyces niveus
CAGCACCACCCCCGCCCCCAGCGCCGGTATCGCCCACCACCAGCCGTCACCGCCGCCGGCGGAAGCCCCCGACGCCACGGGCTGTGCCTGCTCCGCCACCGGTGTCTCCTCGGCCGCCGCGCCGTCCGTCCCGTCGGCGGGCGGCACCGCCACCCCGTGGCCGTTCTTCTCGCCCATGACGCCGATCTTCTTCAACAGCGCCCGCAGCGCCGCCGGTTGCTTCGCCTTGTGCCAGACACCCGTCTGTATCCCCTGGATGTCCGTCGACGTGTGGATCCAGACCGTCGACCGATCCGCGCTCGGATACACCCGGTCCAGCCGCCAGGGCTGCACGTCGTGGATCATCCACGTCACATTGATCTGCCGGGAGCCCACCGCCGAGTCCACGGCTGCGGGGCGCTTCTCCTGGCCCTCGGGCAGTGCCCCCATGTCCTGGCCGTCGAGCTGCTTCGACAGCGCCTCGTACTCCACGTCGCTGAAGTAGAGCGAGGCGCTCTCCGCGCTCTCCGGTGAGGTGATCAGTACGCTCGTGGGCCCACCGGCCACGGCGCCCGGGGCGAAGAGCCAGGTCAGCGCCGTGATCGTGATCAGGGCTCCGAGCCGTCGGACCGTGCTCGTGCACAGCTGTCGCATGATTCCCCCTGCCGACGCCGGGCCCGGACCGTCCGGAGCGCCTGTGCGTCACTTTCTGTACACCGCCCGACCCCAACCGGTTCCCAACTTCCCGCCGTGAATTCCCGTCGCGGATTCACGGCACGGAATCAGCGGACCGACTGCGCGACCGCCTTCGCCCGCTCGACCGACGCCACACCCTCCAGCCGCAGCGTCAGCCGCTCGTCGGTGCCACCGCCCCGGCCGCTGTCCTCCCACAGGAACGTGGGCCCCGCCGTCCGCGCCGACTCGGTCCAGCCCGCACCCTGGCCGTCGAGCATCCGGAACCGCAGCAGATGAGGCTCGGCGAACCACAGCCCCGTCGACTCGTTCAACTCCCCCGCACGCAGAGGCACCCACTCCGGCATGTGCCGGATCCGCTTCGAGAACGCGGGGTCCAGGCCGGCCGGGAACTCGTCCAGCCGCACGGGCGACCCGTCGGAGTCCGTCCAGCACAGGCTCACGACCGGCCGACCCGCCGAGGCCCAGGCCAGCGACACCCGGTCGGGCGCCCCCAACTCGGCCGGGACCCGTGGTCGGAAGCCCGCCTGCCGGGCCGCCTCCTCGATCGACAGCGGGTCGGCGCAGCCCGGCACCCGGGCGGCCGGACTGGGCGTCGCCTTCGGGTCGTACCGCACCTGGACCCCGCCGAAGTCGAACCAGTCGGCCACCGCTGCCCGCACCGGTGGCGTCAGCACCAGCGCGACCAGCAGCCCCGAGAATCCGGCCGCCACCGCCCGCCACCGACGCCTCAGCAGACGCCGCAGCCGCGCCGCACGCGCCGGGACCAGCACCGGACCCGGGACCGAGGCCGGAACTGAGGCCGGGTCCGGGACGGAAGCCGGATCCGGTGTCGGGGCCGGTGTCGGTACCGGCGCCGCGTCCGCGAGGAGCTGGGCCAGGACCCGCTCGGCCATCGTCTCGCCGTCGACATCCGGGACGCGCATGCCGCGCCCCAGCGCCCGCAGCTCCTCACCGAGCTCCTCCGCGCGCTCCTCGTCACTCATCCCCACCACCCCCTCTCCTCTCCGCCTCCGACGTCGCCGCGAGCAATCCGCCCATCAGCTTCAACGCGCGGCTCAGCCGCGACTTCACCGTGCCCCGCGGCCAGCCAAGCGCCTCAGCCGTCTCCGCCTCGTTCATCTCCAGCAGATAGCGGCACGTCACCACATCGCGGTGATCGTCGCTCAGCTCGTCGAGCGCCGCCCACAGCTCGGCGCTCCGCTCCTCCTCCACCGCGGCCACCGCCGGATCCGCCGAGTCCGGTATCAGCGGCTCACCCCGCAGGAGCGCCGCCTCGCGCCCCGCCACGGCCCGCAGCCGGACCGCCGACCGCACGGTGTTCCTCGTCTCATTGGCGACGATCCGTATCAGCCAGGGCCGAAACGGCGCACCGTCCTTGAAGCTCCCCAGCGACAGATACGCCTTGATGAACGCGGACTGCACCACGTCCTCCGCGTCCGCACCCGCGCCGCAGGCCACCGCCGCCCGTAGCGCGATCCCCGTATGGGCGCGCACCAGCTCCGCGTACGCCTCCCGCTCGCCGGAACGCACACGCGCGATCACCGCCGACTCATCCGCAACCGTCAGGATGCGGCCCCCCTCCAGGGTCCCCTCCCGTGTCCTCACGCCTTTGATACACCGCTCACCGGAGATCCGTTCCCGACCTGTCGGCGCCACCTGAGAGAATGTTTCCCATGGCCACTCGTCCTCGCGCGCTCTCCGGTATCCAGCCCACCGCAGGCTCGTTCCATCTCGGGAACTACCTCGGTGCGATCCGGCAGTATGTGGCGCTGCAAGAAACTCACGACGCGTTCTACATGGTCGTGGACCTGCACGCGATCACCATTCCGCAGGAGCCCGCCGACCTGCGAGCCAACACCAGGCTCGCGGCGGCTCAGCTCCTCGCAGCGGGTCTCGATCCGCAGCGCTGCACCCTGTTCATCCAGAGCCATGTGCCCGAACACGCCCAGCTCGGCTGGGTGATGAACTGTCTGACGGGCTTCGGCGAGGCCTCCCGCATGACGCAGTTCAAGGACAAGTCGGCCAGACAGGGCGCCGACCGCGCGACCGTCGGACTCTTCACGTATCCGATCCTCCAGGTCGCCGACATCCTGCTCTACCAGGCGGACTCGGTCCCGGTCGGCGAGGACCAGCGTCAGCACGTCGAGCTGACACGTGACCTCGCCGAGCGGTTCAACACCCGCTTCGGCAGCACGTTCACGGTCCCGAAGCCGCACATCGTCAAGGAGGTCGCGAAGATCTACGACCTCCAGGACCCGTCGATCAAGATGAGCAAGTCGGCGTCCACGCCGAAGGGCCTGGTCAATCTGCTCGACGACCCCAAGGCCACGGCGAAGAAGATCAAGAGCGCCGTCACCGACACCGGCACCGAGATCCGTTTCGACGCCGAGGCCAAGCCGGGCATCAGCAATCTCCTCACGATCTTCTCGACGCTCACGGGCACGGGCGTGGCCGATCTCGAGAAGCGCTACGAGGGCAAGGGGTACGGCGCCCTGAAGGTGGATCTGGCGGAGGCCATGGTCGACTTCGTCACACCGTTCCGGAGCCGTACGCAGGAATATCTGGACGACCCGGAGACGCTGGACTCGATCCTGGCCGAGGGCGCCGAGAAGGCCCGCACGGTCGCCGCGGAGACGCTCGCCCAGGCGTACGACCGGATCGGCCTGCTGCCCGCGAAGCACTGAGCGGCAGCACAGAAGCACGGAAGAGGCACCGGAGAGGTACCGGAACGCCGCCGGGGCGGGCCCGCCGAGCACGGCCCGCCCGCCCCGGACGGCCGCCCGGACCCATACCGCATTCGCGCCGCCTCCGTACTGCTGACCAAGGACCCTGGCCAGCCGGGCGGTGCGAGCGTCACACTGGCGCGGGGACGGAACGGGCCACACCGGTGGTCCGGCCACCCGCACACAAGGACTGAGGAGAACGACGTGGGGACCGTAACGCTCGGCGTTTCGATCGCGGTCCCGGAGCCGTACGGCAGCCTGCTCCAGGAGCGCCGTGCGGCCTTCGGTGACCCCGCCGCGCACGGCATCCCCACGCACGTCACGCTCCTGCCGCCGACCGAGGTCGACGCCGCGACGCTGCCCACCGTCGAGGCCCACCTCGCCTCGGTCGCCACGGCCGGCCGCCCCTTCCCGATGCGGCTCTACGGCACGGGCACCTTCCGCCCGCTGTCGCCCGTGGTCTTCGTCCAGGTCGTCGAGGGCGGCTCGGCCTGCACCTGGCTCCAGAAGCGCGTCAGGGAGGCGTCCGGCCCGCTGGTGCGCGAGCTCCAGTTCCCGTACCACCCCCATGTGACCGTCGCGCACGGCATCTCCGAAGAGGCGATGGACCGGGCGTACGCGGAGCTGGCCGACTACACGGCCCGCTGGAGCTGCACCTCCTTCGGGCTCTACGAGCAGGGGTCCGACGGCGTGTGGCGGATGCTGCACGAGTACGTCTTCGGCGGCGGTACGGAGATCACGGGAGTGCCCTCGCAGAGCACCCCCGTCGACCTGCCCGCGACCTCGTCCCTGCGTCAGTAGGAAGCCGGCGCGCGGGCCCGCGGGGTCAGACCGGCAGCCGCCGGAACAGCGGCCTCGGCAGATGCCGCAGCAGCGACATAGCCACCCGCAGCGCCCCCGGTACCCACACCGTCTCCGAACGGCGCCGCAGCCCCAGCTCCACGGCCGCCGCGACCGCCTCGGGCGTGGTGGCCAGCGGTGTCTCCTCCCGCCCGGCCGTCATCCTCGTCCGTACGAAGCCGGGCCGCACGACCATCACATGCACACCGGTGCCGTACATGGCGTCCCCGAGCCCCTGCGCGAACGCGTCCAGACCCGCCTTGCTCGACCCGTAGATGAAATTGGCGCGCCGGGCCCGCTCACCGGCCACGGACGACAGCACCACCAGCGAACCGTGCCCCTGCGTCTGCATCGCCGCCGCGCACACCAGACCGGCCGAGACCGCGCCCGTGTAGTTGGTCTGCGCGACCCTGACGGCGGCGGGCGGATCGGCCTCGTCGTGCGCCTGGTCGCCGAGTACGCCGAAGGCCAGGAGCGTCATGTCGATGTCGCCCTCCGCGAAGACCTTGCCGAGCACCTCGGCGTGCGACTCCGGGTCGAGCGCGTCGAAGTCGACGGTATGGACGTCCGCGCCCTGCGTACGCAGGGCCTCGGCCGCGAGGTCGAGCTGGGGCGACGCGCGGCCGGCCAGCCAGACGGTGCGCGTACGGCGGGCGATCAGCCGGCGCGCCGTGGCCAGCGCGATCTCGGACGTCCCACCGAGGACGAGGAGGGACTGCGGGATGCCGAAGGCGTCCTTCATGGTGCGGTGCTCCTTGCAGCGAGGGTGAGTTGGGGGCGTCAGATCGAGAGGCGGCGGGAGAGGTCGGAGACGAAGACTCCGCGCGGGTCGAGTTCGGCCCGCAGCGCCCGGAACTCGTCCAGCCGCGGATACATCGCGGCCAGCAGTTCGGGCCGCAGCCGTGAGTCCTTCGCGAGACAGACCCGGCCCCCGGCGGCGGCGACGTCCTCGTCCAGCTCGTCGAGGAAGGGGCCGAGTCCGGTACGGCCGGTGGGGATGTCCAGCGAGAGCGTCCAGCCGGCCATCGGGAAGGACAGCCAGCCGGGATCGCCCACGCCGAAGCGTTTGAGCAGGGCGAGGAGGGAGGGGCAGCCGCGCCGGACGATGCGCCGCACGATCCGGATCAGCGCCTCCTCCTGGCCGTCCCCGACGACGAACTGGTAGCGGACGAAGCCGCCGCGCCCGTACAGCCGGTTCCAGTGCGGCACGCCGTCCAGCGGGTGGAAGAAGGCCGAGATGGGCTGGAGTTCACCGGTCCGCCGGCGCGGCGCCCTGCGGTACCAGAGCTCGTTGAGGAGCCCCACCGTGGTCCGCCCCAGCAGCCCCTCGGGTACGTAGGAGGGCGCGCCGGGCAGTCGTCCGGGCCGGAAGGCGAGCGGCTGCCGGCGGGCGGGCGAGCGCGCGGACAGCGCGGCGAGCGGCGCGTGTTCGCCACGGGTGAGGACCGCGCGTCCCAAGGAGGAGCCACTCGCGAGCAGATCGAGCCACCCGACCGAGTAGCGGTGGCGGTGACGGCACTCGGACGCGGTGAGACGGGCCATCAGATCGTCGAGGTCGGAGGCGCGTTCGGTGTCGACGGACATCAGGGACGTCTCGACGCGGTGCAGCCGGAAGGTCGCCGCGAGGATCACCCCCGTCAGCCCCATGCCGCCCGCCGTCGCCTCGAAAAGAGGCGTGCCCGGGACGACCGTACGGATGTCGCCGTCGGAGGTGAGCAGGTCCAGGGAGAGCACGTGGCGGGAGAACGAGCCGGACGCCGGGTGGTTGCCGCCGTGGATGTCGGAGCCGATCGCCCCGCCCACGGTGACCTGCCGGGTCCCGGGCGTCACCGGCAGGAACCAGCCCAGCGGCAGCAGCACCTCCATCAGCCGTTGCAGGCTGATCCCCGCCTCGCACGCCACGGTCCCGGCCTCCGCGTCGACGCGGACGACACGGTCCAGGGCGGTCATGTCGATGAGGGAGCCGCCCGCGTTCTGCGCCGCGTCCCCGTACGCGCGGCCGAGACCGCGCGGGATGCCACCGCGCGTGCCGCAGTCGCGTACGGCGCGAACCGTCTCCTCATAAGAACGCGGCCGTACGAGACGGGCGGCGGCCGTGGGGGCGGTGCGGCCCCAGCCGGTGACAGGGTCGGCGATCTCGGCAGACATGGTCGAGACGGTATCGCCCTAAACGTCATTCTTTGCGTTGTAAGCCGTATTTGATGGCGTACTCGTATGAATGGGTGGTTCGGTAGGTGTTGGTGAAAGATGACGTGAGAATCGGCTTCCGGGGTACCCGACCGTTGGTTCTCCGATCCGAGGGCAGGTCTCCGTCATGGACTGGCTGAAAAAACTCCCCGTCGTCGGCCCGCTCGTGGCCCGGCTGACGCTGACGCACACCTGGCGGTCGTACGAGACCCTGGAGCGGGCCCACTGGTCGCGGCTCGCGGCGGCGATCACCTTCATCAGCTTCCTCGCGCTCTTCCCGCTGATCACCGTGAGCGCGGCGATCGGGGCCGGACTGCTCAGCCAGAAGCAGCTCGACAGCCTCCAGCGCAAGCTCACCGACCAGGTCCCCGGCATCTCCGACCAGCTGGATCTCCACTCACTGGTCGCCAACGCGGGCACCGTGGGGCTGGTGGCGGGCGCGCTGCTGCTCTTCACGGGCATCGGCTGGGTCGGCTCGATGCGGGGGTGCCTGCGCGCCGTCTGGGGGCTGGACGACGCGGACGAGGGCAACCCCTTCGTACTGAAGGCCAGGGACGCGGTCATCCTCGTCGGCCTCGGCGTCACCGGTCTCGCCTCGATCGGCGCGTCGGCCCTCGGCTCGACCGCCGTCAGCTGGTCGGCGAGGCAGCTCGGCATCTCGGCGGGCGGCGCGGGCGGGGTGCTGCTCCAGATCGCGGCCAGCGCCGTGGCGGCCGGCGCGGCCTTCCTCATCCTGCTGTACGTGCTGTCGCTGCTGCCCCACGTACGGCCGCCACGGCGCCGGCTGATCGTGGCCGCCGTCATCGGCGCGGTCGGCTTCGAGGCGCTCAAGCTGCTGCTCGGCGGCTATGTGCGGGACGTCGCGGGCAAGAACATCTACGGCGCGTTCGGGGTGCCCGTCGCGCTGCTGCTGTGGATCAACTTCACGGCGAAGCTGCTGCTGTTCTGCGCCGCCTGGACGGCGACGCCGAGCAAGCACGACGAACTGGACGAGGACCGGCCGGAGGAGGACCGGCCGGACGAGGACCGTGCCACGCCGGGTACGGCCCCCGGCGCGACCCGTGCCGACGTGGCCCCGCCCGCGGTGCCTAACGGCCCGGCAGGCGCTTGACCAGGTCCGGCAGCGGCCACTTGCGGTTCACCAGGAACACGGCCGCCGCCAGCAGGAGCAGCGCACCACCCGTGATGGCCACCGCGATCCCCTTGCCGCTCGACCCGGCGGCCTTGTCGCCCAGCCCGGCCTGGTCCGTCCCGGCGCTGCCGCCGGCCTCGTCCTTGCCGCCGCCCGAGTCCTTCTGCCCCACGGCCTCCTTGTCGGAGTCACCGTCGGTGGAGCCGGGCTTCACCAGCTCGCCGACCGGCTTGACCTTGCCGGCGGCGGCGAAGCCCCAGTCCAGCAGCCGGCCGGTCTCCTGATAGACCGCCAGGCTCTCCTCCTGGGACGGGCTCATCACCGTCACCAGCAGGACCCTGCCGTCGCGTTCGGCGACACCGGTGAAGGTGGAGCCCGCGTTGGTGGTGTTGCCGTTCTTGACCCCGGCGATGCCCTTGTACGGGTCCAGACCGGCGTCGCCGGTCAGCAGCCGGTTGGTGTTCTGGATCTCGAAGGTCTCCCGCTTCGGTGCCTTCTTGCCCTTCTTGGGCTTCTTCTCCTCGCCGGGGAACTGCACCCTGACGGTCGAGGAGTACTCCCGGAAGTCCTTCTTCTGAAGCCCGGAGCGGGCGATCAGGGTGAGGTCGTACGCACTGGAGACCTGGCCCTTCTCGTCGTAACCGTCCGGTGAGACGACATTCGTGTCGAGCGCCTTCAGCTCCGCCGCGTGCTTGTTCATGTCGGCGACCGTCTTCGCGACGCCGCCGTTCATCTCGGACAGCACGTGCACGGCGTCGTTGCCCGAGCGCAGGAAGACGCCCATCCACAGATCGTGGACCGTGTACGTGCTCTCCTCCTTCACCCCGACCAGGCTGCTGCCCTCGCCGACGCCCGCCAGATCGGCGCTCGTCACCTTGTGGGACTGGGTCTTCGGCAGTACGGGCAGGACCGTGTCGGCGAAGAGCATCTTCAGCGTCGACGCGGGCGGCAGCCGCCAGTGGGCGTTGTGCGAGGCCAGGACCTCGCCGCTCTCGGCGTCCGCGACGATCCAGGACTTGCCGGTCACCTTCTTCGGCAGCACCGGCACACCGGGGGCGAGATTCACCTGGGTGCCGGGTTTGCCGAGCATGGTGCCGCCGACCGTCGACATCGCCGCCGGTGGCTTCGGCTGCTTGTCCTCCGACCTGTCCGGCGCCGCCTCGTCCGCCAGGACGGGCGCGGCGGTCAGAACGGGCAGCAAGGCGGCGGTGAGGACCGTCAGCGCGGTCTTTTTCAATGCGGACACGGACGAGAACGTACATGGCCTGACGGGGGATCCGAACACCGGCGGGTGGACCCGCCGCCGCCACCGCTGGGTCAGACCACTTTCCGGCCACCGCGGCCCCCGGCGAAGCGGCGGGGAGGGCTCCGGCGATACTGGATCCATGAAGCTCAGCCGCCCCGTGTCCTGGTTCCTGCTTGCCTTCGGGGTGTGGAGCTGGTTCATCTGGATCACTTTCGTAAAAAATCTGTGGCAGGACGGCAGCGGGCTCGCCTTCGACGACGCCGGTGACCCCACGGGCTACTTCTGGGTCCATCTGCTGCTCGCCATCACGTCCTTTCTTCTGGGGACGGGCGTCGGGGCGGTGGGGTTCCGTGGAGTCCGTGCCTTGCGTGGCGAGTTGGCCGCGGAGACGCCCGGCGAGGCGTCCGCGGAGTCGTCCGGCGAGGCGTCCGCGGAGTCGTCCGACCAATCGCGGAACGAACCCGGTGACGAGCACGTAGTACAGAGACAGTGACAGGGATGAAGGGGATCGGCTCGTGATCGTCGTGGTTGTTCTGGTGGCGCTCGTCGCCATCGCGCTGGTGGCGGGCGCGCATTACTACATATGGCGGCGCCTGGTCCGCGACACGACCACGGCGGGGAGTACGGCCCGCAGGGCGGGCACCGCCGTGATCATCCTGCTGCCGGTCCTGACCTTCGCGGGCGTGGGGGTGGGCCGCGCGGACACGCCGTTCGCGCTGAAGCAGATCCTCGGCTGGCCCGCCTACATGTGGCTGGCGACGCTGCTGTATCTGCTGCTCGCGCTGCTGGTGGGCGAAGCCGTACGGCCGCTGCTGCGCCGGGTGCTCGAACGCCGGGCGGCGACGGCGGGCGGTACGACGACGGAGCAGACCCCCGTCGAGGAGCCCGCGACGGTCGGAGCGCCGGCGGCCCCGGCCGCGCCCGCGGACGTCCCGCCGGCCGCCCCGACGGCCCCCGACCCCTCCCGGCGGATCTTCGTCTCGCGCGTCGTCGGTGGCGCCGCTGCCGCCGCCGCGCTCGCCACCGTCGGGTACGGCACGGCGAACGTGCTGAGCGGCCCCGGCGTCAAGCGCGTCACGGTGCCCCTCGCGAAGCTGCCCCGCGCCGCGCACGGCTACCGGATCGCGGTCGTCAGCGACATCCACCTCGGCCCTCTGCTGGGCAAGGCCCACGCGCAGCGCATCGTGGACACCATCAACTCCACGAACCCCGACCTCATCGCCGTCGTCGGCGACCTGGTCGACGGGACCGTCGCCGACCTGGGCCCCGCGGCCGAACCGCTGGCCGGGCTGAAGGCGCGGCACGGCTCGTACTTCGTCACCGGAAACCACGAGTACTTCGGCGACGCGGGCGAATGGATAGACCACGTACGGGAGTTGGGCCTGCACCCGCTGGAGAACGCCCGCGTGGAGATCGACGGGTTCGATCTGGTGGGCGTCAACGACATCGCGGGCGAGGAGGAGGGCCAGGGCCCCGACTTCGCCAAGGCGCTCGGCGGGCGCGACACGGCGCGGGCGTCCGTACTCATGGCGCACCAGCCGGTCGTGATCCACGACGCGGTCAAGCACGGCATCGACCTCCAGTTGTCGGGCCACACGCACGGTGGCCAGATGTGGCCGGTGAACTACATCGCGCAGGCCTCCAACCCGACCCTGGCCGGTCTTGAGCAGTACGGCGACACCGCGCTCTACGTGACGCGCGGGGCGGGGGCGTGGGGCCCGCCGGTACGGGTCGGCGCGCCCTCGGACATCACGGTGGTCCAGCTGGCCTCCCGCCAGGCGTAGGGCGTCCGGGCCGGGCCCGGACGTCTGCCTCAGCTCGGGAGTGTCACCGTCACCGACAGGCCCGTGCCCGGCGATGTGCGGACCGAGACGTCGCCGCCGTGGGAGCGCACCACCGCCTGGACGATCGACATGCCGAGGCCGCTGCCCGCCGCCCCGCCCCCGGCCCGGAAGAAGCGGTCGAATATCCGGGCCGCGTCCTCGTCGCTCATCCCCGGGCCCTCGTCCGAGACGCTCAGCCGCACCTCGCCCCCGTCCGAACGCCGCAGCTCCAACCGGACCGGCGCGTCGGCGGGCGTGTGGGTGCGGATGTTCGTCAGCAGGTTGCCGAGGACCTGGCGCAGCCCGGACTCGTCCGCCTGGACGAGCATCGCCCCGTCCGCCGACACGTCGAGCGGCCGGTCCGGCTGCTGCGCGCGCAGGTCGTCGGCCGCGTCGCGGACCAGACGGCTCAGGTCGACGGGGCGCAGCCGCAGGACCGGCCGCTGGTCCAGCCTGGCCAGGGTGAGCAGCTCCTCCACGAGGCGGGCCATCCGGTCCGCCTCGCAGCTCATCCGGGACACGGCGCGGCTGCGTTCGGCCGGTTCGCCCAGCATCCCCTTCTCGTACAGCTGGAGATAGCCGCGGATCGCGGACAGCGGCGTACGCAGCTCGTGCGACGCGTCGGCGACGAACCGCCGCAGTTGCGCCGTGCTGCGCTCGCGCGTCACGTACGCCGACTCGACCTGCTGGAGCATCGCGTTGAGGGCGAGCCGCAGCTGCTCGATCTCGGTGACCGGGTCGTGGCGGCCGGGGACCCGGCGGGTCAGATCGCCCTCCGCGATGGCCGTCGCCGTCTCGACCATGTCGCCGAGCGGGCGCAGCGTACGGTTCGCGCTCATCAGGGTGATCAGCGCCAGCAGGACGAGCAGCAGCCCGCCGAAAGCGGCGTCGAACTTCAGCGCGCGCAGCAGGCTCTCCTGCACCGCCTTGGTGGACGTGGAGATCAGCACGGTGGAGCCGTCGCTGAGGCGGGCCCCCACCACCCGGTACGGATCGCCGTGCATCTTCAGCTCGCGGACGCCCGTCTCCCGGCTCAGCGACGCCGGGTCGCTGACGGCCCGCGCGAGATCGAGCTGCCGCCGCGACGGGGCGACGCCGGCGAAGTCGATCGCCCTGCCCCGCTCGTCGACGGCGACGAAGACCGAGTCGGGGGTCGGCAGCGCGCCCGCGCCGCCCGGCTCCCGCGGCGATATCTTCTCCACGATCGTGGCCAGCGAGCTGAGCGACTCGATCTGGTTGATCGTGAGTTCCGTACGCTGCAACCCGTCGCGCGACATGGTCAGTTGGGTGTCGATCGCCTCCAGCAGATAGTGCCGAAGACCGAACAGGGTGACGGCGGTCGCGATCGTGATGCCCAGCGCGAGCAGCACCACGTTGATCAGCGTCAGCTTCGAACGCAGCGAGTGCGTGGTGGACCTCGGCCGTCGTGAGGGCGGCCGGAAGAAGCCGATGCGCGGCGTCACGAGGAGGAGCCCGGACTCGCGAGACCGTAGCCCACCCCGCGCCTCGTCATGATCAACGGCGGCCCGTACACGTCGAGTTTGCGCCGCAGATAGCTGATGTACGTCTCCACCACCGTGGACTCGGCCGCGTGCTCGTAGCGCCAGACGTGCCGCAGCAACTGCTCCTTCGTCACCACCGCACCGGCGTTGCGCACCAGGAACCGAAGCAGGGCGTACTCGGTCGGCGTCAGCTCCACCGTGCGCCCCGCCCTGCGGACCGTGTACGTCGCCTCGTCCAGCTCCAGATCGCCGTACCGCAGCGGCGGCCGTACCGCGATCCGGTCCTTCGGCAGCGTCCTGCGCAGCACCGCCCGGACCCGGGCGACCACCTCGTCCAC
>NZ_MDCR01000036.1 GCF_001723055.1 Streptomyces niveus
AGGCGTAGAGCCCGCCACCCCCTGGAGGGGGCGGGGGCTCAGCCCGCGTTCTCCTCCGCGAGGATGCGGCCGAGCGTCTCCTCCAGGTTGTTCTCGAAGTCGCCGAGCGCCATCTCCTGGCCGAGCGGGACCAGCCGGTCCGTGCGGTCGAGGAAGGCCACCAGCGGTGGCGCGCTGACCCGGAACAGGGCGTGCTCGGCGCCGACCTGGAGCCGGATGTGGACGTCGGAGAGTTCTTCGGGCTGGGTCGGGGAGATGTACACGTCGCCGTCGCCGCTCGGCTCGTTGATGCCGTCGACCAGCAGCTCGCGGCCGAAGGCCCAGGTGACCGGCGCGTCGCCGGGCAGATGGAACGTCATTCGCACCGCGTAGGGATCCGCCGTCTCGTAACGGAGTTCCACGGGAATTCGGAAGGAGAGCTCCTCGGAGACGAGGAAACTCATCAGGACTTCGGCCTGAACCAACTCGCTCATCATGTACCCCGCAGTGGATGACAGAAAGTTACGGAGAGTAAGAAATTCGGAGGGATTTTGGGGGGTTTGAGGGGTGAAACGTCCGATATTGGTGCCCCTTGATCCTCTTCTTAATCGTCCAGTACGCAGTAACGGATCACAAGGAGTGATATTTCAGATACTGATAGAGAATTCCAGCGAGCCGATCATGTTTCCGATCTCTTTGCATAGCCGTTCGACAGCGGGAAGCAGCTTTTCCTCCTGATGCACCGGGACCGAGGTCGCGAGCGCCGCGACCGTCGCCCCGGCCCTGATCGGTACGGCGGCGCAGACCTGCCCGAGCGCGTATTCCTGGCGCTCGAACACGGGCCCCGTACGTCCCATGGCGCCCAGACGTGACAGCAGTGTGCGCCGGTCGGCGACGGAAAAGGGAGTGATCGGAGCGACGGGATGCCGGTCCAGATGGTCCCGGCGGGCGTCCTCGTCGAGCTGGCTGAGCAGACACTGGCCGATCGCGTGCGCGTGCGCGGTCTCGCGGAAGTCGGCCCATTCGGCGACGGCGGGCGCGGCGGGGCTGTCGGCGATCGCGACGACCTCGATCTCGCCCTCGCGGTAGATCGCGAAGTACACCGGCGCACCGATCACGTCGCGGCAGTGCTCCATCGACTCGGCCATGGTGCGCCGGGCCCGGCCCAGCCGCGGGCCCGCGCCGCTCACCAGGCGCTCCACCGCGTCCCCGAGGAAGAAGACACCCTTCTCCCGGCGGAGATAGCCCTCGTGGGTCAGGGTGCGTAACAGGTGATAGGCGGTGGGGAGGGGCAGACCGGCCTCACGCGCCAGCTGTTTCGCCGGGGCGCCGTTCGGATGGGCGCCGGCCGACTCCAGCAGGCGCAGCGCACGTCGCACCGAACCGATCAGGGTTGGGGCAGCTGACGTGGTCGCTGTGGCCAAAGGTCACCCCCAGGCTTACTGACGGGCGTGCGCCCGCTCGCGGGGGCCGCCCCCGCGCCTGCCACACCCTCGGGGACCTCGGACAGAGTCTGAGGTCCGACGCCGAGAACTCGCACAATGCGTTGGTCAAAACGACCGTCGACGCTGTTTTCGCAGGATGTGGCTGAGGCTTGCCACTCTAATGGCAGCTTCTGAGGAGGGAGTGGTTTCGTCTGTGCCTTTCCCCCGCGCGGGCTAACGGCGGGGGCACGGCGCCGTCCCCTCGGGGACGGCGTCCCGGCCTACCAGTCGCCGCGCGAGGACGAGGACGACGTGAACTTCCGTACCGCGAAGACGAGCCCGCCGACCAGCGCCACCAGGATCAGCACCTTGAAGACCAGTGCGATCACAAATCCGACCACGCTCGCGATCAGCCCGCCGAACACGACGAGAACGACCACGGGCAACGCGATCCACTTCACCCACCAGGGCATTCCCGCGACAATCTCCCGTACCGCCATCGTCCCTACCTCGTTCCGTGAGTCCCGACGTTCGTTCCGCTGCCTTCGATGCTAGAGCGGCGCGCGCCGGAACGGAGGTCCCGGAGCCCTGGAACTCCCCTGACCCGACCCTGACGCGTGGGATGAGGGTCCGCGGTCGTTCCTCTCCTCCCCGAGCCGGGGGGCGTCTCAGCCCTCAGGAGGGGAGAAGACGACCATCACCCGCAGGTCCTCGCTGATGTGGTGGAACTTGTGCGCCGTGCCGGCCGGGACGTAGACGACGCTGCCGCGCCCCACCTGCGTCGTCTCCATGCCCACGGTGATCGCCGCCCGCCCGCTCACGACGAAGTAGACCTCGTCCTGGCTGTGCGGCTGCTGCGGGTCGGTGGTGCCGGCGTCCAGCGCGTACAGGCCGACGGACATGTTCCGTTCCCGTACAAATTGCAGATATGCCCCGTCGTTGGCGGCACGTTCCGCCTCCAGCTCGTCAAGTCGAAATGCCTTCATGCCACGATCTCACCATGAAGAATTTCGTAGTCAAGACGCTGGCCAACGCGGGTGCGCTGGCCGTGGCGATCTGGTTGATCAATGACATCACCCTGACCGGTGACAGCACCGGCAAGAAGGCTCTGGCGCTGGTAGTCGTGGCGCTGATCTTCGGCGTGGTGAATTTCGTCGTCAAGCCGATCGTCCAATTGCTGACACTGCCGCTGTTCATCGTCACCCTGGGTCTGTTCACCCTGGTCGTGAACGCGCTGATGCTGCTGCTGACCTCCTGGCTCGCCGACAAGCTCGACCTGAGCTTCCATGTCGACGGCTTCTGGACGGCCGTGCTCGGCGGACTCATCATCTCGATCGTGTCGTGGGCGCTGAACGTCGTGCTCCCCGACGACAAGGACTGATCGCCCGTGGAGAGCGAGACCGGCGCGGCGCGGGGCCCGGAGGTGGGGGACGGCACCCGGGCCGTACGGGCCGGGCTGCCCGACCCGGTGAAGTACGAACCGACGCTGCCGGGCCCGGTGTTCGCCGCGCACTTCCATCTGCCGGGCGAGCCGACGGGCCCGTACACCTACGGCCGGGACACCAATCCGACCTGGACCCATCTGGAACGGGCCATCGGTGAGCTGGAGGCCCCGGGCCGGGCCGTCGAGACGGTCACCTTCGCGTCCGGGATGGCCGCGATCTCCGCGGTGCTCTTCTCCCAGCTGCGCGCCGACGACACGGTCGTCCTGCCGGACGACGGCTATCAGGCGCTGCCGCTGCTGCGGGAGCAGCTCACGGCGTACGGGATCGAGGTACGGACCGCGCCCACCGGCGGCGACGCGCAGCTCGGCGTGCTGGCCGGTGCCCGGCTGCTGTGGATCGAGAGCCCGTCCAACCCCGGGCTCGACGTCTGCGACATCCGCCGTCTGGTGCGGGCGGCGCACGACGAGGGCGCCCTCGTCGCCGTGGACAACACGCTGGCCACTCCCCTCGGCCAGCGCCCCCTGGAGCTGGGCGCGGACTTCAGCGTGGCCAGCGACACCAAGGGCACGACCGGCCACGGAGACATCCTCCTCGGCCATGTGACCTGCGAGAACGCCGAACTGGCGGCGGGTGTACGACGCTGGCGCAAGATCGCCGGCGCCATCCCCGGACCGATGGAGGCCTGGCTCGCCCACCGCTCACTGGCCACCCTCCAGCTGCGCGTCGACCGGCAGTGCGCGAGTGCGCTGCTGGTCGCGCGGGCGCTCGACGGGCACGCGGACGTGAGCGGACTGCGCTACCCCGGACTGCCCGACGACCCCTCGCACGCCGTCGCGTCCACGCAGATGCGGCGCTATGGGTGCGTCGTGTCGTTCGTCCTGCCCGACAAGGAGCACGCCGACCGCTTCCTGGACGGGCTGCGGCTGGTGGACGACGCGACGAGCTTCGGCGGGGTGCGGTCGACCGCCGAGCGGCGCGGGCGGTGGGGCGGCGACGCCGTGCCGGAAGGTTTCGTCCGCCTCTCCGTGGGCGCCGAGGACCCCGACGATCTCATCGCGGACGTGCTGCGCGCGCTTGCCGAAGCCGCGCGCTGACCGAAGGTCCCGCAGCGGGCTCCGCCGCGGATCGGGCGGTCCGAGCCTCCCCCCTCGTGGCTCGGACCGCCCACGGGTTCCACGCGTGAAGAACCACGCTCACAAGGCTAGTTGACTGTGCGTCAGTGTCCAATCACAGTAGCGACAGCCGCCTATCGACTTATTTATAGTTGGACGCTCCGGCGACGGATCCCGGGACGGGTTCGCGTGGGGCCGGAAGTTGAGGAGGGCTGCCATGGACCTGGCCCTGCTGCGCACCTTCGTCACCGTCCACCGAGCCGGCTCCTTCACCCGCGCCGCCGCCCTCCTCGGGCTCTCGCAGCCCGCGGTCACCGGCCAGATACGCACGCTGGAACGCCAGTTGGGCCGCCCGCTGTTCCTGCGCCAGGCCCGTGGCGTCACCCCCACCACCATCGGCGACGAACTCGCCCACCGCGCCGCGCCCCACCTCGACGCACTGGTCGAGATCACCGAGACCGGGCTCGACGACGAGTCCGGGGTCCGCACGCTGCATCTCGCGGGGCCGCCGGAGTTCACCTCCGTACGCGCCCTGCCCGCGCTCACCCCGCTGATCAGCCAGGGCCTCGCGCTCCGCGCGTCCTTCTTCACCAACGCCGAGGAGACCCTGGACGGCCTGGCCGCCGGACACCACGACCTCGCCATCGCCACCGCCCGGCCACGCGGCGGCCTGCTCACCGCGACCCCGCTGTGCGACGAGGAACACGTCCTGGTCGCCTCGCCGCGCTGGGCGGCCCGGCTGGGCCACGACGTACTGCGCAAGGGCCACGTCGTCCTGGAACAGCTCCCGGTGGTGGAGGTCCACGAATCCCTGCCGCTCGTCTCCCGCTACTGGGCGTCGGTCTTCGACTCCCGGCCGGCCGCCGCGGGGGCCGTCATCGCGCCGGACCTGCGCGCCGTCCTGGAGAGCGCGGCGGCGGGCGCCGGACTCGCCGTACTGCCCCGCTATCTGTGCGAGGCCGCCCTGGAACGCGGCGAGATCGTCGCTCTCTACGACCCGCCGGTGCCCCCGCTGCGCACGTACTTCCTCGTCGTGCGCACCGGCACACTCGCCCTGCCGCACATCGCGCGGGCGCACGAGTGGCTGCTGCGCGCTTCGGTGGACTGGTGACCGCCGGGGCCCGGAGAGTTTCGACCGGGCCTTATCGGGCCACGCTCTTCCCATGACCGAACGGCCCGTGGTCAAGCGCACCGCACGCGCCATCCTGCTCGACGGCGACCATCTCGTCCTCATCAAGCGCACGAAGCCTGGTGTGGATCCGTACTGGCTGACCCCCGGCGGCGGCGTCGAGCCCGACGACGCCACCGTCGTCGACGCGCTCCACCGCGAGGTGGACGAGGAGCTGGGCGCCAAGATCACCGATGTGGTGCCGTGCTTCGTGGACACCGTCGAACACATCGCGGACCGCGGCGTCACCGGCGTGAAGGTGCAGCACTTCTTCGTCTGCCGTCTCGAATCGATGGACCCGTCGCTGCGGCACGGACCGGAGATCGACGAGCCGAGCGGGGAGTACGAGATCGTACGGGTGCCGTTCAGCCGGGTCGGGATCGCCGCCGTCCATCTCGTACCGCTGTCGCTGCGGCACTACCTGGACGGCAACATCGAGGGCGTACGGGCGATGCACGCGCCCGACCTGGGCTGATCCACAAGACCGACCGGATCCCGCAGATCCCGCTAGGTGCGTTCCCGCCCGACCAGTGCGAACGCCTCGCGCAGATCGCCTCCCTACGTATGGCTGGCGAGCCCGGCCAGATGGTGGTCCGCGTTCACCGCCACCGCGCGGGGCACTGACGCGAAGATCGCCGCGTCGGACAGGGAGTCCCCGAAGGCGACGCAGTCGTCGAGCCGGACCTCGAAGCGCGCGCACAGCTCGCGCGCGATCCGTACCTTGGCCGCCGTGTCGAGAATCCCCGCCCGGTCCACGGGCTGGGTGAACGGCAGGGCCGGCCAGCGTGAGCCGTGCGTCGCGTGCGCTCCCCACGGCAGCAGAAGTCTCACGAAGAAGTCCGGCGAGAGCGAGATGACGGCGCAGTAGTCGCCCCGCGCGCGGATGCCGTCCCAGACGTCCCGGATCCCGGCCAGCCACGGCGCGCCCTCGAAGGCCGCCTCGACCTGTGCGGCCGTCAGCTCCGCCCACAGCTCCCTGGCCCGTACGGCGAACTCGTGCGGGGCCAGTCCGGCGGCCTGGAACTCGCGCTCCAGCGCGGCGATCTCGGCACTCACCCCGAGCTGACGGGAGATCTCCATGGCGGCGGCCGATCCGCGGATCAGCGTGCCGTCGAGGTCGAAGAGATAGAGGGTGCGGGCGCGGTCACCGTCGCGCGTTCCTTCGCCGATGTGCTTCCCCGGGCTGTCCATGTACGCCGAGGTTAGTACGGGCGGTTACTCCCGCCGTCAGACGCCCCGCGAGGCGAATCACGACACCGTGTTTCACGTGAAACCACTCAAGCGGCCCGTCCGCCGGGCACTCCTCGTCGTCCATGTCGCCGTCTCCGTGAGCTGGCTGGGCCTGACCCTGGGCCTGCTCACGCTGGGGATCACCGCGTACACCACCGGCGATCCCACCCTCACCGACGCCTCCTACCGCGCGATGAAGGTCTTCTCCGACTGGCTGCTCGCGCCCGTCGTCGTGGTCACGTTCGTCAGCGGACTGGTGCTCTCCCTGGGGACGCCCTGGGGGCTGGCCCGCCACCACTGGGTCTGGATCAAGTTCTGGATCACCCTGGTGACGGGCGCCGCGACGGTCTTCGCGCTGCGGCCGGGGATCGTGCAGGCCGCAGGCAGCGGAGGTGTGCCCGACAGCAGCCTGGTCGCCGCTCCGTCGGTGGCGACCGCCGCGTACCTCTTCATGACCGTCGTCTCGGTACTGAAGCCGTGGGGCCTGACCCGCCGGGGGCGGCGGCTGCGGGCCGGACGGGTCGTCCGTGGCGGTCGTACGGCGGCGGAGAAGCCCCTCAGCCCGATCGCCTGAGTCATACCGGCCGGACGAGGGACGGGGCGGTGCCGGTGGTGTCCGTGGCGGCGGCCTCGCTGTCCCGGACCCCGCCACGGCGCTCCAGGGTGTGCGAGACGACGGCGAGGAGCAGCGCGGAGGCGGCCAGCGCGGCACCGACCCAGTTGGGCGCGGTGTAGCCGAATCCGGCGCCGATGACCAGACCGCCGAGCCAGGCGGCGAGGGCGTTGCCGAGGTTGAACGCGCCGATGTTGACGGCGGACGCGAGTGTCGGGGCACCGGACGCCTGGTCGAGTACGCGCTTCTGGAGCGGCGGCACGGTGGCGAATCCGAGTCCGCCGATCAGGGTGATGGTGACGGCCGCGGCGATCTTGTCGTGCGCGGTGAGCGTGAACAGCGCCAGGACCACGGCCAGGGCCCCGAGCGACACGTACAGCATGGGCATGAGATGGCGGTCGGCGTACCTGCCGCCGATGAGGTTGCCGCCGACCATGCCGAGACCGAGGAGTACCAGGAGCCAGGTGACGGAGGAGTCGGCGAAGCCGGCGGTCTTCGTCATCATCGGGGTGATGTAGGTGATCGCGGCGAAGACACCGCCGAAGCCGAGGACCGTCATCCCCATGGCGAGCAGAACCTGGACGTTGCGGAACGCGGCCGCCTCGTGGCGCAGCCGTACGCCCTCGGGACGCGGCTGCTCCGGTACGAGCTTGGCGACACCGGCGAGACCGACGACGCCCAGGCCCGCGACGAGGAGGAACGTCGCGCGCCAGCCGGTGGTCTGGCCGACGTATGTCCCGAGGGGGACGCCCACGACGTTGGCGAGGGTGAGGCCGGTGAACATCATCGCGATGGCGCCGGCCCGTTTGTGCGGGGCGACGAGCCCGGCGGCGACGACCGAGCCGATGCCGAAGAACGCGCCGTGGGCGAGCGAGGCGACGACCCGGCCGGTGAGCATGAGGCCGAAGGTGGGGGCGAGGGCGGACAGGACGTTGCCCGCGATGAACAGGCCCATCAGCAGCATCAGCATGCGCTTACGGCTGACGCGGGTGCCCAGGATCGTCATGATCGGGGCGCCGAGTACGACTCCGAGGGCGTAGCCGCTGACCAGATGACCCGCGGTGGGGATGGTGACCCCGTACTCGGTGGCGACCTCGGGGAGCAGCCCCATGATCACGAATTCGGTGGTCCCGATCCCGAACGCCCCGATGGCCAGGGCGAGGAGTGCGAGAGGCATGGGTGGTGGCCTTTCCCAAGGAAGAAGGAAGTACGTCGGCACACTGTTTGCGCGTGCGCTTTACGAGCGTGGACAATACTTGCAGACGCGGTTTAATTGCAAGCGCGCTATATTGCACACGTGCCCTATCCTGGTCGCAGGAAGCTCCCGTCGACGGAGACGGTCGCTGAAGACGTCGGAGACGACGGAGGAAGACGCCATGCCTGCCACGGACCCCGCACTCACCGCCCTCGCCCAGGGCTGGGTGGCCCTCTCCCTCCTGCACAGCAGGATCGAGTCGCACATCGAGCGGGCTCTGCAGAGCGGGCACGATCTCAGCGTTCGCGAGTACTCACTGCTCGACGTCCTCAGCCGCCAGCACGACGGCGAGGGCGGGCACCTCCAGATGAAGCAGGTCGCCGACGCCGTGGTGCTCAGCCAGAGCGCCACCACCCGCCTGGTCACCCGCCTTGAGGACCGCGGACTGCTCACCCGCTATCTGTGCCCGACGGACCGGCGCGGGATCTACACCGACGTCAGCGAGTCGGGCCTGCGGCTGCTGGCCGAGGCGCGGCCGACGAACGACACGGCGCTGCGCGAGGCACTGGACGCGGCGGCCACGAATCCCGAGCTCGCCCCGCTGGTCAGGGCCGTGGAGGAACTCCGTGTGCCCGCCCGGCCGGCCCCGGCGTAATCTGCGGACCATGAACGATCTGCACATACGGCCGGCCGACGCCGGTGACCTCCCGGAGATCGTGGCGATGCTCGCCGACGACCCGCTGGGCGCGGCGCGCGAGTCGCCGGACGACCTCACCCCGTACCTCAAGGCCTTCGAGCGGCTCGCCGACGACCCGAATCAGTACCAGGTCGTCGCCGAGCGCGACGGCCGGGTCGTCGGCACGCTGCAACTGACGATCATCGCGGGCATCTCCCGCCGGGGCGCGACGCGTTCGGTCATCGAAGGCGTACGGGTGCACGCCGACGAGCGCGGCTCCGGCCTCGGCACGCGACTGATCCAGTGGGCCATCGACGAATCCGGGCGCCAGGGCTGCCAGTTGGTCCAGCTGACGTCCGACGCGTCGCGTACCGACGCCCGGCGCTTCTACGAGCGGCTCGGCTTCACCGCGTCCCACGTCGGATTCAAGCTGAACCTGCCGGACACGCCCTAGTCGCCGAGGGGGATGGGGCCGGGTTCGGCGCGGCGTCCGGTTTCACGTGAAACATCACCGGCCCGTGACGCGTCACAGACCGCGCCAGCCCTGCTCGTCCACCCCGCCCGGGACCGCGTCCGCCGGCGCGTACGGCGCACGGGTGTAGACGAAGGAGCCCAGATCGAGATGGCTCACCTCGCCGTCCGGGCGGCGGACGACCTTCAGCGTCTCCCCCGTGTAGTAGCCGTCGAGCCCCTTCCAGGTGCCGTCGGGCCGCGCCTCGAACCGGGAGCGGCGGCCCCCCGCGCGCAGCGGCTGGAAGTCCAGCCCGCCGTCAGCCGTCAGCCGCAGGGCGAACGGGGTCGCGCCCCAGTACCAGGGACCGGTCAGCGCCAGCAGCTCCTGGTCGATCTCGGGCAGTGGCCGCCATGGCTGGGGGATACGGGGCTCCGCGTCCGCCACGATGCCGATCAGCTCGGCGGCGACGACTCCGACGAAGGGGCCTGAGGTGGCGTTGGCGAGCGTGACCGCGACCAGTCCGTCCTCGGCGCTCACCCAGAGCGCGGCGATGAAGCCCGGCAGCGAGCCGGTGTGCCCGACGAGCGTACGGCCGCCACCGTGGACGAGCTGGAAGCCGAGCCCGTAACCACCGCCCCAGTCACCGCTCTCGGGGGGCGTGGCGGGTGCCAGGGCCTCCCGCAGGGACGCGGCGCCCAGGACGAGGTCGTCGCCGGCGGCGAGGAACGCCCCGAAGCGGCACAGATCCTCGGCCGTCGACCAGAGCTGGCCCGCCGGGGCCATCAGGCCCAGATCCTCGGCCGGTTCGGGCAGGATCGCGTCGGCCCAGGGGTGTACGGCGAATCCGCCGGCCGCCGGGGCGACGGGCCGCACGGTCGTACGGTGCATCGACAGCGGCTCCAGCACCTCCCGCCGCAGCACCTCCTCCCAGGACGCGCCACGCACCGCCTCGATCAGCGAACCGAGCAGCGTGTAGCCGGGGTTGGAGTAGTGGTGCAGCCGGCCGGCCGGATGCAGCACGGGCTGCTCGCCGAGCACATCGGCCAGCTCGGGGCGCGTCGTCCCCGGTGTGCGCTCCCACCAGGGCGCCGGCGCCTCGGCCGCCAGACCGGCCCCGTGGCCGAGGAGCTGCGCGATGGTGACCTCGCCGACCCCGGTGCCGGGCAGATGCCGCTCCAGCGGGTCCGCCAGATCGAGCAGGCCCTCGTCACGCAGCCGCAGCACCAGAACCGCGGTGAAGCACTTGGTGATCGAGCCGATCCGGTACTGGGTGTCCGCGTCCGGCTCATGCCCGTCCACACAACTGCGCCCGGCCGACCAGACGGTACGCCCGTCGCGCGCGACGGCGCCGACGACGGAGGGGGCGCGGCCCTCGGACTGCGCGGTGGCGATGCGATGCAGCAGGGCTCGTCGGGTGCCGGGAAGAAGATCTTCGAAAGGTGAGGTCATGGGACCACATCTATCCGCAGAGCCCCGCCGAGTCGACCGCATTTCCGCCTGCCCCGGTACGTGGCCTCCCTGTTCGGCCGGTTCGCCGAAGCACTCACCGACTTGGCCGAACACGGGGCCTGGGCGCCTGGCGCCGTGTTCGTTCAGTGCCGGGAGATCCGGTCGGCGTGCATCGATCCCAGAAGGCTGAGCGCATGGGCGCTGGGGCTGTCCGGTTCGGCCTGGTAGACGACGAGCTGCTGTCCGGGGGCGTCACGGACGTCGAGGCACTGGTAGGTGAGGGTCAGCGGGCCGACGTCCGGGTGCAGGAGGTGTTTGGCGCCCCGGGTCTTGCCACGGACCGTATGGGCGTTCCACAGGCGTGTGAAGTCCTCGCTGCGCCCGGTCAGAGAGGCGACCAGCTCACGCAGGCGGCGGCTGTCGGGTTCATGGCCGGCCGCCTCGCGCAGGTTGGCCACCGTCGCCTGTGCGGCCCAGTTCCACCGCGAGTTGAAGAGACGCCCCGCCGGGTCGAGGAACGTCATGCGCGCCAGGTTGTCCGCCGCCTCGAACGGTGAGAACAGGGCATCGGCCAGCGCGTTGGTCGCGAGGAGGTCCAGCGTCCGGTTGAGCACGAACGCCGGCGCGTACGCGTAACCGTCCATCAGCTGGCGCAGCGTCGTGCTGACCGTGTCCTCGGTGTGCGTGAACCGGTCGCCGGGAACGGTCCCGGTGAGCCGGAACAGATGGGCACGGGAGTCCGCGTCCAGGCACAGGGCCTGGCTGAGGGCGTCGAGCACCTGGGCCGAGGGGTGCCGCTCACGGCCCTGTTCCAGGCGGGTGTAGTAGTCCCCGTTCACGCCCGCCAGGACGGCGACCTCCTCACGCCGCAGCCCGCTCACACGGCGGACACCGTGACTCGGCATCCCGACGTCCTGCGGCTGCACACCCGCACGGCGTGCGCGCAGGAACTCTCCCAAGTCGTTGCCGGCCATGCGTCCCAGGCTAGACCGCACACCTCCGTGCTGCCTGGGTGTGGCACACCCAGGCAGCACGGAGCAGATCGCGCACCGATGAGTTTCCCGCGCCGCGCCGGTCTGTACGCGAGAGACCGACTCACGGAAAGCTGGCGCCATGCGAAAACTGATCTACGGCATGAACGTGTCCTTGGACGGCTACATCGCCGCGCCCGGCGAGGACATCAGCTGGGGCGTGCCGAGCGACGAGCTGTTCCAGTTCTGGTCCGACCAGTTGCGGGCGACCGACCTGACGCTGTACGGGCGCAAGCTGTGGCAGACGATGAGCTCCCACTGGCCGACCGGCGATCAGCGGCCGGGCGCCACCCCGGCGGAGATCGAGTTCGCGCGCCGCTGGCGGGACATGTCGAAGGTGGTGTTCTCCTCGACGATCGACAAGGTCGACTGGAACACCCGCCTGGTCACCGGCGACGCGGTCGCCGAGATCACCCGGCTCAAGGCGGAGGACGGCGGCCCGATGGACATCGGCGGCCCGACGCTCGCCGGGGCGGCCATGCGCGCAGGACTGATCGACGAGTACGTGCTGGCCACCTCTCCGGTCCTGGTGGGCGGCGGCAAGCCGTTCTTCAGCGCGCTGGACAGCTGGGTGAACCTGAACCTGGTGGAGACGCGGACGTTTCCCGGCGGCGTGACCCTGACCAGGTACGAGACGAGACGCTGAACACGGAAGCGCGCCGCCCTCGCGATGTCAGGCGGCGCGCTTCACGTGGCGGACCAGCCACATCAGCAGTGCGTCCAGGTCGGCGGCGGCCGAGAGGACCCGGTCGACCGCCTCCGGGGTGTGCAGCCACTCCTCGCAGCCGAGGGGACGCGCGGCGATCAGTGAGCGGTGGCGCAGGAGGTCCGTACGGGAGTGGTCCGCCGGATAGCCGCGCGGGGGGCGTTTCATCACGTCCCCGGAGATGTCGTAGCCCTTCTTCCGCACGTCCTCGACGATGGCGGCCAGTTCGCGACCGCTCCCCTCGGAGGCCACGGCTCGGCGGAACATGTCCACCTGACCGGGATCGGGATACCACCAGGCGCCCTGGATCCGCAGACCGTCCAGGGAGAACCGGAGTCCGATCTCGATCTTGCGGCCGAGCCGGATCACCGCGCTCTGGTGCTGCCACCACCAGGAGTCGGTGCGGTAGTGCCAGACGGAGAAGTCCTCGTACCGGGAATCGGTGTCCGCGACCGCGTTGAGAAGGCCGATCATCGGCTGCCGGACCAGACGCTCGCGGTCCGCGCGGCAGCGCTCACGGGTCGCGTGATCCGGTTCGCCCTGGAGCTGCCACAACACATCCATGGCCTGCTCCGGCCAGCCGGTGAACTGTCCGGACATGCGCGGATGGTAGCTCACCCACTCTCCGCGCGCGGAGAGTGGGACGGCCGGGAAGGCGTGGGGATCCCACCGCCTCGGATCACGTCTGCGCCATGTCCACGAAGCGTGAGTAGTGGCCCTGGAACGCCACCGTGATCGTCGCCGTCGGGCCGTTACGGTGCTTCGCCACGATCAGGTCCGCCTCGCCCGCGCGTGGGGACTCCTTCTCGTACGCGTCCTCCCGGTGCAGCAGCACGACCATGTCCGCGTCCTGCTCGATGGAGCCCGACTCACGCAGGTCGGAGACCATCGGCTTCTTGTCCGTGCGCTGCTCGGGGCCACGGTTCAGCTGGGAGAGCGCGATGACCGGCAGCTCCAGCTCCTTGGCCAGCAGCTTGAGGTTTCGCGACATGTCCGAGACCTCTTGCTGGCGGCTCTCCGCGCGCTTGGAACCGCCGGACTGCATCAGCTGGAGATAGTCGATGACCACCAGCTTCAGCCCGTTGCGCTGCTTGAGCCGGCGGCACTTCGCGCGGATCTCCATCATCGACAGGTTCGGCGAGTCGTCGATGTACAGCGGCGCCTGCGAGACGTCCGGCATCCGGCGGGCCAGCCGCGTCCAGTCCTCGTCCGTCATCGTGCCCGAACGCATGTGGTGCAGCGCCACCCGTGCCTCGGCCGAGAGCAGGCGCATCGCGATCTCGTTGCGCCCCATCTCCAGCGAGAAGATGACGCTCGGCAGGTTGTTCTTGATGGAGGCCGCGCGCGCGAAGTCCAGTGCGAGCGTGCTGTTGTGAGTGGGGATCATGGAACGGGTCGCCAGATACAGGTGCGCGGAGTTGTCCACCTGGACGCAGCGGACCGGGACGCTCTCGACCTCCCGGACCTCCGTGATGAAACGCCGCGTCGGCTCCGGTGTCGCCGGACCGCACCGCTCCCGCAGCGTCTGCTGCTTGCGGTCCAGCCGGAACGCCTCGTCGGCGGTCGTGAAACTGATCCCGTAGGACGTGGACGACTCCTGCGACCGTCCTTCGACGCGCTCGGTCGACATCCCGCACCGGTACCCGAGGCTCAGTACCAACTCGCGGACGCCCTCGGCCAGGGCTCGGTTGGTGACGGTGAACCGCACCGCCCCCGTGCCGGTCACCGTGCCGTGCGTGTCGAGCAGCCCGGCGAGGAGCGCCCTGCGCTGCGCGAGGGAAGCCCGCAGATACTCCCGGGGGATTTCGCCGTCCGCGTCGCCGGCCGCCTCGCCGAGCCGGGCGCCCAGCGTGTACGGCGGGACGGGCAGATCGCGCTCGGGCAGATCGAGCGGTGCGGTTGTCGTCACGGAGTGGTTCGCGCGCCCGTCGTCCGTGACGCAGCGGACCGTTTCGGCGATCTCCTTGGTGGTCTTGACCGAGGCCGGGGAGTCGCGGGTGTCCGTGAGCCACTGGTGCTCGGCGTCGGCGACGACGCTCGACCCGTCGTCGAAAGTGATCTCGTAGCAGGGGCGGTCACGCATGATGTCGGTCGCGGCAACCACCCGCGTCGGCCGCCCGGTCGCGTCGAGGAGCAGGTCGCCCGGTCGTACCTCCCCCATGGTGGTCCAGCCGGTGGGAGTGGGCAGCGGGGTGTCCAGGGCAAGCGCCTTGCCCATGGCGGGACGGGCCGCGATGACGATCATCTGGCCGGGGTGCAGCCCGTTCGTGAGCGAGTCGAAGTCCGTGAACCCCGTCGGCACACCCGTCATCTCGCCGCTGCGTGAACCGATCGCCTCGATCTCGTCGAGCGCGCCCTCCATGATGTCGCCCAGCGGCAGATAGTCCTCGCTGGTGCGCTGCTCGGTGACCGCGTAGATCTCGGCCTGGGCGGAGTTGACGATCTCGTCGACGTCACCGTCCGCCGCGTATCCCATCTGCGTGATCTTCGTGCCGGCCTCGACGAGACGGCGGAGCACCGCGCGCTCGTGCACGATCTCCGCGTAGTACGACGCGTTCGCCGCCGTCGGCACGGACTGGACCAGCGTGTGCAGATACGACGCTCCGCCGACGCGGGTGATCTCACCGCGCTTGGTCAGCTCCGCGGCCACCGTGATGGGGTCGGCCGGCTCGCCCTTCGCGTACAGGTCGAGGATCGCCTGGAAGACCGTCTCGTGCGCGGGCCGGTAGAAGTCGTGGCCCTTGATGATCTCCACGACGTCGGCGATGGCGTCCTTGGAGAGCAGCATGCCGCCGAGCACGGACTGTTCGGCGTCCAGATCCTGGGGCGGCACTCGCTCGAAGCCGGTTGATCCGCCGTCCCACGCGGCGTTGTCCCTGCCGCGCTCGTGCTGCTCCTCGCGGCCTCTTCCCTCACCGCGGCGCTGGCGGGAGACGGGCAGACGATCGCTCGGACCGGCCTCGGTCCAGGGGTCGTCCAACGGCTCGGGAATGCTCACCGGCCACCTCCTCCCGTCCGCCAGGCGGACCTCGCCGTGCCACTCTTTTCTACGGCACGACACTGACAAATCGAGTGGCCTGACTCCGGTTGCGGCGCGTCGGACGTCGGTCCACGGTAGGCCCGCGGGGACCGTCCGCCAATCTGGTTATCCACAGGCCATGTGGACGAAAGACCATATGCTGTGGAGAACTCCGTCGATCCTGTGCACGGACCGGGGGACAGCACTGTGGACAACCTCGCGCCCCGCTCGCCACACCACCCCTGACCTGGGATTTCTCCATCCACCGGCTGTGGGGGAGAAAAACTTTTCAAGCTGGTCCAAGATCCGAGCAAACGGCGCACAGCCGTGCCCGAATCCTGCCCGACAGTAAGGATCACTTACGCATTGCATCTCTTACCTGTGGAAGATTAGATTGAGCGCATGACACAGGTCCCCACGGCACCCGGGCCCGGACCCGACAGCCGGTCCAAGGCCGGCCGCCGACGGCACGATCGCGAGATCGTCGCACTCGCCGTTCCGGCCTTCGGCGCGCTCGTCGCCGAGCCCCTCTTCCTGATGGTCGACAGCGCGATCGTCGGCCATCTCGGCACTCCGCAGCTCGCCGGTCTCGCGATCGCGGCGGCGCTGCTGACGACCGCCGTGAGTGTCTTCGTCTTCCTCGCCTACGCCACCACGGCGGCCGTCGCGCGTCGCGTCGGCGCGGGTGATCTTCAGGCGGCCATCCGGCAGGGCATGGACGGGATCTGGCTCGCCCTGCTGCTGGGCGCCGTCGTCATCGCCGTCACCCTCCCCCTGGCCCCCTGGCTCGTCGACATCTTCGGCGCCTCGGACACCGCCGCCCCGTACGCGATCACCTATCTGCGGATCTCCAGCCTCGGCATACCCGCCATGCTGGTCGTCCTGGCCGCGACGGGTGTCCTGCGCGGTCTCCAGGACACCCGCACCCCGCTGTACGTCGCCATCGGCGGCTTCGCCGCCAACGCTGTCCTCAACGTCGTGCTCGTCTACGGCGCCGGCCTCGGCATCGCCGGTTCCGCCTGGGGCACCGTCATCGCCCAGTTCGCCATGGCCGCCGCCTATCTGGTGGTGGTCGTACGGGGCGCCCGCCGCCACGGCGCCTCGCTGCGGCCCGACGCCGCCGGGATACGGGCGAGCGCCCACGCGGGCGTCCCCCTTCTGGTCCGTACGCTCTCCCTGCGCGCGGTCCTGATGATCGCCACCGCCGTCGCCGCCCGCCTCGGCGACGCCGATGTCGCCGCGCACCAGATCATCCTGTCGCTGTGGAGCCTGATGGCCTTCGCGCTCGATGCCATCGCCATCGCAGGACAGGCGATCATCGGCCGGTATCTGGGGGCGAACGACCCCCGGGGCGCGAGGGAGGTCTGCCGTCGCATGGTGCAGTGGGGAGTGGTCTCCGGCGTGGGGCTCGGGGTGCTCATCATGCTGACGCGCCCCTTGTTCACCCCGCTCTTCACCGGCGACCAGCTGGTCCAGGACACCTTGCTGCCGGCGCTTCTGGTGGTGGCGCTCACGCAGCCGATCGCGGGCATCGTCTTCGTCCTGGACGGTGTGCTGATGGGCGCGGGCGACGGTCCCTATCTGGCAAAGGCGATGGTGGTCACGCTGGCCGTCTTCGCGCCGGTGGCTCTGCTGGTGCCGGTGTTCGGGGGCGGACTGACCGCTCTGTGGTGGGCGATGACGCTGATGATGGCGGTCCGCCTGGTGACGCTGTGGCTGCGCACCCGGTCCGGCCACTGGCTGGTCACGGGCGCCACCCGCTGACCGGTGCCGGCCGCGCTCGCGAACGTTTCACGTGAAACGGACAGAGGGCCGCACCCCCGGCTGGGGTGCGGCCCTCTGTTCATTGCTTGGCGGTCAGGCCCTAGGCGGGCACGACCTCGACGCCGAACTTCGCGGCGACCTCGGGGTGCAGACGCACGGACACCTGGTGCGAGCCCAGGGTCTTGATCGGCGAACCGAGCTCGATGCGGCGCTTGTCGACCTCCGGACCACCGGCGGACTTGATCGCCGAAGCGAGGTCGGCCGGGGTGACGGAGCCGAAGAGACGGCCGGCGTCGCCGGAGCGAACGGCCAGACGCACCTTCACACCTTCGAGGCGGGCCTTGATCTCGTTGGCCTGCTCGATGGTGGCGATCTCGTGGATCTTGCGAGCGCGACGAATCTGCTCGACGTCCTTCTCGCCACCCTTGGTCCAGCGGATCGCGAAACCACGCGGGACCAGGTAGTTGCGGGCGTATCCGTCCTTGACGTCGACGACGTCGCCGGCGGTGCCGAGGCCGGTGACCTCGTGAGTGAGGATGATCTTCATGATTAAGTCACCCTCCCCTTATCGCGCGGTGGACGTGTAGGGCAGCAGCGCCATCTCACGGCTGTTCTTGACTGCCGTGGCGACATCACGCTGGTGCTGCGTGCAGTTGCCGGTGACGCGGCGGGCACGGATCTTGCCGCGGTCGGAAATGAACTTCCGCAGCATGTTCGTGTCCTTGTAGTCCACGTACTGGGTCTTGTCCTTGCAGAATGCGCAGACCTTCTTCTTAGGCTTGCGCACAGGCGGCTTCGCCATGGTGTTTCTCCTGTGTGATCAAGAAAGTGGGAGCGAGCTGCCCTAGAAGGGCGGCTCGTCCGAGTAGCCGCCGCCGGAACCGCCGGAGCTTCCGCCCCAGCCGCCTCCGTTGCCTCCGCCACCCTGCTGCTGCGGGGTACCGCCGCCGGCCGGCGCGCTGGTCGCCCAGGGGTCGTCGGCGGATGCTCCGCCGCCGCCCTGCTGGCCACCACCGGGACCGCCGCCCCAGTTGCCGCCGCCCTGCTGCTGACCGCCGCCACCGCCGCCGTAACCGCCCTGGCCACCGCGACCCGTGGTCTTGGTGACCTTGGCCGTGGCGGTCTTCAGGCTGGGGCCGACTTCCTCGACGTCCAGCTCGTAGACCGTGCGCTTGACGCCCTCGCGGTCCTCGTACGACCGCTGCTTCAGACGGCCCTGCACGACGACGCGCATACCCCGCTGAAGCGACTCGGCGACATTCTCCGCCGCCTGACGCCAGACCGAGCAGGTGAGGAACAGGCCATCGCCGTCCTTCCACTCATTGGTCTGCTTGTCGAAGATGCGGGGAGTGGACGCGACACGGAACTTCGCGACCGCCGCACCGGACGGGGTGAAGCGCAGCTCGGGGTCGTCGACGAGATTGCCGACGACCGTGATGACGGTCTCGCCTGCCATTGGGTGAACCTCTCGGCGGGGATTGCTTCTGCTGCTGGCTGCTACTCGGACCCGATGACGCTGAGCTGGAAGCTCAGTGCGTCTCGGGGCGGAGGACCTTGGTCCGGAGGACCGACTCGTTCAGGTTCATCTGTCGGTCGAGCTCCTTGACGATCGCGGGCTCAGCCTGCAGATCGATGACCGAGTAGATGCCCTCGGGCTTCTTCTTGATCTCGTAAGAGAGACGACGACGGCCCCAGGTGTCGACCTTCTCCACCTTTCCTTCGCCCTCACGGACGACGGAGAGGAAGTTCTCGATCAGCGGGGAGACTGCTCGCTCCTCGAGATCGGGGTCGAGGATGACCATCACCTCGTAGTGACGCATGTGGAACCCACCTCCTTTGGACTCAGCGGCCACGGTCGTTCCGTGGCAGGAGGGTCGTGATGCGTGAGCAACGGTATCGGCCGCCACTGACAATCCCGCTCGACGAGCGATGATCGCGTTCTGGCCTGGGCAGACACCGGTGCAGACCGTACAGACTACCTCTTGACCGCCTTCCGGTTGAAATCCGGCCGGGTACGGCCGCACCCTGGACACATCGGGTGTGGGCGGCGCTACGGTGCGCCGCCTTCCGGCAAGGCGCCAGGAGGTGCCCCATGGCACAGGCAATGCAACCGAAGGTTCCGAAGACGACCGGTTCTCTCTTCGCCACCGATCACCGGCCCCATCCCCTCCAGGACATCCTGATCTGGGTGACGGCGGTCCTGGGCGTCACCGCGTTCATCTCCTCGATGTTCTACAACCTGCATCTGCTCAGCTCCTGGACGGGGCTCATCGGCATCCTCACGGGCCTGTACAGCCAGTTCGTCTCGGTGACGACCCACGAGCGGTTCGCCACTCTCATGGGCCTGGGCTCCGCGGCGGTCGGCTTCTACCTCGGGATGGCACACGGCGGCCTCTTCGGCGGCGTGCTGGGCTGAGGCCCGGCCCGAAAGAGAGGTCCCGAGGCACGCTCCGCCCCGTGGCCGGTCGGGGCGCTCCCACGGCAAGTAGGCTTCGGCGCGAGAGCCGGAGCCCCCCTACTCCATGGGGACACATCTGCGAGGAGCGCCCCGCATGACCCTGACGCTGAGCACCATCAGTCGCGAGCAGCATCTGGCGTACATCCAGAGCCTGCCCGCGGCCAGCCACTGCCAGGTCCCCGCGTGGGCGGACGTGAAGACGGAGTGGCGCTCGGAGAGCCTGGGCTGGTTCGACAGGGACGGCCAGTTGGTCGGCGCCGGGCTGGTGCTCTACCGCCAACTGCCCAAGATCAAGCGGTATCTGGCGTATCTCCCCGAGGGCCCGGTCATCAACTGGTACGCCCCGAACCTGGCCGACTGGCTCCAGCCGATGCTCGCGCATCTGAAGAACCAGGGCGCGTTCTCCGTGAAGATGGGCCCGCCCGTGGTGATCCGCCGCTGGGACTCGGCGGCCATCAAGTCCGGGATCCAGGACCAGGACGTGAAGCGGCTGCGCGACGTGGAGGCCACCCACATCGAGCCGCGCGCCTTCGAAGTGGCCGACCGGCTGCGGAAGATGGGCTGGCAGCAGGGCGAGGACGGCGGGGCCGGCTTCGGAGACGTACAGCCTCGCTACGTCTTCCAGGTCCCGCTGGCCAACCGGTCCCTGGACGATGTCCTCAAGGGCTTCAACCAGCTGTGGCGGCGCAACATCAAGAAGGCGGAGAAGGCGGGCGTCGAAGTCGTCCAGGCCGGCTACAACGACCTGGAGGAGTGGCAGCGGCTGTACGAGATCACGGCCGAGCGCGACCACTTCCGGCCCCGCCCGCTCTCGTACTTCCAGCGGATGTGGACCGTCCTCAACTCCGAGGACCCCAACCGCATGCGGCTGTACTTCGCCCGGCACGAGGGAGAGAACGTCGCCGCCGCGACGATGCTCATCGTGGGCGGCCACGTCTGGTACTCCTACGGGGCGTCGGCCAACCACAAGCGGGAGGTCCGGCCGTCGAACGCGATGCAGTGGCGGATGCTCCGTGACGCCTATGCGATGGGTGCGACCGTCTACGACCTGCGGGGCATCTCCGACTCCCTCGACGAGACGGACCACCTGTTCGGTCTCATCCAGTTCAAGGTCGGCACGGGCGGCGAGGCCGTCGAGTACGTGGGTGAGTGGGACTTCCCGCTCAACAAGCTGCTCCACAAGGCTCTCGACATGTACATGTCCCGCCGCTGACCGCGCCCCCGACCCTGTGGACAGCGGAGTGCCGGTGGTCAGCAGACTGCGGTGCCAGACACCGGACAACCCCGCCGACGCGCCCAGCAGAACCAATAATTGCGTAAGGCTCCCAAGGCCCCCAAGAACGTTCATATCCTTCATACACCGCAGCCACGAGAAAGGTTCCGGACCGGCATGGCGCTCTCCCTCTACGTCGACACCGCGCGCTGGCGGGCGCACCAGAAGTCGGTCATTGACCAGTTCCCGGGCCTCGTCCCGGTCTGCAAGGGCAATGGCTACGGCTTCGGCCACGAGCGGCTCTCCGAGGAGACCACCCGCTTCGAGTCGGACATCCTCGCCGTCGGCACCATCTACGAGGCCGCCCGCATCAAGGACTGGTTCAGCGGCGACCTGCTGGTCCTGACCCCCTTCCGCCGCGGCGAGGAGCCCGTACCGCTGCCCGACCGCGTCATCCGCTCCGTCTCCTCGGTCGACGGCGTCTTCGCCCTGGTCGGCGCCCGCGTCGTCATCGAGTGCATGAGCACCATGAAGCGCCACGGCGTCCGCGAGGAGGAGCTCGGCCAGCTGCACGCGGCCATCGAGGACGTACGCCTCGAAGGCTTCGCCCTGCACCTGCCGCTCGACCGTACGGACGGGTCCGACGCGGTCGAGGAGGTCATCGGCTGGATGGACCGGCTGCGCGCGGCCCGGCTCCCGCTGCACACCATGTTCGTCAGCCACCTGCGCGCCGAGGAACTGGCCAGCCTCCAGCGGCAGTTCCCCCAGACCCGGTTCCGCGCCCGCATCGGCACCCGGCTGTGGCTCGGCGACCACGACGCCACCCAGTACCGGGGCGCCGTGCTGGACGTGACGCGCGTCGTCAAGGGCGACCGGTTCGGCTACCGCCAGCAGAAGACCGCCTCCGACGGCTGGCTGGTGGTCGTCGCCGGCGGCACGTCGCACGGCGTCGGACTCGAGGCACCCAAGGCGCTGCACGGCGTGATGCCGCGCGCCAAGGGCGTGGCGCGCGCGGGCCTGGCGACGGTCAACCGCAATCTCTCGCCCTTCGTGTGGTCGGGCAAGCAGCGCTGGTTCGCCGAGCCGCCGCACATGCAGGTGTCGATCCTGTTCGTGCCGGCCGACGCCCAGGAGCCCAAGGTCGGCGACGAGCTGGTGGCGCACCTGCGCCACACGACGACGCAGTTCGACCGTCTCGTGGACCGCTGACCGCCGCAAGGGCAGCCACACCGCCGGAGAACCGCTCAGGGGCCGTACGGGCCGACAGCCCGTACGGCCCCTGACTCGTTCCCGGCGCCCGTGAACCGCCTCACGCGGCCCCGGGCGGCCTCACTCCCCACGACACGCGCTGCGACGCCTCCACCGTGTGCGCCGCGTACTCCTTCGGCCGGGCGGTCTGCCCCAGCACGAACACGTCCGGCGCCCCGTCCAGCACCCCGCCCGACGGATCGTCCGACCCGTCGCGCCGTACGCCGTCGCGCTCCGGCAGCAGGATGTCCCGTACGACGACGGCGCACAGGTACAGCGTCCCCAGCAGGTGCAGCGCGATGGCCAGTTGGTAGCCCTCGGTCGGCAGTCCCTTGTGGGCGTCCCCGCTCGTCGTGTACGCGAGATACATCCAGATGCCCAGGAAGTACATGACCTCGCAGGCCTGCCAGATCAGGAAATCGCGCCACCTCGGCCGGGCCAGCGCGGCGAGCGGGATCAGCCACAGCACGTACTGCGGCGAGTAGACCTTGTTGGTCAGGATGAAGGCGGCCACGACCAGGAAGGCGAGCTGCGCGAACCGGGGCCGTCTCGGCGCCGTCAGCGCGAGTCCCGCGATGCCCGCGCACGCCAGGACCATCAGCACCATCGACCACGTGTTGACGGTCTCGACCTCCAGGGACCGCCCCGTGCGCTGCGTGATGATCAGCCAGAAGGACCCGAAGTCGACCTGCCGCTCCTGACTGAAGGTGTAGAACTTCTTCCACCCCTCCGGCGCGAGCAGCATCACCGGCAGGTTCACCAGCAGCCACGAGGTCGCCGTACCGCCCAGCGCGACCCCGAACTCCCGCAGCCGCCCGGCGCGCCAGCACAGCACCAGCAGCGGCCCCAGCAGCAGTACGGGATAGAGCTTGGCCGCCGTCGCGAGACCGATGAGGATGCCGAAGGCCAGCGGCCTGCCGCGCGACCACATCAGCATTCCGGCCGCCAGGAGGGCGACGGCCAGCAGATCCCAGTTGATGGTCGCGGTGAGGGCGAAGGCGGGCGCCAGGGCGAGCAGCAGGGCGTCCCAGGGGCGGTGCCGGTGGGTGCGGGCGACGCAGACGGCGATGACCACCGCGCAGATCATCAGCATGCCCGCGTTGACCATCCAGTAGATCTGTTCGCGGTGCTGGATGTCGCCGCCGCCCGGCGTGAGCCAGGAGGCGACCTCCATGAACAGACCGGTCAGGACGGGGTACTCCAGGTACTGCATGTCGCCGCTGAGCTGGTCGAAGTACGGCACGAGATTCTCGGCGAAACCGCGCCCGAGGAAGAGGTGCGGGATGTCGGAGTAACAGGCGTGCGTGTACTGGGAGCTGGCGCCCCGGAACCACGCCCACTCGTAGCAGGGCATCTTCTGCACCATGCCGAGCGCGAACATCCCGATCGCCACCAGCGCGACCACGCGTACCGGGGTGAGCCGGCTGGTGCCGTACCAGGCCCAGCGGCCGATGGGGCCGCCGATCAGCTCGCTGCCGGACGCGGCGATCCTGTCCCGCCTGGTGGGCGGTACGACCGGCCGGTCCTTGGGCACCCTGGTGTCTTCTGTGCTCGGCATGCCGCCCATCCTGCCGTACGCCGCCCCGGGCACGGCAAAGGCCGCCGCACCGGCCCGTACACGCTGTGTGTACGGCCCTGGCGCGGCGGCCTCGGTGTCGTCACAGGGCTTCCGGCCCGTTACGGACCCCTGTCCGGCCTCTGGTCTCCTGGCCGGTCCCGGGTGTCCTCAGCCTCGCCCGCCGCCGAAGATGCCGCCTCCGTTGTTGCCGCCTCCGTTGTTGCCACCCTCGGCGTCTCCGGTTGAGGGTGGCGGACTGGACGAAGTGCCCGGGCCTCCGATCACGCCGCCGGGATCCTCGCCGCCAGGACCACCCGGATCACCGGCGCCTCCGTCCTCACAGCCGTTCCACTGGTCACAGGTTTCGGACGCCGTCTCGGACGGCGTCGTCGAGGGGGACTCGGGCGCCGACTCGGACGCCGACTCCGAGGGGGACTCGGTCACCGACTCGGACGGGGACGGCTCCTCGCTCTTCGAACCGCCGCCGTAGACAGCCTCGCCGATCGGCTCGGGCTCGGGGAACTTCAGGAGATCCTTCCCCTTCATCGCCACCGTCATGTAGTCCTGCCAGATGTCGGCCGGGAACGACGCACCATGGATCTTGTCCTGGCCACCGGTGCCGAACATCTCCAAGAACTCGCGGTTCTTGTTCTCCGCGTTGTCGTCCAGCCGGTACATGTCGATGGCGGTCGACAGCTGCGGGGTGTAGCCCACGAACCAGGCCGACTTGTTTCCGTCGGTGGTACCGGTCTTGCCGGCCACCTCACGGCCGTCCGGCAGCTGGGCCGAGGTGCCCGTGCCGCCCTTCTCCATGACCACGGACTTCAGCACGTCCGTCACGTTGTGCGCGATGTCGGCGTCGAACTTGTTCTCCGCCTTCTCCTTGTGCTTGAAGACGGTGACGCCCCGCTCCTTGACCTCCTCGACGGAGTAGGGCTCACGCTGGGTGCCGTTGTCGGCGAAGGTGGCGTACGAGGCCGCCATGCGGATGGCGCTGGGGTCGGAGATACCGATGGAGAACGAGGGGTTGTCACCGCTCGGAAGGCTGTCCTCCAGCAGTCCCGCGTCGACAGCTGCTTCCCTGACCTGCGGAATGCCGACGTCCATGCCGAGCTGGACGAAGGGGGAGTTGGCCGAGACCTTCATGGCTTCACGCAGATCGATGTCGCCGTAGGACTCGTCACCGTCGTTGCGCTGGAGCCACTCCTTCCCTTCCTCGTTGGTCCAGATCTCGCCGTTGTATTCCTTGATCTTCAGCTTGTTCTTGCTGCTGTACCGGCTCTTGTCCGGCGAGACCGGCGTGCGCTGCTCGAGGCTCTGGTTCGGACCGAGCTTGGGGTCGCGTACACCGTCACGCATCGCCGCCGCCAGCACGTACGGCTTGAAGGTCGATCCGACCTGGGCACCCGTCTGGTCGGCGTTGTTGGTGAAGTGCTTGGTGGCGTCCTGACCGCCGTAGATCGCGACGATCTTGCCGGACTCGGGCTCCACCGAGGCGCCGCCGAACTGCACGTGGGTGTCGGTCTTCGGGCGCTTTTCGGGGTCGATGTTCTTCTTGTAGACGTCGGTGACGGCCTTGTTGAGCGCGTTGACCTTCTTCTCGTTGAAGGTCGTCTTGATCTCGTAGCCGCCCTTGGCCAGGTCGTCGGCCGTGATGCCCCGGTCGTTGTTGTTGATGAAGTAGGCCTTGGCGAGGTCCACGAGGTAGCCGATCTGGCCGCCGAGCTGGGCGTCCTTCTTCGGCTTGTCGGGCATCGGGAATTCCTTGTACTTCGCCCGCTCCGCCTCGGGAAGGTGCTTGTCCTTCACCATCTCGTCGAGAATCCAACTCCAGCGCTTCGTGGCGCGCTCGGTGTTGTTCTTCTCGGTGGCGTTCGCGTCGATCGACGGGTTGCCGTTCGGGTCGTAGTACGTCGCGCCCTTGAGCAGCGTCGCCAGGAAGGCGCACTCGCTCGGGTTGAGCTCCTTGGAGTCCTTGCCGTAGTACGTACGGGCCGCCGCCTGGATGCCGTAGGCGCCACGTCCGTAGTAAGAGGTGTTGAGATACCCCTCCATGATCTCGGGCTTCTCCATGTCGGCGCCGACCTTGATGGAGATGAAGAGCTCTTTGACCTTACGGGTGTAGGTCTGCTCCTGGTTGAGCATGGCGTTCTTGACGAACTGCTGGGTGATGGTCGAGCCACCCTGCGTCTGACCGCCCCTGGCCATGTTGAAGACGGCCCGGCCGATACCCATGGGGTCGACGCCGCTGTCCTCCCTGAACGTCTTGTTCTCCGCCGAGATCACGGCGTTCTGCATCGCTGCGGGGATCTGCTCGATCCCGACGATCTGCCGGTTGGTCTCGCCACCGGTGGCGACCATCTGAGACCCGTCGTCCCAGAGGTAGACGTTGTTCTGCGCCGTGGCGGCCAGGCTCATCTTGGGCTCTTCGACCAAGGAGTACGCGATGGTCGCCGCGGCCAGCAAGCTGCCCATGAAGCCGATGAACAGACCGGTCACGAGCTTCCAGGAGGGCGTCCAGCGCTGCCAGCCGTCCTTGTCGTGACGCGGGTAGTCGATGATCCGCTTCTTACGCGGCGGCCCTCCGCGCGCGCGGCCGGAGCCGGGACCGGGGCCACCCCCGCCACGGCGGCCCCCGCCACGGCCACGCTGCGCGGCCCTGCGTGCTTCGGCCCGGCCTCCGTAAGAAGGCTCCGGATCGCCGGATTCGGCGTGGGAGGCCGTGGGGACGCCACGGGAGGGATCCGCGCGGCGGCCGGCCGGCCGCTGGGCGGCACGCCTGGCCGCGGCTCGTCCGCCCCCCTGACCACCCTGCGGCGGTGGCTGTTTGCGACGGTGCTCGCTCATCGAACGACTACTCCTCGGGCAGGCGCGTACGCCTGGAAGCGGCAGTTGAGTTCCGGTCCCCCCGAAATGAATACGGATGTACCCGCCGTAGGGCTCATCCGGCATGCATCCAGAACGATGACGCTCTCACACGTCACGCGGTTCCCGGTGGTCTGCATGCCGCACAGACTACGCAGGGTCAAACCCCTCCCAGACCCGAACTTCATCCCAAACCAGGCAAGTTACTCGCTGTGAATCGGTGATGTGACGCCGTTCACGATGGTCCCTCTTGTCCCATGAGCATCGGTGTTCTATCGTCCCGATGTATCGAGTCGATACATCGGGACGGCATAAGTGGCCGGGACGACGGAGGAGGCGAGCAGTGAGCAGACGCTCGGGCATCCTTGAGTTCGCCGTCCTGGGCCTGCTGCGCGAGTCTCCGATGCACGGCTACGAGCTGCGCAAGCGGCTCAACACGTCGCTGGGGATCTTCCGGGCCTTCAGCTACGGGACGCTGTATCCCTGCCTCAAGACGCTGGTCGCGAGCGGCTGGTTGATCGAGGAGCCGGGCAGTGCCCCCGAGGAGGCGCTCGCCGCGTCACTCGCGGGCCGCAGGGCCAAGATCGTCTACCGGCTCACGGCGGAGGGCAAGGAGCACTTCGAGGAGCTGCTGTCGCAGGCGGGCCCCGACGCCTGGGAGGACGAGCACTTCGCCGCTCGCTTCGCCTTCTTCGGGCAGACGGAGCGCGAGGTACGGATGCGCGTGCTGGAGGGCCGTCGCAGCCGGCTGGAGGAGCGCCTGGAGAAGATGAGCGCCTCTCTGGCCCGTACCCGGGAACGCCTCGACGACTACACGCTCGAACTTCAGCGGCACGGCATGGAGTCCGTGGAGCGCGAAGTGCGCTGGCTCAACGAGCTGATCGAGAGCGAGCGGGCGGGACGGGATCAGCGACGACCCGGCCCTGACAGCCTCGCTCCTGAGCGGAACGGCCCTTCGCGGAGCCCGGCGGGCGGCGCGACGGGCAGCACGACCAACAGCAACACAACGGGAGACTCGGACGGCCTGCCCCGGCCAGCCGGATCCGTCCGGGGAGACCACCCCATGAGGTTCCGCATCAGCGCGGGGCTTCATCGCAACATTGAGATCACACACAGGGAGCAACCAGGATGGGTTCCGTTCGCGTAGCCATTGTCGGCGTGGGCAACTGTGCCGCCTCGCTGGTGCAGGGCGTCGAGTTCTACAAGGACGCCGATCCGGCCGGCAAGGTGCCCGGCCTGATGCACGTTCAGTTCGGCGACTACCACGTGCGGGACGTGGAGTTCGTCGCCGCGTTCGACGTCGACGCCAAGAAGGTCGGTCTCGACCTCGCGGACGCCATCGGTGCCAGCGAGAACAACACCATCAAGATCTGCGACGTCCCGAACTCGGGCGTGACCGTCCAGCGCGGCCACACCTACGACGGTCTGGGCAAGTACTACCGCGAGACGATCGAGGAGTCGGACGAGACCCCGGTCGACATCGTCCAGACCCTCAAGGACAAGCAGGTCGACGTCCTGGTCTGCTACCTGCCCGTCGGTTCCGAGGCCGCCGCGAAGTTCTACGCGCAGTGCGCCATCGACGCCAAGGTCGCCTTCGTCAACGCCCTCCCGGTCTTCATCGCCGGTACGAAGGAGTGGGCGGACAAGTTCACCGAGGCCGGCGTCCCGATCGTCGGTGACGACATCAAGTCGCAGGTCGGCGCCACGATCACGCACCGCGTGATGGCGAAGCTGTTCGAGGACCGCGGTGTCGTCCTGGACCGCACGATGCAGCTGAACGTCGGCGGCAACATGGACTTCAAGAACATGCTGGAGCGCGAGCGCCTGGAGTCGAAGAAGATCTCCAAGACGCAGGCCGTCACCTCACAGATCCCGGACCGCGACCTGGGCGCCGACAACGTCCACATCGGCCCCTCGGACTACGTGGCGTGGCTGGACGACCGCAAGTGGGCGTACGTCCGCCTCGAGGGCCGCGCGTTCGGCGACGTCCCGCTGAACCTGGAGTACAAGCTGGAGGTCTGGGACTCCCCGAACTCCGCCGGTGTCATCATCGACGCCGTGCGCGCCGCGAAGATCGCCAAGGACCGCGGCATCGGCGGCCCGATCCTCTCGGCCTCCTCGTACTTCATGAAGTCCCCGCCGGTGCAGTACTTCGACGACGAGGCCCGCGAGAACGTCGAGAAGTTCATCAAGGGCGAGGTCGAGCGCTAGACCTCTCGGGGGAGCGCGGTTCTTCCTCGTACACGCACCGTCGAAGGGTCTCCGGGCAGTCGTCCGGGGGCCCTTCGCGTGTGACGCCCGTGACGTGTGTGACTCTGATCCACATGTCTGTCGTACGCGATCTGCGCGGGCTCCTGCGTCTGCCCGACTTCCGCCGTCTGCTGACCGTGCGTCTGCTCTCGCAGGCGGCCGACGGGGTCTTCCAGGTCGCGCTGGCCGCGCACGTCGTGTTCTCCCCCGAGAAGCAGACCACTCCCGGCGCCATCGCGTCGGCCATGGCGGTGCTGCTGCTCCCCTACTCGCTCATCGGCCCGTTCGCCGGGGTGCTGCTCGACCGCTGGCGCCGGCGTCAGATCATCCTGTACGGGAATCTGCTGCGCGCCCTGCTGGCCGCCTGCACCGCCGTACTGATCCTCAGCTCCCTGCCGGACTGGCTCTTCTACGCCTCCGCGCTGGCCGTGACCGCCGTCAACCGGTTCGTACTCGCGGGGCTCTCGGCCGCGCTGCCCCGCGTCGTCGAGGACGAGCGGCTGGTCGTCGCCAACTCCCTCTCCCCGACCGCCGGTACGCTCGCCGCGACCGCGGGCGGCGGTCTCGCCTTCCTGGTGCGGCTGGTCCTCTCCAACTCGGACGCCGCCGTGGTGCTGCTGGGCGCCGCGCTGTATCTGTGCTCGGCGCTGGCCTCCGTCACCATGGCGCGCGATCTCCTCGGCCCCGATCCCGGGCTGATCCAGCCACGGCTGCGGGTCGCCCTCGCGTCCACCGCGCGCGGTCTCGGCGCCGGGCTGCGCCATTTGGCCGAGCGGCGTGACGCGGCGGTCGCGCTGGCCGCGATGACGCTGATGCGCTTCTGCTACGGGGCGCTGACCGTGATGGTGCTGATGCTCTGCCGCTACGCCTGGTCGCATTCCGAGGAGGACGGGCTCGCCCTGCTGGGTGTGGCACTCGCCGTCTCGGGAGCCGGCTTCTTCGTCGCCGCCGTCGTCACGCCGTCGGCGGTCGGGCGCCTCGGCGCGTTCGGCTGGATGGTGACATGCGCCGCGTCGGCGGCCGTGCTGGAGCCGGCGCTGGGACTGCCGTTCTCGCCCGCCCCGATGCTCGTCGCCGCGTTCGTCCTCGGTCTGATCACGCAGGGCGCGAAGATCTCGACGGACACGGTCGTACAGACCTCGGTGGACGACGCCTACCGGGGGCGGATCTTCTCCCTCTACGACGTGCTGTTCAACGTCGCCTTCGTCGGCGCGGCGGGGGTCGCCGCACTGATGCTGCCGCCGGACGGCCGCTCGGCGCCCCTCGTGCTGGGCGTGGCGGTGCTCTACGCGGTGGTCGCGGCCGGGCTGTTCCGCTGGAAGAAGCTCGCGAAGAAGTAGCGGAAGAGGTCACGAGGCACAGGGAAGGGGGTGATGTTTCACGTGAAACATCACCCCCACTCCGCCACCGCCGGTCGATGTTTCACGTGAAACATCGACCGGAGCCACGGTCCGACCCGCGCTCAGCTCTGCTGGGCGGCCCACCATTCCTTCAGCGCGCTCACCGCGTCGTCCCGCTCCATGGGCCCGTTCTCCAGCCGCAGCTCCAGCAGGAACTTGTACGCGGCCCCGATCACCGGCCCCGGACCGACGCCCAGCGTCTCCATGATCTGGTTGCCGTCCAGGTCGGGCCGGATGGAGTCGAGCTCCTCCTGCTCCTGCAACTGCGCGATCCGCTCCTCAAGGCCGTCGTAGGCCCGCGAGAGCGCGGCGGCCTTCCGCTTGTTGCGGGTGGTGCAGTCCGAGCGGGTCAGCTTGTGCAGCCGGTCCAGCAGCGGGCCGGCGTCGCGTACGTACCGCCGCACCGCCGAGTCGGTCCACTCACCCGTCCCGTAACCGTGGAAGCGCAGATGCAGCTCCACCAGCCGTGAGACGTCCCGCACCAGCTCGTTCGAGTACTTGAGCGCGGTCATCCGTTTCTTGGTCAGCTTCGCCCCCACCACCTCGTGGTGATGGAAGGAGACCCCGCCGTCCTTCTCGAAGCGCCGCGTCCGGGGCTTGCCGATGTCATGGAGCAGCGCGGCCAGCCGCAGCACCAGGTCCGGCCCGTTCTCCTCCAGGTCGATGGCCTGCTCAAGAACGGTCAGCGAGTGCTCGTACACGTCCTTGTGCCGGTGATGCTCGTCGCTCTCCAGCCGCAGCTCGGGCAGCTCTGGAAGCACGCGCCCGGCGAGGCCGGTGTCGACCAGGAGCGCCAGGCCCTTGCGCGGGTGGCCGGAGAGGATCAGCTTGTTCAGCTCCTCCCGTACGCGCTCCGCGGAGACGATCTCGATCCGCTCCGCCATGGCCTTCATGGCGGCGACGACGTCCGGGGCGACCTCGAAGTCAAGCTGCGCGGCGAAGCGCGCGGCCCTGAGCATGCGCAGCGGGTCGTCGGAGAAGGACGCCTCGGGGGTACCAGGCGTACGCAGTACACCGGCCGCGAGGTCCTGGAGGCCCCCGTGCGGATCGATGAACTCCTTCCGCGGCAGCGCGACGGCCATCGCGTTGACGGTGAAGTCCCGGCGTACGAGGTCGTCCTCGATGGAGTCCCCGTACGACACCTCGGGCTTGCGCGAGGTGCGGTCGTACGCCTCGGAGCGGTAGGTGGTGACCTCGATCTGGAAGTCCTGCCGCTCGTCGCCGACCCGGCCCTCCTTCTGGACACCGACCGTGCCGAACGCGATCCCGACCTCCCACACCGAGTCCGCCCAGGGCCGGACGATCTTCAGTACGTCGTCGGGCCTGGCGTCGGTCGTGAAGTCGAGGTCGTTGCCGAGGCGACCGAGGAGGGCGTCCCTCACCGAGCCCCCCACCAGGGCGAGTGTGAACCCCGCCTCCTGGAATCGGTGGGCGAGGTCGTCGGCGACAGGGGACACCCGCAGCAGTTCGCTGACCGCGCGGCGCTGCACCTGGCTCAGTGCAAGGGGAGTCTCTTCGTTGGCGTTCGGCACAACAGAAAAGGGTACGTGCCCCGGTCGGCCGCGGCGTCCGGGTTTCCGGTGCACCGGTTTGCCCCGGCCCATGAGATTCTTCCGATCATGAGGGTCGGTCCCCGGCACTTCGTCACAGCGCACATCGTTACCATGCGTGGACGCACAATCGACGACGACCATTGACGACGATGAGGGACGGGCGGGCGCGTGGCCGAGGCGGCAGACATCCAGGGGATGAAGCACTCTCCTGCCCGCCGATGGCTGGGGCGCACCGGCGCCGTGGCCGCAGGGGTGCCGCTCCTGGCCGGGCTACTGGGGGGCCTCGCGGCTCCGCAGGCGACCGCTGCCGTCTCGACCCCCTCGACGGCCGCCTCAGGCCCTGTCACGGCGTCCCCGGCGAGCACCACGGCCGAGCCCTCCGGGTCGAGCACCGTCTCCATCGCTCTCGACACCCTGGCGCCCAGCGCGCCGACGAAGGGCGACACCCTCACGATCTCCGGGACGGTGACCAACAAGAGCAAGAAGCCGGTCACCGACGCCCAGGTCGATCTCCGGGTGGGCCCGCAGCTGACCGGCCGGACCGCCATCGACGACGCGGTCGAGCGTTCCAACGACACCACGTACGACCCGCTGCCGGTGGGCGGCAAGTACAAGGTGGAGTTCAAGAAGCTCGCCTCGGGCATCAGCTACGACTTCGCCCTGTCGGTGCCGGTGAGCAAGCTCGGCCTGGGGGCGGACGGTGTCTACCAGCTCGGCGTGACGCTCACGGGCCGGACGGCGGCCGAACCCTACGACCACACCCTCGGCGTCCGGCGGACGTTCCTGCCGTGGCAGCCGGAGTCGGTGGACACCAGGACCAAGTTCACCTATCTCTGGCCGCTGATCTCCACCTCGCACGTCTCGGCGGAGACGGGTTCGGACGACCAGCAGACCCCCCTCTTCGAGAACGACGACCTGGCCGAGGAGCTGGCCCCCGGCGGCCGGCTGGAGCAGCTCGTCTCCCTCGGCAGCCAGCTCCCCGTCACCTGGGTCGTCGACCCGGACCTCCTCGCCACCGTCTCGGCGATGACCGAGCCGTACCGCGTCAGGGACGGCAACTCCACGGTCGCGGGCAAGAACCAGCTCGTGGCCAGGACCTGGCTCAACTCCCTGGAGAAGGCCGTCCAGGACAACCCCCACATCGTCGCCCTGCCCTTCGGTGACCCGGATCTGGCGTCCCTGGCCCACGGCGGCGAGACCGTGTCCGGCACCCTCGGCCACCTCCAGGGCTCCAGCGAGGTCGCGGCGGTGACCGTGGAGTCCATCCTCCATGCGCAGCCCGCCACCGACTTCGCGTGGCCCGTGAACGGCGCCGTCGATCCGTCGATCGTCGATGTGGCGACCTCCGCGGGCGCCGACAAGGTGATCTCGCGCAGCGACAGCATCCAGGACAACCTGCCGTACACGGCGAGCGCGGCACGGCCCATCGGCGGCGGTACGACGGCCGTCGTCAGCGACACCCGGCTGTCCACGGCCTTCGAGGGCGACGTGACCACGGCGGGCAGTTCCACGCTGGCGGTCCAGAAGTTCCTCGCCCAGTCGCTGGCCGTGACCCTCCAGGACTCCTCGAAGCAGCGCAACATCGTCGTCGCCCCGCAGCGGACGCCGTCGGCCAGCCAGGCGCAGTCCATGGCCCGTGCCCTCCAGGGGCTGGACGGGCAGCGCTGGACGCAGTCGTCCGACCTGGTCGCCGCCGCCGCAGCCAAGCCCGACACGAACGCCACGACGAAGGTGCCCGGCGCCTCGCGGTATCCGGACAAGCTCCGTGACCAGGAACTCCCCCCGTCGGCGTTCGAGGAGATCAAGGGGATCGACGAACGCCTCGGGAAGTTCAAGGCGATCCTGACCCTGCCCGACCGGGTCGCGACGCCCTTCGCCAACGCCGTCAACCGGGCGCTCTCGACGTCCTGGCGGGGCGACGCGACAGGCGCCAGGGAGTACCGCGGCTCGGTGAACCGCTATCTGGTGAGCCTCACCGGTGAGGTCCAGCTCATCCAGAAGTCGGAACTGACCCTGTCCGGACGCAGCGCGACCATCCCGGTGACGGTCCAGAACCAGCTGCTGCAAGGTGTCGACCACCTCGTCCTGCGTCTCAAGTCCACGAACAAGACCCGTCTGAAGCTGGACGACGGCAGTGCGGTCGCCCAGCAGACGATCAAGATCGACGGCGGACACACCCAGGTCGTGAAGTTCACCGGCGATGCCAACGCCAACGGGCCCGTGGGCCTCACCGCGCAGCTCTACACCGCCGACGGACGGCCGTACGGCAATCCCATGTCGTTCCAGGTCCGGGTCTCCGAGCTGACTCCCACGGTGATGCTCGTCATCGCCGGCGGTGTGCTGCTGCTCGTCCTGGCCGGGGTCAAGATGTACAGCCAGCGCAAGCGGGCGGTGGCGGCGAAGGCGGCCGAGGACAAGGCAGCCGCGGACGCCGCCGAGGCCGAGGCCGGCGACGCCGACGACTCCGACGGGGACACCGCCGACGGCGACGCCCGCGGCGACGACTCCGAGGACCCCGCCGACGACGGCACGGAGCCCACCCCGGCACCCGCCGCTGCCCCCTCGGCGGAGAAGATTCCCGCAGACATCAACGGCGCCGAACCCGGGCAGCCGAGTGACCCGACCCCGGACACCCGTCCGGAAAGCGGGGACCCGTCGGGCAAGGGTGAGAAAGTGGACCGTTGAGGATGTCGTGGCCGGCCGGCCGGGGACGATGAGGTGGGGTAAACCATGAACGCGCCGTACGACGGTGACCGCGGGCAAGGTCCTGGCGGCGATCCGGCAGGGCATGTTCCGCCGCAGCCTCCCGCCGCCGACCCCAACGCCACCGTGCCTGACCCCGCAGCGCGGGATCCGTACCGCCAGGGCGGCCCGTACGCCCCGGGCCCCCAGGGTCCGTACCCTCAAGGCCCGCACGCCCAGGGTCCGTACACCCAACCGCCGTACGCCCAGGCCCCGTACAGCCCCGAGCAGTACGCGCAGGACGCCTACGCCCAGGATCCGTACGTCCAGGACGCGTACCACCCCGATCCCTACCGCGCGCAGGACCTCTCGGCGCAGGACCCGGTGTCCGAGGCGCTGTACGACCGCGCCGCGCACCCGCCGCCGCCTCCCGGCACCTATCCGGAGACGACGCCGCTCTACCAGCAGCCGCCGGTGCAGCAGTACGCGCCCGATCCGCGTGTCTGGGCGCAGCCCCCGCCGCCGGAGCCCGACGGCCCCTCCCGCCATCTTCCGTTCGGGGACGACGCGCGGACCACACAGTTCATGGGCGTCGACGAGCTCGTCACCCGGGCCCGTACCGACGAAGAGGGCCCCGACGCCTTCGCGCATCTGTTCCGCGATCAGCAGGGGACGGGCCGACCGCAGGCCGCCGCCCCCGAGGTGGCCCCCGCGCCGGCGCCCGCGAAGAAGGCCGGCGGACGGGCCTCGGGCCTGCTGAAGTCCAGCGCCGTGATGGCGGCGGGCACGCTCGTCTCGCGGCTCACCGGCTTCGTACGCTCCGCCCTGATCGTGGCCGCGCTCGGCGCCGCCACCCTCGGCGACACCTTCCAGCTCGCCATCACCCTGCCGACGATGATCTACATCCTGACCATCGGCGGCGGTCTCAACTCGGTCTTCGTCCCGCAGCTCATCCGCGCGATGAAGGACGACGAGGACGGCGGCGAGGCGTACGCGAACCGCCTGCTCACGCTCGTCATCGTCATCCTCGGCACACTGACCGCGCTTTCGGTGCTCGCCGCCCCGCTGCTGGTGCGCCTGATGTCGGTGAGCATCGCCGACAACCCGGCCGCCAACGACGTCGCCGTCACCTTCGTGCGCTACTGCCTGATCACCATCTTCTTCATGGGCGTGCACGTGGTGATGGGGCAGATCCTCAACGCCCGTGGCAGGTTCGGCGCGATGATGTGGACGCCGGTCCTCAACAACATCATCATCATCGCCACGCTCGTCATGTTCATCTGGGTGTACGGCGCCGCCGAGGACTCCGGGATGACGGTCGCTTCCATCCCGCCGCAGGCGGAGCGCCTGCTCGGTGTCGGTGTGGTGCTCGGTCTGACCGTCCAGGCCCTCGCGATGATCCCCTACCTCCGCGAGACGGGCTTCCGCATCCGGCTGCGCTTCGACTGGCGCGGCCACGGCCTCGGCAAGGCCGCCAAGCTCGCCAAGTGGACCGTGCTGTTCGTCCTCGCCAACCAGGCCGGTGTGCTGGTCGTCTCGCAGCTCTCCACGGCGGCGGGCGTCGACTCGGGCACCCAGGGCGCCGGTTACATCGCCTACTCCAACGCCCAGCTGATCTGGGGCATGCCGCAGGCCATCATCACCGTCTCGGTCATGGCGGCCCTGCTGCCCCGGCTCTCCCGCTCGGCGCACGACGGCGACACCGGAGCCGTACGCGACGACATCTCGCAGGGCCTGCGCAACTCGGCCGTCGCGATCGTCCCCGTCGCCTTCAGCTTCGTCGCGCTCGGCATCCCGATGTGCACCCTGATCTTCGGCTCGTCCGGCATCGAGTCGGCGCGCTCCATGGGCTACATGCTGATGGCCTTCGGGCTCGGGCTGATCCCCTTCTCCGTGCAGTACGTGGTGCTGCGTGCCTTCTACGCGTACGAGGACACCCGAACTCCCTTCTACAACACGGTCATCGTGGCCGCCGTGAACGCCGCCGCCTCCGCCGTCTGCTTCGTCGTCCTGCCCTCGCGCTGGGCTGTCGTGGGCATGGCCGCCTCGTACGGCCTCGCCTACGCCGTCGGCGTGGGCATCGCCTGGCGCAGGCTCAAGAAGGTGCTGGGAGGCGATCTGGACGGCTCTCACGTCCTGCGTACGTACGCGAGGCTCTGCCTGGCGTCCGTGCCCGGCACGATCGCCGCCGGCGCCGCCGCCTACTTCGTGCTGGAGAAGCTCGGCAGCGAGGTGCTGGGGTCGTTCACCGCGCTGGCGGTCGGCGGGATCGTCCTGCTGGGCGGCTTCTTCGTCGTCGCCCGAAAACTGCGTATCGAAGAGATGAACGCCTTGGTCGGAATGGTCAGAGGCCGCCTCGGACGCTAGCGCGCGGCGCCCGAGCACAACCATCGTCGGCCGCCGTGTGTCGTGCATAGCGTCCAACTGTGGGCACAATTGGCGTGGCTGTTGGACAGTGCGCAACGGATGGGGAGGCAGGAGCGACGGTGGCGGAACGGAGCACGGCTGCCGTCGAGGTGGCCGACAACAGCGGTGACGAACCGCCGGCCGCCCAGGCGGAGAAGGCCACCACCGACGGGGTGGCGAAAGCCCAGGACGCGACAGAGGACGAGCGGACCGAGGAGTCCGGACCGCCCGAACCGGCGGAGTCCGACCCCGGGAAGCCGGCGAAGTCCGAGGACGGCGACGCCGCGGGACCGGGCGACGGAAAGCGCAGGGAGTCCCGGCCGACCGTGGCCGCGCCCGAACTCCACAGCGGCCACAAACTCGCCAGACGCTACCGCCTCGAAGAGTGCATCACCCGACTGGACGGGTTCAGCAGCTGGCGCGCGGTCGACGAGAAACTGCGCCGCGCCGTCGGCGTGCACCTGCTGCCCGCCGACCACCCGCGAGCCCGCTCCGTACTGGCCGCGGCCCGCTCCTCCGCCCTCCTCGGCGACCCCCGCTTCGTCCAGGTCCTCGACGCCGTCGAGGAGAACGACCTCGTCTACGTCGTCCACGAGTGGCTGCCCGACGCGACGGAACTCACCGCGATCCTCGCGGCGGGTCCCATGGAGGCCCACGACGCCTACCAACTCGTCAGCCAGCTCTCCCAGGCCATGGCCGCCGCGCACCGCGAGGGCCTGGCCCATCTGAAGCTCACGCCCGGCGCCGTCCTGCGCAGCTCCACCGGCCAGTACCGGATCCGCGGTCTCGCCGTGAACGCCGCCCTGCGCGGCATCAGCGCGGAACGCCCGCAGCGCACCGACACCGAGGCGATCGGCGCGCTGCTGTACGCGGCGCTGACCCACCGCTGGCCGTACGAGACCGACGCGTACGGACTCGCGGGGCTGCCGAAGGGCGTCGGCCTGATCGCCCCGGACCAGGTGCGGGCAGGGGTCCACCGAGGTCTGTCCGAGCTCGCCATGCGCGCCCTGGTCAACGAGGGCGCCACCGCCTCACGGCAGGACCCGCCCTGCACCACGCCGGACGAACTCGCCAAGGCCGTCGCCGAGATGCCCCGTGTCCGGCCCCCGGAGCCCACGTTCGCCGCGCCGCCCGAGTACCAGCGCACCACCTACCAGCAGGGCTCGTACGCGCGTCCCGCCACCCGGCCCATCGGCGCGCCCGCCACCCAGCCCGTGCCCGTCCCGCCGCCGCCTCTCCAGAGCCGTACCGGCAAGGCACTGAAGTGGACCGTCTCCGCGCTCCTCATCGCGGTGCTGGGGCTCGCCAGCTGGCAGGTGGCCGACCATCTGCTCAACCGGTCGGACGGCGACGAGACGACGCAGTCCCAGTCGACGGACGGCGAGCAGCAGAAGCCTCCGCCGCGGACCCCGAAAGATCTGAAGATCGCCGACGCGTCGGTCTTCGCGCCCGACGGTGACGGCGTGAAGGCCGAGGACGTCCACCTGGCCACGGACGGCAATGCCGGCACCGCCTGGATCACCCCGAAGTACAACGGGTACGCGAACTACGGCAATCTCCCCAACCGCAAGGGCGGCAGCGGGATAGTCGTGGATCTCGGCAGCGTGCAGGATGTGTACGGCATCGACGTCGCCATGTACCGCGGCGGCCAGAAGGTCCAGGTCCTCGCCGCCGGCGAGGGCGCCTCGTCCCCGTCGGGCCTGTCGGACTTCTCCCAGCGCCTCACCGAACTGGGGCAGACCGGCAGCAATGTGAAGACGACCCTGGACAAGCCCGTCAGAACCAGGTACGTACTGATCCACATCACGGAACTCGCTCCGGAGTCCGCGAACGAGTTCCGGGGCGGAATCTCGGAGATCAAGGTCATAGGCTGACCCTGCGGACCAGGGGAGGGGGCTCACCGTTGGAAGACGCCGCACTCGGCGACGTGAACGACCAGGATCTCCTGGCGCGGCACGTCGAAGGGGATCCTGACGCCTTCGGTGAGCTCGTACGACGCCACCGCGACCGGCTCTGGGCCGTGGCGCTGCGCACGCTGGGAGACCGCGAGGAAGCCGCAGACGCCGTCCAGGACGCGCTCGTGTCCGCCTTCCGCGCCGCCCACACCTTCCGCGGTCAGTCCGCCGTCACGACCTGGCTGCACCGCATCACCGTCAACGCCTGTCTCGACCGTGCGAGGAAGGCCGCCTCCCGCAAGACCTCCCCCGTGGACGACACGGAGCGTCTGGAGCAGCTTCTCGAACCGCACGAGTCGGCCGAGGCCCCCGCCCAGCGCCAGGACCTCCACCGCCAGCTCCTCGTCGCCCTCGCCAAGCTGCCCGCCGACCAGCGGGCCGCGCTGGTCCTGGTCGACATGCAGGGGTACCCCGTGGCGGAGGCCGCTCAGGTACTCGACGTACCCGTCGGGACCATAAAGAGCCGCTGCGCGCGCGGCCGGGCCAGACTTCTGCCGATGCTCACCCATCTGCGGGAGAGCACCGGCGGCACCGGCGAGAGAGGCGGTCTGGGAGCACAAAGGAACCGGACGCCGGGGGCATCCGTCCCATCGGAGCCGGGACCACCGAACAGAGGACCGGACACAGGGCCAGACACCGGACCAGACGCGGGACCACAAGGTCCTGCCGCCGTGAAGGGAGGAGGTGGGCGCGCGTGACGACCACGACCGGCACGACCGAGCACCCCGACGTCTCGGAGATCTCCGACCTCACGGAGGGCCTGCTCTCCCCCGCGCGGAGCGTCGAGCTGCGCGAACATCTCGACGGCTGCTCACTGTGCGCCGATGTGTACGAGTCGCTGGAGGAGATCCGCGGACTGCTGGGCTCGCTGCCCGGCCCGCCGCGTATGCCCGCCGACGTGTCCGCCCGGATCGACGCCGCCCTGGCCGCCGAGGCACTGCTGAGCGCGTCCGCACCGGACCCGCTCACGGCGGACGCGACGGCCGATGTTTCACGTGAAACATCGCCCGCCCCCGCGTCCATCGCCGACACCCCTCGGACGGACCGGGCCGACCGCCCCGCAGGCCGCCCACGGGCGGCCACGGGCCCCGGCCGCTCCCGGCAGCAGCGCCGCCGTCGCGGTGCGATCCTCGGCGCCGTCTTCGGCACTGCGGCGATCGGCGTGAGTGTGCTGCTGTTCCAGACGGTGTCGGGCTTCGGTGGCGACGACGCGTCCTCCTACAAGAGCGACGCGGGAGCGAGCGCGGCCGACAGCGACGGTGCCGCGTTCTCCGGCACCGGGATCCAGGAGAAGGTCCACTCGCTGCTCAAGCCCGCCCCGGCCACCGGCGAGCCACGCGTGGCCGAGGGCCAGAATTCCACCAAGGAGGGACCCAGCACATCGGCGTCCCCCAAACTGACCCAGCAGGTGCCGCCCTGCATCCAGCAGGGAACGGGCCGTAAGGACTCGCCGCTCGCCGCCGAGCGGGGCACGTACAAGGGCGTCGACGCCTTCCTCCTGGTCCTGTCCGACCCCACCGACGGCAATCTGGTGGAGGCGTACGTCATCGACGCCGCCTGCGTCGACAACATCCCGCCCGTCAAGGGTGAACTCCTGCTCTCGCAGAGCTATCCCCGCCGCTGACAGACTGCCCGGCGCCGCCGGGACCTCGCGGGAATGCGAGGCCCGTAGGATCCGTTGGGTGGGGTGAGAGTCCTGAACCGCCCCGTTGGCAGTAGCAGGCAGTCTGCAGAGACGAGGAAGAAACCCGTGAGCGACGTCCGTAATGTGATCATCATCGGCTCCGGGCCGGCCGGGTACACGGCTGCGCTCTACACCGCACGCGCGTCGCTGCATCCCCTCGTGTTCGAGGGTGCCGTCACCGCGGGTGGCGCGCTGATGAACACCACCGATGTGGAGAACTTCCCCGGTTTCCGCGACGGCATCATGGGCCCCGACCTGATGGACAACATGCGGGCGCAGGCGGAGCGGTTCGGCGCCGAGCTCGTCCCGGACGACGTCATCTCGGTCGACCTCAGCGGGGAGATCAAGACGGTCACCGACACGGTGGGCACGGTGCACCGGGCGAAGGCCGTGATCGTCACGACCGGCTCGCAGCACCGCAAGCTCGGACTCCCGCGCGAGGACGCCCTCTCCGGACGCGGCGTCTCCTGGTGTGCCACGTGTGACGGGTTCTTCTTCAAGGACCAGGACATCGCGGTGGTCGGCGGCGGCGACACGGCGATGGAGGAGGCGACCTTCCTCTCGCGTTTCGCCAAGTCGGTCACGATCGTCCACCGCCGCGACAGCCTGCGGGCCTCCAAGGCCATGCAGGACCGTGCCTTCGCCGACCCGAAGATCCGGTTCGCCTGGGACAGCGCGGTCGAGGAGATCCACGGCGACCAGAAGCTCTCCGGTCTGACGCTGCGCAACACCAAGACCGGTGAGACGTCCGAGCTGCCGGTGACCGGGCTGTTCATCGCCGTGGGCCACGACCCGCGTACCGAACTCTTCAAGGGCCAGCTCGACCTCGACGACGAGGGTTACCTCACGGTGGACGCGCCCTCCACTCGCACGAACCTCACGGGTGTCTTCGCCGCCGGCGACGTCGTCGACCACACCTACCGACAGGCGATCACCGCCGCGGGCACCGGCTGTTCCGCGGCCCTCGACGCCGAGCGCTTCCTCTCCGCGCTGGCCGACGGCGAGAACGCCGCCGAGCCGGAGAAGAGCACCGAGCCGGAGCAGACCGCCTCCGTCTGACCAGCAGTTCCGACCGACACCCCACGAAGTTAGGAGGCCGCCGTGGCCGGCGACCTGAAGCATGTGACCGACGACTCGTTCGACGAGGACGTCCTGAAGAGCGACAAGCCCGTACTGGTGGACTTCTGGGCCGCCTGGTGCGGACCGTGCCGCCAGATCGCTCCGTCGCTCGAAGCCATCGCGGCCGAGCACGGCGACAAGATCGAGGTTGTCAAGCTCAACATCGACGAGAACCCGGCCACCGCAGCCAAGTACGGCGTCATGTCCATCCCGACGCTGAACGTCTACCAGAACGGCGAGGTCGCCAAGACCATCGTCGGCGCCAAGCCCAAGGCCGCCATCGTGCGCGACCTGGAGAGCTTCATCGGTGACAGTGCTCCGGTGAGCAAGGAAGCAAGCAACTAAGCACCACGCGATGTTTCACGTATCTCCCACGACACATGAGGGCCGCGATCAGAGCGGTCTGAGCGCCGGGTCCTTCTTCACCGCGCCCAGCAGTCGGTCCAGCGCGTGCTCGACGTCTTCCTTCCAGGACAGCGTCGTCCGCAGATCAAGCCTCAGCCGCGGATACGTGGGATGCGTCCGTACGGTCTTGAACCCCACCGCCAGCAGATGGTCCGCGGGCAGCACACAGGCCGGCTCCTTCCACCGCGCGTCCCCGAAGGCCTCGATCGCCTTGAACTCACGCCGCAGCAGGTCCTTCGCGACGGTCTGCACCATCACCCGCCCGAGCCCCTGCCCCCGGTAGCCCGGCATGATCCAGCCGGTCATCAGCTGTACGGCGTCGGGAGAGACCGGGCTCGTCGAGAACGCCGTGGCGCGGGGCACATACGCCGGAGGCGCGTACAGAACGAAGCCCACGGGCACGTCGTCCACATAGACCAGCCGGCCGCACGACCCCCACTCCAGGAGGACGGCCGAGATCCATGCCTCCTTCTCCTCCCGCGCCCTGCCGGCTCCTACCGCCGCTTTCCCTCTGACCGGATCAAGCTCCCAGAAGACGCACTCCCCGCATCGCCGGGGGAGGTCGGGAAGGTTGTCCAGCGTGAGCGGTACGAGCCGACGCCCCATCGAGGCAGTTCCTCACTTCCTGCGCCTGCCGCGCCACGAGCCGCGGTCAGCGCGCTGCGCTCCCGAAGCAGGCTGCCGACGAAGCCGCCGACGACCCCCAGGCCCAGTCCAGCTGACATCAGTTGGCTGCGGCTCACCGATTGCATGGCCCCGCCCTTCCTCTGAGATGGATCAAGGTGGATGCGCCATACCAGAACGCATCGTATCCACCCAGAGGTGCGCCGCACACCGGGAGACGGCAAAGGGCGGGCCGTGTCCGGTACCCACCGGACACGGCCCGCCCTGATGGCGGTACGTGGAGCGTCAGCCCTTGTCGGACTCCAGGCCGTTGGCCCGGTCCGGCCCGTCCACGGCGTCCGTGTCGTCCCCGTCCTCGTCGGCCGGTCCCCTGTCGAGGACACGCCCCTCACCGGGGGCGAGGGTGCCGAGGATGCGCTCCAGATCGACCAGCGAGGCGAACTCGACGGTGATCTTCCCCTTCTTCTGCCCCAGATCGACCTTCACCCGGGTCTCGAAGCGGTCGGACAGCCGGGTCGCCAGATCGGTCAGCGCGGGCGAGGGAAGGGCGCCGGCCCGCAGGCCCTTCGAGCGGGGCGCGCTCTTGGGCTGTGAACTCATCAGGTTCACGATTTCCTCGACGGAACGCACCGACAGCCCCTCGGCCACGATGCGATGGGCCAGCCGGTCCTGCTCGTCCGAGTCGTCCACCCGGAGCAACGCCCTGGCGTGCCCGGCCGACAGCACACCGGCGGCGACCCTGCGCTGCACGGGAAGGGAGAGCCGCAGCAGCCGCAGCGTGTTGGTGACCTGCGGACGCGAGCGCCCGATCCGATCGGCCAGCTGATCGTGCGTGCAGTTGAAGTCCTTGAGCAACTGGTCGTAGGCCGCGGCCTCTTCCAGCGGGTTCAGCTGTGACCGGTGCAGGTTCTCCAGCAGCGCGTCCAGCAGCAGCTTCTCGTCCTCGGTGGCACGGACGATCGCCGGGATGCGCTCCAGGCCGGCCTCCCGGCAGGCTCGCCAGCGACGCTCGCCCATGATGAGCTCGAAGCGCTCCGGCCCCAACTGCCGTACGACGATGGGCTGGAGCAGTCCCACCTCCTTGATGGAGGTGACCAGCTCGGCGAGAGCGTCCTCGTCGAACACCTCACGGGGCTGCCGCGGGTTGGGCGTGATGTAGTCCATCGGCACTTCGGCGAAGTACACACCCTCCGGAGCGGTCACCTCGGCCGAGACCGGTGTGTCCTGGGCGGGAATCTCCGCCGTCGCCGGTGCGGCCGTCTGCGGCAGCGTCGTCACCTTGGCCGCCGCGACCCCTCGCTCAGCCGTCAGGACCGGTCCCTGGCCGGGGGAGTCGGTCTCCCCGGCAGAGGTTGTCTGCTTCTCCTGCGGAGCCGCGGGGATCAGCGCATTGAGCCCACGCCCCAAACCTCTACGTCGGTCGCTCACTGCGTCCCCTCCGAAATGCTCTGCTGACTGTTGCCGATCGCGTGGGCGTGCTTGACGTCGTAGCTCATGCCGACCCCACGCAGGGCGATTTCACGAGCCGCTTCGAGGTACGACAGGGAGCCGCTGGAACCCGGATCATAGGTCAGGACCGTCTGCCCGTAGCTCGGCGCCTCCGAGATGCGGACCGAGCGAGGGATGCTCGTTCTCAGCACCTCCTCACCGAAATGGCTGCGGACCTCGTCGGCCACCTGCGAGGCGAGCCGGGTCCTGCCGTCGTACATGGTGAGCAGAATCGTGGAGACATGCAGCGTGGGGTTCAGATGCGCCCGCACCAGGTCCACGTTCCGGATCAACTGCCCCAGCCCTTCGAGCGCGTAGTACTCGCACTGGATGGGGATCAGCACCTCGGCGCCGGCGACCAGCGCATTGACGGTCAGCAGACCGAGCGAGGGCGGGCAGTCGATCAGGATGTAGTCCAGCGGCTGCTCGTACGCCTCGATCGCCCGCTGAAGCCGGCTCTCCCGCGCGACCAGCGACACCAGCTCGATCTCCGCACCGGCGAGGTCGATGGTGGCGGGCGCGCAGAAGAGACCTTCGACGTCCACCACGGGCTGGACCACCTCGGAGAGCGGCTTGCTCTCCACCAGGACGTCGTAGATCGAGGGGACTTCGGCGTGGTGATCGATCCCGAGCGCCGTGGAGGCGTTGCCCTGGGGATCGAGGTCGACCACGAGGACGCGCGCGCCGTGCAGCGCGAGCGAGGCGGCGAGGTTGACCGTGGTCGTGGTCTTGCCGACGCCACCCTTCTGGTTGGCGACGACCATGACCCGTGTCTGCTCGGGGCGTGGCAGGCCCTCACCGGCACGGCCCAGGGCCTCCACGGCCAGCTGGGCAGCACGGCCGATGGGGGTGTCGTCCATCGGGGGCGGCGATGTTTCACGTGAAACATCGCCGCCCGACGACTCGGAACGGGGGCCGGGGACCGGATCGGTCATCGGTCCCGCGATGTTGGCGTCGGACCGCAAGGATTCACTCTCCTCGACTTCAGGCTCGCAATGAGGAGAGCCTGCCATGCTTTCGGGGTCGGGAACCAGCGAGGCCCGTGGTTCTGTGGATGAATCCCGATCTGTGGCCAACCCGGTACCTCTTACGAGGGGTTTCATGCCCCGTGGTGCGGAAGCAGCGCGACCTCGATCGATAATGCCCTGCAGCAGTGAGCGACGTTTCACGTGAAACACGATGCACTTGCCGCAGGGCTAGACCGTTACGACACTCCGCAGTCGACGGCCAGGGCTCCTTCTATGGAGCATCAGCGACGGCGTCGCGCCCGGTCCGCACGGGCGGCCTTCGCGCGCTTCGTGGCGAACCGCACCCCGCCGGGGCTCTCCCCGACCTCCGCGCGCACCACCGTGGCCGGCGGATCCACCACTCCCTCACCGACGCGCAGCACCGAGGCATCGATCACACCGAGCTTGCTCAGCGCCGACCGGGCGCCCTTCAGCTCCTCCTCGGCCGTGTCCCCCTTGAGCGCCAGCATCTCTCCGTACGGGCGGAGCAGCGGTACGCCCCAACCGGCCAGCCGGTCCAGCGGGGCCACGGCGCGCGCCGTCACCACATGGACGGGCTGGAGCGTCCCGAGCACTTCCTCGGCGCGTCCCCGTACCACCGTCACATGGTCCAGACCCAGCAGCTCGACCACTTCCTGGAGGAAGTTCGTCCGCCGCAGCAGCGGCTCCAGCAGCGTGATCTTCAGATCCGGGCGCACCAGCGCCAGCGGGATCCCCGGCAGCCCCGCCCCCGAGCCGACGTCACAGACACTCACGCCCTCGGGCACGACCTCGGAGAGCACCGCGCAGTTCATCAGGTGCCGCTCCCAGAGCCGGGGCACCTCACGCGGCCCGATGAGACCGCGAGTGACTCCCGCGTCAGCGAGGAGCCCCGCGTACCGCACAGCGGCCGGGAAGGAGTCTCCGAACACCGTCCTCGCCTCGTCCGGCGCAGGGGGAAGCTCTGCTGCCTCCGTCACGGGAACCGTCCTTCCGTACAGAACCACCCGAGTGTGGCTCACAGTCACTGTTGGCTGACAAACGACGGCCCCGCCTGGTGGACAGACGGGGCCGAGAACCGGGGGATCGCTCAGGCGGGGAGCACGACGACGAAGCGCTGCGGCTCCTCGCCCTCGGACTCGCTGCGCAGTCCGGCCGCCGCGACGGCGTCGTGCACGACCTTGCGCTCGAAGGGCGTCATGGGGTTCAGCTTCACCGGCTCACCGGTGCTCTTCACCTCGTCGGCCGTCTTGGCACCCAGCTCGGCGAGCTCCGTACGCTTCTTGGCCCGGAAGCCCCCGATGTCCAGCATCAGCCGGCTGCGGTCACCGGTCTCCCGGTGCACCGCGAGGCGGGTCAGCTCCTGGAGCGCTTCGAGCACCTCGCCGTCCCGCCCGACGAGCTTCTGCAGGTCACGGCCGCTCACATCGCTGATGATCGAAACCGCGGCCCGGTCGGCCTCGACGTCCATGTCGATGTCACCGTCGAGGTCGGCGATGTCGAGCAGACCTTCGAGATAGTCGGCCGCGATCTCACCTTCCTGCTCAAGGCGGGTGAGGGTGTCGCTACCCTCGGCGGCGGCGGAGATGGTGCCTTCCGACACGGATGGACTCCTTCTTACTACGGGCTGGCTACGGGCCCTACGGGCTACGGGAAGCTGCGCTTACTTCTTGGTCGGGTGCTTGGGCCGCTGCTGACCCTTGCGCGCCCCGGCCTTGGCCCGTGCGCCACCGCTGCCGTTCTTGCGCGGCGGCTGCTTGGGCTGGCTGTCCTTCGGCTCGTCGTTCTTCTGCAGCGACGTCTTGGGCGCGGCATCCGCGGCATCGTCGGCGTCGGTCGAAGGCTTCGTTCCCGAGGTCTTCGACGCGGGCTGCTGGCCGCCGCCCGTGTGCCGCTTCGACTTGGGCTGGCGCTTGGGCTGCTGGCGCTTCGTCGCGTGCGACTCGCCCTCGGGGAGCGCCTCGCCCTTGATCACGGTGCCGTCGGCCTGCGCGACAAGACCACTCTTCGAGAGGCTGTTGATGAACTTGCGCTCATTGTCGTTGCGGTCGGGGCCCTTGGCCACGATCGCCGAGACGATGTTGCGCCTGCGCTTCGAGCGGACCTCGTTGTGCGTGGTGATGCCCTTGAGCAGCCGCTGGAGGTACTGGTCCTGGGCCTTGCTGCCCGGAGTCGGGTTCTGGTTGATCACGTACATCTGCTGGCCCATGGTCCACACGTTGGTGGTCAGCCAGTAGACGAGGACACCGACGGGGAAGTTGATGCCCATGACCATGAAGATCACGGGGAAGATGTACATGAGCATCTTCTGCTGCTGCATGTACGGCGTCTTGACCGTCAGGTCGACGTTCTTCGTCATCAGCTGGCGCTGCGTGTAGAACTGCGACGCCGACATCAGGACGATCATGATCGCGGTGACAACACGGACTGAGATCTGCGTGGCGTCCAGGGACGCGACCTTGTCCGCGCTGTCGGTGAACTTGGCGGCCAGCGGAGCGCCGAAGATGTGCGCCTGGCGCGCGCTGTCGAGCAGCGACTGGTTGATGACGCCGATCGTCTTGCCCGAGGCGATGCTGGAGAGCACGTGGTACAGGGCGAAGAAGAACGGTGACTGCGCCAGGATGGGAAGGCACGAGGAGAGCGGGTTGGTACCCGTCTCCTTGTACAGCTTCATCATCTCTTCGGACTGGCGCTGTTTGTCGTTCTTGTAGCGCTCCTGGATGGCCTTCATCTTGGGCTGAAGGACCTGCATGTTCCGGGTCGACTTGATCTGCTTGACGAACAGCGGGATCAGACAGATCCGGATGAGCACCACCAGGGACACGATGGACAGTCCCCAGGCCCAGCCCGTGTCCGGGCCGAAGATCGCCCCGTACACCGTGTGGAACTGGACGATGACCCACGAGACTGGGGTGGTGATGAAACTGAAGAAACTGGCAATCGTGTCCACTAATCAGGCTCCTTGAGCATGGGACGAGGTCTCTGCGGCCGGACTCGAGGTTTCGGCGGCCGATGCCGAACCCCCGGAAGGCACGCCGGCGGCGGATTGCCCGCCCTTCGTGCCGCGCCACGCGTTGCGCAGCAGTTCATGCCACCGCGGGCGCTTGCGCGGTGGGACATGGTCCACCCCACCCGGCGACCACGGATTGCACCGCAGGATGCGCCAGGCCGTCAGACCGGTGCCCTTGATCGCGCCATGCCGGTCGATGGCCGTGTAGCCGTAGTGGGAACACGACGGGTAGTACCGGCAGACGGGCCCGAGCAACGGGCTGATCGTCCACTGGTACAGCTTGATCAGAGCCAGCAGCGGGTACTTCATCGCGCGCCCCCTCCCAGCAGCCGCTCAAGGGCGGCGTCCAGGTCTCGGGCCAGCTGTGCATGGTCGGCGTCGCCCGCACCGGGCAGCGCTCGTACGACAACCAGGCTACCGGGGGCCAGCCGGGACAGCCGATCGCGTATGAGGTGGCGGAGTTTCCGCTTCACGCGGGTCCGTACGACGGCCCCGCCCACGGCTTTGCTTACGACGAAACCCGCCCGCGTCGGGGGTTCGCTCTCCCCTGACGCGTGCGGGCCCGTAGTACCGCTACGTAGATGTACGACAAGAAGCGGGCGTCCGGCCCTGCGTCCCCGGCGTACCGCGGTCGCGAAATCCTCGCGCCGCCTCAGCCGATTCTCGGTAGGCAGCACGTCATAACCTGTTGGCGATCAGGCGGACAGGTTGGCGCGACCCTTGCCACGGCGGTTCGCGAGAATCGCGCGGCCGGCGCGGGTGCGCATACGGAGCCGGAAGCCGTGGGTCTTGGCACGACGACGGTTGTTCGGCTGGAAGGTGCGCTTGCTCACTCGGGGGCTCCAGAGATGATGATTGGGAAGGCGGGACATCGCCTGGCTGTCACCGTGCGCCCACGAGAAGCTCGCGATTACGCCCGAGTGCACCGCTTCACGACCACAGATCGTGATCCTTGCCCATCGGAGGCAGGCGGCAGCAGCCATCGACAACTCGACCTGGTCACGGTACGCGCGGCTACGCCATACGGTCAAACCAGCTGGCTGCCACGTTCCATTATGCACAGCCTGTGGACAACAACTTGAACCACGTGGGTGCCCTGACTACCGTGGCCGAACTCCGGATTCTTTTCCGCCGGTCTTCCCACCCCGTCCCGAGAACCACATATTCGTGGGACCAGCGAGAGAGCGTGCCCTGTGGCTGACGTACCTGCCGATCTTGCCGCAGTGTGGCCGCGAGTGCTGGAGCAGCTCCTCAGGGAGGGCCAGCAGGGCGTCGAGCCCAAGGACAAACAGTGGATCGAGCGCTGCCAGCCACTCGCGCTGGTGGCTGACACCGCGCTGCTGGCCGTGCCCAACGAGTGGGGCAAGCGGGTGCTCGAGGGCCGCCTCGCCCCGCTCATCAGCGAGACCCTGAGCCACGAGTGCGGGCGCCCGATCCGTATCGCCATCACGGTCGACGACTCGGCCGGTGAACCCGTACCGCCGCTGCCCCAGCAGAGCCGCTACCAGAACTCCCAGCACGACGACGGACGTGACGGTCGTGACGGACGCGACTCACGTGATCTCCGTGACAGCCGTGATTCCCGTCACGACGACCCGCGGCCGGACGACTCCCGGCACGACGACATGCGCCCCGACGGCGGCTACCACCCCTACGGCCGCCGCCCCTCCGACGACGACTCCATGCCGACGGCCCGCCCCGCCTACCCGGACTACCAGCAGCAGCGCCCCGACCCGGGCGCCTGGCCCCGGACGCAGGAGGACCTGTCCTGGCAGCAGCAGCGGCTCGGCGGCTTCCAGGACCGTGACCCGTACGCGACCGCGCGACCGCAGCAGCCGCAGCACGACTACCGGCCGCCGCAGCCGCAGGAGAGCCGGCCCTACGATCAGCAGCAGCGCCCCGAGCGGCACGACCTGGACCCGCAGCAGTCGCGGCACGGCGGCCGGGGCGGGGCGACCGGACCGCTCGGCGCGCAGGCATCGCCGCCGCCGGGACCCGGTGAGCACCACGCGCGGCTCAACCCCAAGTACCTCTTCGACACCTTCGTCATCGGGGCGTCCAACCGGTTCGCGCACGCGGCGGCCGTCGCCGTCGCGGAGGCGCCGGCCAAGGCGTACAACCCGCTCTTCATCTACGGCGAGTCCGGGCTCGGCAAGACGCACCTGCTGCACGCCATCGGCCATTACGCGCGCAGCCTCTATCCCGGCACCCGGGTGCGGTACGTGAGCTCGGAGGAGTTCACGAACGAGTTCATCAACTCGATCCGCGACGGCAAGGGCGACACCTTCCGCAAGCGCTACCGGGACGTCGACATCCTGCTGGTCGACGACATCCAGTTCCTGGCGAGCAAGGAGTCGACGCAGGAGGAGTTCTTCCACACCTTCAACACGCTGCACAACGCGAACAAGCAGATCGTGCTGTCCTCGGACCGGCCGCCCAAGCAGCTGATCACCCTGGAGGACCGGCTGCGCAACCGCTTCGAGTGGGGCCTGACCACCGACGTACAGCCGCCGGAGCTGGAGACGCGAATCGCGATCCTCCGTAAGAAGGCCGTGCAGGAGCAGCTGAACGCGCCGCCCGAGGTGCTGGAGTTCATCGCCTCGCGGATCTCGCGCAACATCCGTGAGCTGGAGGGCGCGCTGATCCGGGTCACGGCGTTCGCCTCGCTCAACCGGCAGCCGGTGGACCTCGGGCTGACCGAGATCGTGCTCAAGGACCTCATCCCCGGCGGCGAGGACTCGGCCCCCGAGATCACCGCCGGCGCCATCATGGCGGCGACGGCGGACTACTTCGGGCTGACCGTGGAGGATCTGTGCGGTTCGTCGCGCAGCCGGGTGCTGGTGACGGCGCGCCAGATCGCGATGTACCTCTGCCGTGAGCTGACGGATCTGTCGCTGCCCAAGATCGGTGCCCAGTTCGGCAACCGGGACCATACGACGGTGATGCACGCGGACCGGAAGATCCGCGCGCTGATGGCCGAGCGGCGCTCGATCTACAACCAGGTCACCGAACTCACCAACCGCATCAAGAACGGCTGACCGGTTCGCGGACCCGTCCGCGACCGGCTTCAGGACGCCTCAGGGCGCTTCGGGACACCGTCCCGGGGCGCCCTTCGTCATGCCCGGCTCATGTCCGGCTCACGTCGGGCGGGTCATCGGGCATGGCGCGGCGCGTGACGCACCCTCAACCGCTGTTCGAATACGGGGTGTCGAGGGCCGCTTCTCCACAGAAAGCGGTCCGATCTCCCGTCCACACCCTGGGGATCGATAAGTTGTCCAGACTGCGTCCACAGGCGGGCCGACCGGATGTGGATCATGCCAGGTCAGACCCCTGGGGATTTGTGGCCAACTTTCCTCCACAGCCTGTGGACAGTTTTCTTGCCCACAGGCACGCGCTCGGGTTGTCCACCGGCGGCCCACAGGAGACGGCCCGTTGCCCACAGCTTCGGTCCGCTTCTCCACATCGCTGTCCACTGTTCGGCAACGAAACACGGCTGTTCACCGTGTCGAGTGAAAGGCGTCACATCGAGGTTGCCCAGGACCCTGTGGGGAACAGCGGAAAAGCTGGGGACGAGCCTGGGGAGAAGTAGGGGTGCCCTGTGCACCGCCTGTGCAGAACTTTCGGCTGTCCACAGAGCGACGGGGTTGTCCACTGTCGGCGCCCACAGGGCCGGTGGACAAAAAAGTGGGCTTGACCTGCGAAAACAACGTTATCCACGGAATCCACAGGCCCTACTACTACTAACACCTGGAGTTACCTGGGAATCTGCTTCGAAGTGGGTGCTGTGCACAACTCGGCGCCGGACCGGCCCCGGCCGCTTGTCGCGACTTGACCCCGAGCAGCACCGAGTGTCGGTGCCGTACGTCAGACTGGTCCCCGGCAACCTCACCCTGCCCATGGCGGAGTGAGCTCATGCCGACGACGAAGAAGGCCGGCAGGGCGAGTCAGCAACAGCAGGAGGCGGTTCCGGTGAAGATCCGGGTGGAGCGCGATGTACTGGCGGAGGCGGTGGCCTGGGTGGCCCGTAGCCTCCCGGCCCGTCCGCCGGCGCCCGTTCTTGCGGGCCTTCTGCTGAAGGCCGAGGAAGGCGCGCTCAGCTTCTCCAGCTTCGACTACGAGGTCTCGGCCAAGGTCTCGGTGGACGCCGAGGTCGAGGAGGACGGCACCGTCCTCGTCTCCGGCCGGCTCCTCGCCGACATCTGCCGCGCCCTCCCCAACCGGCCGGTGGAGATTTCCACAGACGGTGTACGGGCGACGGTGGTCTGCGGCTCCTCGCGGTTCACGCTGCACACACTGCCTGTGGACGAGTACCCGGCACTGCCGCAGATGCCGACCGCCACCGGCACGGTGCCCGGTGAGGTCTTCGCCTCCGCCGCCGCCCAGGTGGCCATCGCCGCGGGCCGTGACGACACGCTCCCGGTGCTCACCGGCGTACGGATCGAGATCGAGGGCGACACGGTCACCCTGGCCTCGACCGACCGCTACCGCTTCGCCGTCCGTGACTTCCTGTGGAAGCCGGAGGTCTCGGACATCTCCGCGGTCGCCCTGGTGCCCGCCAAGACGCTGCTGGACACCGCCAAGGCCCTCACGAGCGGTGACACGGTCACCCTGGCGCTCTCGGGCTCCGGTGCGGGCGAGGGGCTGATCGGTTTCGAGGGCGCCGGGCGCCGGACGACCACGCGGCTCCTGGAGGGCGACCTCCCGAAGTACCGGACGCTGTTCCCGACGGAGTTCAACTCGGTCGCGGTGATCGAGACCGCGCCGTTCGTCGAGGCCGTCAAGCGCGTGGCGCTGGTCGCCGAGCGCAACACCCCGGTGCGGCTCAGCTTCGAGCAGGGCGTGCTCATCCTCGAAGCCGGTTCCAGTGACGACGCACAGGCTGTGGAGCGGGTCGACGCGAAGCTCGACGGCGACGACATCTCGATCGCCTTCAACCCGACGTTCCTGCTCGACGGTCTGAGCGCCATCGACTCGCCCGTCGCGCAGCTCTCCTTCACGACCTCCACCAAGCCCGCGCTCCTCAGTGGGAAGCCGGCGCTGGATGCCGAGGCCGACGACGCGTACAAGTACCTGATCATGCCCGTGCGGCTGTCGGGCTGATCGCGTCCCCGCCGGGCTGGGTCGTTCCGACCGTCCCATCGGGCCCGGCGTAGGCTCGGGCGGGGCCGCGCGGCACTGTCGCCGCCCGCCCCGTGCCTGAACGACTGTCGGCTCAACGCTTAAGGAACCACTGATGGAGCTCGGTCTCGTCGGCCTCGGCAAGATGGGCGGCAACATGCGCGAGCGCATCCGCCGCGCAGGCCACACCGTCATCGGATACGACCGGAACGCGGACGTCGCTGACGTCCACAGCCTCGAAGAGCTGGTGGGCAAGCTCAAGGGCCCCCGGGTCGTCTGGGTGATGGTCCCCTCGGGTGCGGCGACGCAGTCGACGATCGACGAGCTGGCGGGGCTGCTGTCCCCCGGTGACGTGGTCGTGGACGGCGGCAACTCCCGCTGGACGGACGACGAGAAGCACGCGGTGCAGCTCGGCATCAAGGGCGTCGGCTTCGTCGACTGCGGTGTCTCCGGCGGCGTCTGGGGCCTGAAGAACGGCTACGCGCTGATGTACGGCGGCGACGCCGACCATGTCGCGAAGGTCCAGCCGATCTTCGACGCGCTCAAGCCGGAGGGCGACAAGGGCTCGGTCCACGCGGGCAAGGTCGGCGCCGGCCACTTCGCGAAGATGGTCCACAACGGCATCGAGTACGCCATGATGCAGGCCTACGCCGAGGGCTGGGAGCTGCTGGAGAAGGTCGACTCGGTCACCGACGTCCGCGAGGTGTTCCGCTCCTGGCAGGACGGCACGGTCATCCGTTCCTGGCTGCTGGACCTGGCGGTCAACGCGCTGGACGGTGACGAGCACCTGGCCGGCCTGCGTGGTTACGCCGAGGACTCCGGCGAGGGCCGGTGGACGGTCGAGGCGGCCATCGACCACGCGGTGCCGCTGCCCGCGATCACCGCGTCGCTGTTCGCCCGGTTCGCGTCCCGGCAGGACGACTCGCCGCAGATGAAGATGGTCGCCGCGCTGCGCAACCAGTTCGGTGGCCACGCGGTCGAGCAGGCGGACGAGAGCACGCCGGGCAAGCCCGGTAAGCCCGTCAAGCCGGGCGGGCCCAAGAACAAGAAGTAGCCCTTCGCAGTCGCGGAGGGGCGCGGGATCAGGGGAGGTCGGGGCAGGTCCATGCACGTCACGCATCTCTCGCTGGCCGACTTCCGTTCGTACGCCCGGATCGAGGTGCCGCTCGATCCGGGCGTCACCGCGTTCGTGGGGGCCAACGGGCAGGGGAAGACCAATCTGGTCGAGGCGGTCGGCTATCTCGCCTCGCTCGGCAGCCACCGGGTCTCCTCGGACACGCCGCTGGTGCGGATGGGCGCCGAGCGGGCGGTGATCCGGGCCGCCGTCACCCAGGGCGAGCGCTCACAACTGGTCGAGCTCGAACTCAATCCGGGCCGTGCGAACAGGGCCAGGATCAACCGGTCTTCGCAGGTCAGGCCGCGTGATGTGCTGGGGATAGTGCGGACGGTGCTGTTCGCGCCGGAGGATCTGGCGCTGGTGAAGGGCGATCCCGGTGAGCGCCGGCGCTTCCTCGACGAGCTGATCACGGCCCGCTCCCCGCGCATGGCGGGCGTGCGCTCGGACTACGACCGGGTGCTCAAGCAGCGCAACACCCTGCTGAAGTCGGCGGCGATGGCGCGGCGGCACGGCGGGCGCGGGATGGATCTCTCCACGCTCGACGTATGGGACCAGCATCTGGCACAGGTGGGCGCGGAGTTGCTGATGCGGCGCCTGGATCTGATCGAGACGCTCCAGCCGCTGACGGACAAGGCGTACGAGCAACTGGCGCCCGGTGGCGGCCCGGTGGCGCTGGAGTACCGTTCCTCCTCCGCCGACCCGGAAGGGGCGGGCCCGCAGGCGGCGCGCTCGCGCGATGAGCTGTACGCGCGGCTGATGGCCGCGCTGGCGGGGACACGCAAGCAGGAGATCGAGCGGGGAGTCACGCTGGTGGGTCCGCACCGGGACGAACTGCTGCTGAAGCTCGGCCAGTTGCCGGCCAAGGGGTACGCGAGCCACGGCGAGTCCTGGTCGTACGCGCTGGCGCTGCGGCTGGCCTCGTACGAACTTCTGCGCGCCGAGGGCAACGAGCCGGTGCTGGTCCTCGACGACGTCTTCGCCGAGCTGGACGCGCGGCGCCGGGAGCGGCTGGCGGAGCTGGTGGCGCCGGGCGAGCAGGTGCTGGTCACGGCGGCGGTGGACGACGACGTGCCGGACATTCTGGCCGGGGTGCGGTTCACCGTGGCCGACGGCACGGTGGAGCGGGCATGAGCGGCCCCGAGCGCCCGGCCGAGCGGACCGAACCCGCCGGAGCGTCCGCGCCGCAGTCGGGAGCGCCGGCGCCCGCCGAGTCCTCGGGCGTCGACCTGGCGCGGGTCGCGCTGCGGGCCGCGAAGGAGCAGGCACGGGCCCGTGGCGCAGCCGCCCAGCAGAAGAAGCAGGTCAGACGGGGTGGAAGCCTCCGGTCGGGCTCGGGGGCCGACGGCCGTGATCCGCTGGCGCTGGGCGCCGCGATCAACCGGCTGATCACCGAGCGGGGCTGGGAGACGCCTGCCGCCGTCGGCGGTGTGATGGGCCGCTGGCCGCAGATCGTGGGGGACGACCTGGCCAGGCACTGTGTGCCCGAGCGGTACGAGGAGGACGAGCGGATCCTGACGGTGATCTGCGACTCGACGGCCTGGGCGACGCAGCTGCGGCTGCTGGCCCCCCGGCTGGTGGCCCGGCTGAACGAGGACCTGGGGCACGGCACGGTGAAGGTGATCAAGGTACGTGGCCCGGCCGGGCCGCCGCGGCGCTTCGGCGGGCTGCGGGCCCCCGGCAGCAAGGGCCCGGGGGACACGTACGGCTGAGGCCGGCGGTACGGCCCCGCGCGCGCGGGGCTCGTTGTCACGTACGGCTCCCGGACGCGTACGCCGGGGCACGACAGCCTCCGCGCCTCCGTCAGCGTCCGCCGGGTTCCCGAAGCGCTTTCCCCGGGTCTTCCCGTACGGCTGACCGCCCTGCCTCGGCGTTGACTTCCGCGCCGCCACGAGCCGCGCCGAGCCGCGTTCAGCCGCACCGACGGGCCCCGCGGAGCGCCGCGCAGGCCCCAACAGCCCCTCTGCGAGACCCACTTCACACGCGTCTCCCGGCGCCCCCGCGAGCCTTTCCGGGGACCCCTGTGACCTCGCCGTACGGCTGCGGAGAGTGAGGTGTCCCGCACGGTAGCCGGAGGTTGACAGCACGAAGCGCTCAAAGCCCGTGTGAGCCTCTTGGAGCCCCTGCCCGAATATGGGGAGTCGGCAGCCGCCGGTTCAGGGCGGCACATGCGGACTCAGGTACCGGCAAACCCCCATTCGGGTCGCCGCTACCGGTAGACTGATGAAGAATCCCGCCTCGTCGGCGGGACTCGCCTTCCAAGACTGTCAAACACTGTCGCAAGCCGAACGACGCAGCCGCTCCCGCCTGCCCGGAGATCGGTCTGTGCTGTGCCAGAAAGGGCGCTTCGTGGCCGATTCCGGCAACCCCAACGAGAACACTCCGTCCGTAGCCACCGGTGAGAACGGCGAGGTAACGGGCTCGTACAACGCCAGTGCCATCACGGTGCTGGAAGGCCTGGACGCGGTCCGCAAGCGTCCCGGTATGTACATCGGCTCGACCGGTGAACGTGGCCTTCATCACCTGGTGACGGAGGTCGTCGACAACTCCGTCGACGAGGCCCTGGCCGGGCACGCGGACACCATCGACGTCACGATCCTCGCCGACGGCGGCGTACGCGTGGTCGACAACGGCCGTGGCATCCCCGTGGGCATCGTCCCGTCCGAGGGCAAGCCGGCCGTCGAGGTCGTGCTGACGGTGCTGCACGCGGGCGGCAAGTTCGGCGGCGGCGGCTACTCCGTCTCCGGCGGTCTGCACGGCGTGGGTGTCTCCGTGGTGAACGCGCTGTCGACGAAGGTCGCCGTCGAGGTCAAGACCGACGGCTACCGCTGGACGCAGGACTACAAGCTCGGGGTGCCGACGGCGCCGCTGGCGCAGAACGAGGCGACGGACGAGACGGGCACGACAGTCACCTTCTGGGCGGACCCGGACGTCTTCGAGACGACGGAGTACTCCTTCGAGACGCTGTCCCGCCGCTTCCAGGAGATGGCCTTCCTCAACAAGGGCCTGACCCTGAAGCTGACCGACGAGCGCGAGTCGGCCAAGGCCGTCGTGGGCGCCGACGTCGCGGGCACGGACTCGGCCGAGACGCCCGGCGAGGAGCCGGTGCGCAGCGTCACGTACTACTACGAAGGCGGCATCGTCGACTTCGTGAAGTACCTCAACTCCCGCAAGGGCGACCTCATCCACCCCACGGTCATCGACATCGATGCCGAGGACAAGGAGCGGATGCTCTCGGTGGAGATCGCGATGCAGTGGAACTCGCAGTACAGCGAGGGGGTGTACTCCTTCGCCAACACGATCCACACGCATGAGGGCGGTACGCACGAGGAGGGCTTCCGCGCGGCGATGACCGGCCTGGTCAACCGCTACGCGCGCGAGAAGAAGTTCCTGCGCGAGAAGGACGACAATCTGGCGGGCGAGGACATCCGCGAGGGTCTGACCGCGATCATCTCGGTCAAGCTGGGCGAGCCCCAGTTCGAGGGCCAGACGAAGACCAAGCTCGGCAACACGGAGGCGAAGACCTTCGTACAGAAGATCGTGCACGAGCATCTGACGGACTGGTTCGACCGGCATCCCAATGAGGCGGCCGACATCATCCGTAAGTCGATCCAGGCCGCCACGGCCCGGGTCGCGGCCCGTAAGGCGCGCGATCTGACCCGGCGCAAGGGTCTGCTGGAGTCGGCGTCGCTGCCGGGCAAGCTGAGCGACTGCCAGTCCAACGACCCGTCCAAGTGCGAGATCTTCATCGTCGAGGGCGACTCGGCCGGCGGCAGCGCGAAGTCCGGTCGCAACCCGCAGTATCAGGCCATTCTGCCGATCCGCGGCAAGATCCTGAACGTCGAGAAGGCGCGGATCGACAAGATCCTCCAGAACACCGAGGTGCAGGCGCTGATCTCGGCGTTCGGCACCGGTGTGCACGAGGACTTCGACATCGAGAAGCTCCGCTATCACAAGATCATTCTGATGGCGGACGCCGACGTCGACGGTCAGCACATCAACACGCTCCTGCTGACGTTCCTCTTCCGCTTCATGCGGCCGCTGGTCGAGGCGGGCCACGTGTATCTGTCGCGTCCGCCGCTCTACAAGATCAAGTGGGGCCGGGACGACTTCGAGTACGCGTACTCGGACCGCGAGCGCGACGCCCTGGTGGAGCTGGGCAAGCAGAACGGCAAGCGGATCAAGGAAGACTCGATCCAGCGCTTCAAGGGCCTCGGTGAGATGAACGCCGAGGAGCTGCGCATCACGACGATGGACGTCGACCACCGGGTGCTCGGCCAGGTCACGCTCGACGACGCGGCGCAGGCCGACGACCTGTTCTCGGTGCTGATGGGCGAGGACGTCGAGGCCCGGCGCTCGTTCATCCAGCGCAACGCCAAGGACGTCCGCTTCCTCGACATCTGAGTCGGTCTCCGCTGACAGATTCGAAAAGGCCGAAAGGAACACTGACCAGCAATGGCCGACGAGAACACTCCTGTGATGCCCGAAGAGGTGCCCGCCGTAGAAGGTGTGGGCATGCGTGTCGAGCCCGTGGGGCTCGAGACGGAGATGCAGCGCTCGTATCTCGACTACGCGATGTCCGTCATCGTGTCGCGTGCGCTGCCCGACGTACGGGACGGTCTGAAGCCCGTCCACCGCCGGGTGCTGTACGCGATGTACGACGGCGGCTACCGGCCCGAGAAGGGCTTCTACAAGTGCGCCCGCGTCGTCGGTGACGTCATGGGCACCTACCACCCGCACGGCGACTCCTCGATCTACGACGCGCTGGTCCGTCTCGCGCAGCCGTGGTCGATGCGGATGCCGCTGGTGGACTCCAACGGCAACTTCGGCTCTCCCGGCAACGACCCGGCCGCCGCCATGCGGTACACCGAGTGCAAGCTGATGCCGCAGTCGATGGAGATGCTCCGGGACATCGACGAGGAGACCGTCGACTTCACGGACAACTACGACGGGCGTAACCAGGAGCCGACGGTCCTGCCGTCGCGCTTCCCGAACCTGCTGATCAACGGCTCGGCCGGGATCGCGGTCGGTATGGCCACCAACATCCCGCCGCACAACCTGCGCGAGGTCGCCGCGGGCGCGCAGTGGGCGCTGGAGCACCCGGAGGCCTCGCACGAGGAGCTGCTGGACGCGCTGATCGAGCGCATCAAGGGCCCGGACTTCCCGTCCGGCGCGCTGGTCGTGGGCCGCCGGGGCATCGAGGAGGCGTACCGCACGGGCCGTGGCTCGATCACGATGCGCGCGGTCGTCGCGGTCGAGGAGATCCAGAACAGGCAGTGCCTGGTCGTCACGGAGCTGCCGTACCAGACCAACCCCGACAACCTCGCGCAGAAGATCGCCGACCTGGTGAAGGACGGCAAGGTCGGCGGCATCGCCGACGTCCGCGACGAGACGTCCTCGCGTACGGGGCAGCGGCTGGTGGTCGTGCTCAAGCGCGACGCGGTCGCCAAGGTCGTGCTGAACAACCTGTACAAGCACACCGACCTGCAGACGAACTTCGGCGCGAACATGCTGGCGCTGGTGGACGGTGTGCCGCGCACGCTGTCGATCGACGCGTTCATCCGGCACTGGGTGACGCACCAGATCGAGGTCATCATCCGGCGTACGCGGTTCCGGCTGCGCAAGGCCGAGGAGCGCGCGCACATCCTGCGCGGTCTGCTCAAGGCGCTGGACGCCATCGACGAGGTCATCGCGCTGATCCGGCGCAGCGACACCGTCGAGACGGCGCGCGGTGGCCTGATGACGCTGCTGTCGATCGACGAGATCCAGGCGAACGCGATCCTGGAGATGCAGCTGCGCCGGCTGGCCGCGCTGGAGCGGCAGAAGATCGTCGCCGAGCACGACGAACTCCAGGCGAAGATCAACGAGTACAACGCGATCCTCGCCTCGCCCGAGCGGCAGCGGCAGATCGTCAGCGAGGAACTGGCGGTGATCGTCGACAAGTTCGGCGACGACCGGCGTTCCAAGCTGGTGCCGTTCGACGGTGACATGTCCATCGAGGACCTGATCGCCGAGGAGGACATCGTCGTCACCATCTCGCGTGGCGGCTATGTGAAGCGTACGAAGACCGACGACTACCGCTCGCAGAAGCGCGGCGGCAAGGGCGTGCGCGGCACGAAGCTCAAGTCGGACGACATCGTGGACCACTTCTTCGTGTCGACGACGCACCACTGGCTGCTGTTCTTCACGAACAAGGGCCGGGTGTACCGGGCGAAGGCGTACGAGCTGCCCGACGCCGGCCGGGACGCGCGGGGCCAGCACGTGGCCAACCTGCTGGCGTTCCAGCCGGACGAGAAGATCGCGCAGATCCTCGCCGTACGGGACTACGAGGCGGCGCCGTATCTGGTTCTGGCCACCAAGGCCGGTCTGGTGAAGAAGACGTCTCTGAAGGATTACGATTCGCCCCGTTCCGGCGGTGTGATCGCGATCAACCTCCGTGAGACGGACTCGGGGGCGGACGATGAACTGATCGGTGCCGAACTGGTGTCGGCGGACGACGATCTGCTGCTCATCAGTAGGAAGGCGCAGTCGATCCGGTTCACCGCGACGGACGACTCGCTGCGTCCGATGGGCCGGGCGACATCTGGTGTGAAGGGCATGAGTTTCCGCGAAGGGGACGAACTGCTGTCGATGAATGTGGTGCGGCCCGGTACGTTCGTGTTCACTGCTACAGACGGCGGCTACGCGAAGCGAACCAACGTCGACGAGTATCGCGTCCAAGGACGTGGCGGCCTCGGTATCAAGGCCGCGAAGATCGTGGAGGACCGCGGGTCGCTGGTCGGTGCGCTGGTGGTGGAGGAGACGGACGAGATCCTCGCCATCACCCTGGGCGGCGGTGTGATTCGCACGCGAGTCAACGAAGTCAGGGAGACGGGCCGTGACACGATGGGTGTCCAACTGATCAACCTGGGCAAGCGCGATGCCGTGGTCGGCATCGCTCGTAATGCCGAGGCCGGTCGTGAGGCTGAAGAGGTCGAAGGGGTTGTCGGCGATGATGCCGACGAGACTCCGGCGACCGACGTGGCCGCGCCTGCCGAGGACGCCGAGGGCACACGGGCCCCGGCTGCGGAGCACGAGGAGTAGACAGCGTGAGTGGAGCCACGGGCGCCGAATCGGCCGCTTCCGGAGCGAACGGTGCCCGTGGCCCTGCCACGGAGTCCCAGGGGGTTACGGTGACCGACACCCGGGGGCAGAAGCCCCCCTATGAGACGTACGGATCCGAGCAGCCGCAGCAGCAGGCTGCGCAGCCGTACCACCCGCCGCAGGCGTATCCGACGCCGTCGGGCGGGGGGACACAGGGCGGGGGCACGCAGGGCGGACGGCAGCGATCCGCCGCCCAGCCGTCGCAGGCCCAGCCGCACGTCCAGCTCGGCCAAGGCCAAGGCCAAGGACCGGGCACGGGCGCGGGCCAGCCCGGACAGACGGCCACGAGCGGCGGCCGGCCGTCCACGACGGCGGGCGTACGCCTGCCGCGCACGGGGGCGCGTACGACTCCGCGTACGCGCAAGGCCCGGCTGCGGGTGGCGAAGGCCGACCCGTGGTCGGTGATGAAGGTCAGCTTCCTGCTCTCCATCGCGCTCGGCGTGTGCACGGTCATCGCGGCGGCGGTGCTGTGGATGGTCATGGACGCGATGGGCGTCTTCTCGACGGTGGGCGGGACGATCAGCGAGGCGACGGGCTCGAACGAGAGCAACGGCTTCGACCTGCAGTCGTTCCTCTCGCTGCCGCGTGTGCTCATCTTCACCTCGGTGATCGCCGTGATCGACGTGGTGCTGGCGACCGCTCTGGCGACGCTCGGATCCTTCATCTACAACCTGTCGGCGGGCTTCGTGGGCGGCGTCGAGCTGACGCTCGCCGAGGACGAGTAGGAAGCCGGGCGAGAGGGCGGGGGCGGCCTCCTTATCGATTTTGGGACTGGCCCTGGAGTGCGCTAATCTTCAGGGGCAGCGCGGGGCTATAGCTCAGTTGGTTAGAGCGCATCCCTGATAAGGATGAGGCCACAGGTTCAAATCCTGTTAGCCCCACAAGAGTTGAACGTGCTGGTCAGAAGCCCGGCAGATCTCAGGATCTGCCGGGCTTTCTGTATGCGTCGATACGGGTCGATCATTACCGGTCCGTCGATTGCCGGGCGTCCACAAGGCCGGGCGGAGGGCGGGCCCAATCCGTCCATTGGGCCTGGGGTTGGGCCTTGGGGCCCATGTCGGTGGGTGTGGTGCGGTCGTACGTTTCTCATGTCGCCAGCGAGTCCGGCCAGGAGGAAGCCGGAAGCGCGGGCGGCATCGAGGACTCGTACGAGTCGGCCGGTAGACGGCCGGCCGACACAAAGGGGAATCTCATGTCGAACGTCACGCTGAAGGCCGCCACCAACGTCAAGGTCTACGTCGGTACGTGGACGAACACCGCCGTCACGGCGATCAAGCGGCGGAGCGACAAGGGTCAGGGCGCGGTCGAGTACGTCGGTGTCATCGTGCTGGTGGCGCTGATCATCGCGGCGATCGTCGGTTCGGGCGTCGACGAGTCGATCGCCGAGGGCCTGTCGAACACGGTGGACGAGATCCTTGGCGGCGGAGAGTAATCCCCCACGACCTCCGCAGGGCAAGCCCGCCGGCATCGCTGAATCGATGCCGGCGGGTTTTCTCTGGTTCCGCGCCGACCGGTGCCGAAACACGAGGAGAATTCGCGCGGTGAATGACAGGCGCATGGCGCTTTCGAGGGAACTGCGCGGCCCGTTTCTGTAGTCCTTTACGGGCAGAGGCTGACTGCCGGGGGGAGTGGGTCATGCGTCGGTTGCGTCGTGTACGGCCGAGGTGGCGCACGGACACGCGTCTGCTGGGCGCGTTGCGTAGGTCGCAGCGGGGCCAGGGAGCCATCGAGTACGTCGGCCTGGTCGTCGTGGTGGCCGCGATCGTGGGTGCGTTGGTGGGGACGGGGGTTGGGCCCGCGCTCGCCGAGGGGATCAGCACGCAGGTGTGCAGGATCACCGGCGGTGGTGACTGCGGTGGCGGGAGCGGTTCGGTCGCCGAGGGGGATGAGGGCGACGGTGAGGACGTTCCGGCCGGGGTCGATTCCGAGTCCGGCGACGGTGACAGCGGTGGCGGCGATGGCGGTGGGAAGTCCCAGACCGAGTTGGACTACGAAGCCGCGCTGAAAGAGCTTCAGGACGCCCAGGCGGCCGAGAAGAGCGATTCCGACAAGGCGAAGGAAGCGGCGAAGGAACTCGCCAGGATCCTGGCCGACGAGCTCGGTATCACCGATGCGCTGGACTGCATCACCAAGGGCGACATGGGCGCCTGTACGGAGACCCTGATCAATGTGCTTCTCAGCATTGTGGGCGGCGCCGTGGGGAAGCTGGCGGCCAAGTACGGGGCTCCGTGGAAGTGGAAGAAAGCCGTCGAGCTGGTCAAGAAGCTCAAGAAACACGGCGGGGATCTGTACGACGGTCTCAAAGGCCTGATCAAGAACCGTAAACGTGTCGACGACGCCGAGGACAGACTCGCCGACGCGAAACGGAGACTCGACCAGGAGAACAAGGGCAAACCCAAAGACAAGCCGGACAAGTGCGCCGTCAATCACAGCTTCCTGCGCGGGACTTCGGTCCTGCTCGCCGACGGGCGCCGCATTCCGATCGAGACCGTACGCACCGGCCAACGGGTCACGGTCACCGACCCGGTCAGCGGTCTGACCACCGCCCGCCGTGTCGTGCGCACCATCACCACCCACGACGACAAGGACTTCACCCGCCTCACCGTCGCCACACGCGGCGGACCGGCCACCATCACGGCCACCGACACGCACCCGTTCTGGCTGAGCGACCAGCGGCGCTGGGCGGACGCCGGGGACATCGGGCCGGGCGCGACCTTCCGTACGTCCGCGGGCCAGGCGCTCCGGGTCCTGGACGCCGACCGCTACACACGTCGGCAGACGACGTACGACCTGTCCGTCGAGGGCATCCACACGTACTACGTGGGTGTCGGCGCCCAGGAAGCGCTCGTCCACAACAACGACCCGTGCGACAACCCGGACTACGACGAGGATCCGGAGTACGGCATCACGGACAAGAAGCACGAGCAGATCGACAAGGCCCACGGCGCCGACATCGCGGACGGCGTGGACTACAACGTCAAGCGCATCAAGTCCAAGGACCAGCCGGTGGAGGGCGAGACCCCCGAGCAGGCCGCGCAGCGGGTCAAGAACGCCGAGGACCACATCATTCCGGGCACGAACGGCGATCCGACGAAGATGGCCGAGTACTTCGCGAAGTTCAAGGACAAGGAATTCACCCACCACGACGCCCGGCCGCCGGACCCCAAGAGGCCGAATTCCCAGTCGGACGCTCTCTACGATGACGAGAAGGGCGTGGTCATCCTCAAGAACGGCACGATGATCCACGGCTACAAGATGTCCCGGGCGGAGTTCGACCGCCTCTACAGCAAGGGAGCGAAGCGCAGCTGATGACCAACGAGGTGGAGATCCGGCGCGGCCCGGAGGACGGGCGGTATGTCCTGATGGTGGACGACAGTCAGTTCCATCTGTTGCGCAGGGCGGTCGTCGTCTTCTCGTACCAGGAGGAGTCCGCCGCCGTCCGGGCCCTCGTCACCGGCGCCGACGACGCCGTCCGGGCGCTCGCCCTGCCGCTCCAAGTGGACGCGCCGTACGACGACGTGGTGCCGGGACCGGTGGAGCTGACGTTCGCGCAGCTGCACGCGGTGTACGGGATCCTCACCTCGCTGCCGACCGTCGACTGGGCCGAGGAGGAGTTCGTCGAGCGGGTCGGGGACTTCCGCGAGACCGTCCTGCGGACGGCGCGTCTGCTGCGCTCGGGGCTGCTCGGTTCGGGGCTGCCGGTATGAGGAATCGGGTGCCCGTCAGCCGTACGGACCACGGCCTGGAGGTACGCCTCACTCCCTCGCAGCTCGAACTGCTGCGCCGCGCCACCGACGCCTTCGGGGAACTGCTGCCCGATCCGGAACAGCGGCGGTTCGTCCTCGGTGAGGCGGGCGCCGGGCTGGCGGTGCTGTTCGCCGGCGAGCACGATCCGAACCACTCCCTGTACCTGCCCGCGACCGAGGCCCAACTGCGCGCCGCCCACGCGCTGTTGACCACCCTCCTCGCCATGGTCCCGTCGGAGCGCGCCTTCATGGAGCGGGTCGGCTTCTTCCGGGAGAACGCGGCGGCCGTGGCCCTCGGACTGCGCCGAGGCGTCGCGGCGGTGCGGTGAACCCAGCGCGGATAGAGGGGCCCGTACCGGCCGGCGGAGAGCGAGAGGGGATCGCGATGAGGACACGCACCACGGGTACATCACGCCGCACGAGCGCGGCCGGGGCCGCCCTGGCCGCGCTCGTGCTGGGGCTCACCACCGCCTGCGGCGGCGCGGACAGCGGAGGCGGTGACGGCGACAAGCCGGCGAAGCCGGACACCACCGCCGACGCCACGGCGGAGACGAACGACCCGAAGGACCCGGGCCAGGTCTCGGAGCCCCCGCCCCTGGAGGAGCAGCCGAAGACGGTCGATCCCAAGGTGAAGGGCGTCGGGGCCGGTGGCGGCAGGGAGCTGACCGAGACCGAGCTGGCCGCCGCGGTGCTGGCCACGGGCGACGTGTCGACGTTCAAGGTCGATCCGATGGACGGGCCGCCCGCGCAGGGCGAGAACGCCGACGATCCGGCCTGCGCCCCGCTCACCGCGATGATCAACGGCAAGCCCGAGCCCGTGGCGTCGGCGGCCGTCTACCGTCAGCTCCTCGGCGCGAAGACCGGCCGGCCCGCCATCTCCGAATTCCTCACCACCCACGGCACCCAGGGCGCCGTCAGCCTGCTCAGCCGGCTGGGCGACGCGGTCAAGGCCTGCGAGAACGGCTTCAAGGGGAGCGGCGCGGGCAGCAGTTCGACGTACTCGGCCGTCAAGCGCATCGACGTCCCCAAGGCGGGCGACGACACTCTCGCGTACCAGGTGACGGGCGACTTCGAGGGCGACCCGGTGCCGCTGGTGTTCCATGTCGTACGCGTGGGCGGCACGGTCGCGACCTTCTACACCGCCAACCTGGAGGGCACCGCCACCCCCGAGATCCCGTCGATCCTGCTCGCCACCCAGGCGGCGAAGCTCAAGTAGGCGGCGTGGCGCGGGATTACGCGTCCACCGTCAGCCGTACGCCCGGACGCACACCCCACCGCTCCATCGCGCCCGCCTCCGCCTCCAGCACATGCCGGGCCCGCAACCGGGGCAGCGGCAGCCGGCCGGGCTTCAGGGTGTGGACGTCCACGACCCTCAACTCCTTGTCCAGATACGCCACATCGATCGTGAAGCCCATCCGGAAGGTGTGCACACTGCTGCACGGCGTGATCAGCAGCGCGCCGTCGAGCCCGGTCCGCCCGAGCAGGCCGCGCCGCCGCGTGCCGTACGAGGCGGCGATCTCCAGCTCCACCGGCTCGTCCCGTCCCTCGACCGTCAGTCTGCCCTTGCCGTTCTGCCATTTGCCCATGGCGCCGACCATACGACCCCACCGCACGGTTCTCCTCCCGCTCGACAGGCCCTGGGCCCGGGGCGGTCGGATATGGGCCCCTGGACCTATGAGCCGCGCCGTGGACCGCTCTAAGGTCGACCCTGTGTACGCCACGCTGATCGTCGTCGCCGTCCTCTGGGGCTCAGCCACCGGGCTGCTCCTGCCGCGCGCCGCGTACCGGCTCTCCGTCGAGCCGGAGGCCGCGTACCGCGACAGCTGCGAGGCCGGGCACCCGATCACCGGGCCCGCCAACGGCTGGCTGGGGACGGCCGGTTGCGCGACGTGCGCGGCGGCGGGCGTGGTGCCGGACAGGTACGGGCGTACGGACTCCGTGGCCGGCGCGTCCCCGGGGCGTTCCCCGGAGCGCGGGGAGGCGGGCGAGGCCGCGCTGCCGAGCACCGGCGAGGCCCCGGCGAGCGACACGTCTGATCCCCCCGAGCCCGTCCTGCGCGGCGCGCGCTACGCCCCGTCGCTCCCCGTCGTCCTCGTCACCGCCCTCGTCTGCGGCGCGCTCGCCGCCGCCACCGGCCCCCGCCCCGAACTCGCCGTCTGGCTGCTGCTCGCCCCCTTCGCCGTCCTGCTCGCCCTCGTCGACCGCAACGTGCACCGCCTCCCCGACCAGCTGACCCTCCCGCTCGCCGCGGCCTCCGCCGCGCTGCTCGGGATCGCCGCACTCCTCCCGGACGCCGGCGGCTCCTGGCCGACCGCGCTCCTGGGCGGACTCGCCCTCGGCGCCTGCTACTTCGTCCTCTTCCTGATCAACCCGAACGGCATGGGTTTCGGCGACGTCAAGCTCGCGCTCTCGCTCGGTGTCGTGCTCGGCTGGTACGGCTGGCTGCTGCTGTTCGTCGGCGCGTTCGCCGGGTTCCTGTTCGGCTCGCTGTACGGGCTCGGGCTGATGGCCCTGCGCCGGGCGAACCGTAAGTCCGCGATCCCCTTCGGCCCCTTCATGATCGCCGGGGCGCTGGTCGGCGTGGCACTGGGCGCACTCGCCGCCTAGCCCGCGCCGCCTAAACCGTTCGCGGCCGTACGGCGTTCCTGCCACGATCCACTCATGTCCACCGAGCCGGGCCGCCGCCCCCACCCCCGTACCTTCGACGAGCTGATCGCCGAGGCCGACGCCGTCTCCGTCGACGGCTGGGACTTCTCCTGGCTGGACGGGCGGGCGACGGAGGAGCGGCCTCCGTGGGGCTACGCCCGCTCCATGGCCGAGCGGATGGGCCGTGCCACCGCCGCGCTCGACATCCAGACCGGCGGCGGTGAAGTCCTCGCCTCCGTACCGGAGTTGCCGCCGCTGACCGTGGCCACCGAGGCGTGGCCGCCGAACGTCGCCCGCGCCACCACCCTCCTGCACCCTCTCGGCGTGGCCGTCGTGAGCGACCACAACGAACCGCCGCTGCCCTTCGCGGACGAGGCGTTCGATCTGGTCGTCAGCCGCCACCCGGTAAAGGTGTGGTGGACGGAGATCGCCCGTGTCCTCCGGCCCGGCGGCCGTTACTTCTCCCAGGAGGTCGGCCCGGCCAGCGTCTTCGAACTGGTCGAGTACTTCCTGGGACCGCTGCCGCCCGACAGCTACACCGCGCGTGACCCCGAACTGGCCAGGGCGGCTGCCCAAGCGGTGGGGCTCGACGTGGTGGATCTGCGGACGGCGTCGCTGCGCACCGAGTTCCACGACATCGGCGCCGTCGTCTACTTCCTGCGGAAGGTGATCTGGATGGTGCCCGGGTTCACGGTCGACGGATACCGGGACCGACTCGCCGCCCTGCACCGCCGTATCGAGACCGAAGGCCCCTTCGTGGCCACCACGACCCGCTTCCTGATCGAGGCGGTCAAGCCCTCCTGAGAGAGGCCTCGCGCGCGTCTACGCGTGCGCGCCCACCGACACCGGCCCGACCGTCAGCCGTGGTGTGCCCTGAAGGATCTCGCCCGTCCGCTCCACCTGCTCCTCAAGTTCCTTGCGCCGCCCGGCGGTCAGCGTGCCGGGCAGCGGTTCCACCGTCACGTCGAGCCACTTCCCGGAGCGGCGCTGGTGCCACACCCCGGCGACGACCCCGTCGATCAGCAGTACGGGGAAGTTCCCGGCCTGCCCGCCGGCGAGCGCCCGTTCGTACGCCGCGCCCGCGAAGAGCCGCGTCCGGGGCTGGGAGGCGATGGTGAAGGCGTCGAAGTAGGGCAGGAGGCGGATGCCCGGAGCCGGCCGCTCCGCCGGGAAGCCGGTGTCACCCGCCACCACCCACGCCGGGCCGCCCTCGTACTCGACCCGCTCGGTCCGGCCCTCCGCCGCGAGCCTGTCGAACAGCTCCACGGCCCAACGGACGGGCGCCGCCAGCCACTTGGCGAAGTGCTGCGGGGTCGCCGGACCGTACGCGTACAGATGCCGCTCCACCAGCCCGGCCAGCGCCGCGGGCCCCGCCTGCGGGGTGAACCCCGGCAGCAGCCGGTGCGGGTTGGTGTACGTGACCTTCCGCCCCCGGTTGGGCCCGAAGCAGAGCGCGCCCCGGTGCGCCGCCGTGTGGGTCATCTGCCGCCACCTGGGCCACTTCGTCTGGAACGCGTCCATGACCCGGTCCCCGGCCCACGTGCCCGTGCGCCCCACGATCTCGTCGGTCAACTCGTCTACGGTCAGGTCGTCGTCCGCCAGCGCGTCGGCGATGGCGTCGACGACCTGGTCCGTCTCCTCCTCGCTCATGCGCACGCTCTGCGGCAGGGGGTTGCGTCCGGCGGGCAGCGCGGAGAGCGCGCCGGTCCACAGCGGCAGGTCGGCGGAGGGCAGCAGATGGACGGTGCCGCGCGGGCCGAACGTCTTGACCAGGCTGCCGTCCTCCCACAGCGCGGTCCGCACCGACTCGCGCGTCGCGCCGCCGTCCAGCCTCAGCGCGACGGACAGTTCGGCCGCCGACAGGACCTGCGCGTGGGCGCCGACCATGGCGCCGGCGACGGCGGCGGGGCCGCCGTCCACGGGCGCGGTGAGGCCCTGCCTCGCCAGCCGCCGGGCGTTTGCCGCGGCCCAGGTCACGCGTACGGTCCCGGTCCCGGCCGTGGACTCGATGTTCCTCGTCGTCATACGGGGAACCCTAGGGAGCCTTCAGGTCAGCCCTCGTCCGCATTTGGATTCACCCGCCGCCTCGACACGGCGGTCGCCGTCGCGTCGACTACTCCCATCGGGTGGCGACTTCTCGCCATTCAAAAGCCCTGGACAGCGCGCTCAGGCCCGCTGTCCAGGGCGTTCTATGTGTTGGACGCAGCAATCCGGCAACTCCGGAGCGTAGCGGTGGTCCTGGGTGGCACGCGGCACCACTTACGAAGGGTTATGGTGGAAACCCCCCCTCGGGCCGGTCCGTATCCCCCCCCCACGGACCGGCCCGTTTTCTGTCTCCGCACCTCATCCGGCGCCGGACAGACCGGCTTTCGGCCCCGCCGCCGGCTCGCGGTCAGTTCCGCCCGGCCCAGATGTTGGTGCCCTCGGTGTCCACGGCGAAGGAGTCGATCTCCTTCAACTCCTCGGCCGACAACGTTGCCCCGGACAGCGCCGCGACGTTCTCGTCCAACTGCTTCACGCTGGACGCGCCGATCAGCGCCGACGTCATCCGCTCGTCGCGCAGCACCCAGCTGATCGCCAGCTGCGCCAGCGACTGACCGCGCCCGCGCGCGATCGCGTCGAGCCCGTTCAGCCTCCGTACGACCTCGTCCGACAGCAGCCCCGGGTCCAGGGACTTGCCCTGCGTGGCCCGCGACCCCTCCGGAATTCCCTTCAGGTACTTGTTGGTCAACAGGCCCTGCGCCAGCGGCACGAAGGAGATGCAGCCCATGCCGGCCGCCTCCAGGGTGTCGAGCAGACCGTCGCTCTCGATCCAGCGGTTGATCATCGAGTACGAGGGCTGGTGGATGAGCGCGGGCACGCCCATCTCCTTCAACAGCCGCGCCGCCTCGGCGGTCTGCTCCGCGTTGTACGACGACACACCCACGTACAGCGCCTTGCCCTGCCGCACCGCGGACGCCAGCGCGCCCATCGTCTCCTCAAGAGGCGTGTGCGGGTCGAAGCGGTGCGAGTAGAAGATGTCGACGTAGTCGAGGCCCATCCTCTTCAAAGAGGCGTCCAGCGACGACGTCAGATACTTACGCGAACCCCACTCCCCGTAGGGGCCCGGGTGCATCAGATAACCGGCCTTGGTCGAGATGATCAACTCGTCCCGGTAGGCCGCGAAGTCCTGGGCGAAGAGCTTGCCGAAATTGAGCTCGGCCGACCCGGCCGGGGGACCGTAGTTGTTCGCCAGGTCGAAGTGCGTGACGCCGAGGTCGAAGGCGCGGCGCAGGATGGCGCGCTGCGAGTCGAGGGTCCGGTCGTCACCGAAGTTGTGCCAGAGGCCGAGGGAGAGGGCGGGCAGCTTGAGACCGCTGCGTCCGCTGCGGCGGTACTCCATGGAGTCGTACCGGTCGTCGGCTGCGAGGAAAGAGGCGGATTCAGTCACGAGTCCTTCCCTATCACGTACTTGTGACAGACCGGGTTGGGCCGTCATGCCGCCCGCGCAGTAATGTGACGGCCTCGGGTGCCACGGGCGGTCCCCCGTTACGCGGACGGCCCTCCCCGCGGTCATGGGCGGCCCCGCGGTCCGCCCGGCGGGCGGTCCCCATCAGAAATCGAGAGGTGGACTCAGTGAACCTGCGCGACCTGGTGTACAGGCTCTACGCACGCCGGGTGGAGAGGCGCCTCGATCACACCCAAGGGCTGCCCAAGCACATCGGCGTCATCCTCGACGGGAACCGCCGCTGGGCCAAGGCTTCCGGGGGGACCACCGAACAGGGCCACAAGGCGGGTGCCAGCAAGATCCAGGAGCTGCTCGGCTGGTGCGACGAGACGGACGTCGAGGTGGTCACCCTGTGGCTGCTGTCCACGGACAACTTCGAGCGCTCCGAGGACGAGCTGATCCCGCTCCTGGGCATCGTCGAGAACGCCGTGCGCGACCTGGCCGCCGACGGCCGCTGGCGTGTCCATCACGTCGGCACGATGGACCTGCTTCCCGCTCGTACGCAGACCGTCCTCAAGGAGGCCGAGCAGGCCACGCACGGCAACACCGGAATACTGGTGAATGTCGCCGTCGGCTACGGCGGCCGGCAGGAGATCGCCGACGCCGTCCGCTCCATGCTCGTGGACCACGCGAGCAAGGGCACCTCTTTCGAAGAGCTCGCCGAGATCGTCGACACGGACCTGATCGCCTCGCACCTCTACACCCGCGGCCAGCCCGACCCCGACCTGGTGATCAGGACGAGCGGGGAGACGCGCCTGTCAGGCTTCATGCTGTGGCAGAGCGCCCATTCGGAGTACTACTTCTGCGAAGTCTTCTGGCCGGCTTTCCGCAAGGTCGACTTTCTGCGAGCGCTCCGTGACTACGCGGCACGACACCGGCGCTACGGCGCCTGAGCCCGTCCCCCCAAGCCTTCGGATACCCCTCCCCGGAATGCGCCCCGGCGCCCGCAGGACCCGGCGGCGCACGGCGTGCGCGGGCGGCTGACCGACTCGTCATCCGAGGTTCACGCGCTGTCCGTCATATGCCGTGGCATGGCGGCGGACGTTCGAGGGAATACCTCTCCACAGGTCGGCGTCCGAGCAGAACCGTCAGCGATGACGGCGGGCGCCGAATCTCAGCGGTCGGCCCACAGCCGTCCGCCCGGGAGGCCCTTTGCACCAGGACGATCGTACGGTGACGCGTACGGGCGCCGTGGAGGGCCGGTCCTCGGCCCGCGCACTTGGGCCCGAGTCCGGTCCGCCGTCCGCCGCCAGGCCGCGTTGTGGAAGTAGCGCCGTCCGCCCGAAGGGCGGGCCCTGCGGCGTCCGGTGCGTGCAATCGCAAGGCGGAGGGTCGCCCTCGTACTGGACGTACTTGGGCGACTCCGACAACGCAGCGAGTGCGCGTGCCGGGCGTCGCAGGGCAGGCGGGACTACCAAAGCGCGGCCTGGGCGGGCGACCACAGCCCGTGACGCCGTCGTATTCCGACCTCGTCCGAGGGGGTACGTCCTTCCGTGGTGACCAGCACAAAGCGCCGCATGCCCGACAGGCGCACCTATGTTCTCGACACCAGCGTCCTGCTGGCCGATCCGAACGCCATGTCCCGCTTCGACGAGCACGAGGTCGTGCTGCCGATCGTGGTGATCACGGAGTTGGAGGCCAAGAGGCACCATCCGGAGCTCGGATACTTCGCCCGGCAGGCCCTGCGCCTGCTGGACGACTTCCGTATCCGGTACGGCCGCCTCGACGCCCCCATCCCGCTGGGCGACCTGGGCGGCACGCTGCGCGTCGAGCTCAACCACTCCGATCCCGGCGTCCTTCCCGCCGGCTTCCGATTGGGGGACAACGACTCGCGGATCCTCGCGGTGGCGCGCAACCTCCAGGCCGAGGGGTACGACGTCACCGTCGTCTCCAAGGACCTGCCGCTGCGCATCAAGGCCTCGTCGGTCGGACTCCTCGCCGAGGAGTACCGCGCCGAGCTGGCCATCACCGATTCCGGCTGGACCGGTATGAGCGAGATGGCGCTCTCGGCCGAGCAGGTGGACCTCCTCTTCTCCGAGGAGACGCTCTACGTGCCGGAGCTGGCCGACCTGCCCGTGCACACCGGACTGGTCCTCCAGTCCGACCGGGGCAAGGCGCTCGGCCGCATCACGCCCGAGGGCAACGTGAAGCTCGTCAGGGGTGACCGGGACGCCTTCGGGATCCACGGCCGCAGCGCCGAGCAGCGCATCGCGCTCGAACTGCTCCAGGACCCGGACATCGGCATCGTCTCGATGGGCGGGCGCGCGGGCACCGGCAAGTCGGCGCTGGCCCTCTGCGCGGGCCTGGAGGCCGTCCTGGAGCGGCGTCAGCACAAGAAGGTGATGGTCTTCCGGCCGCTGTACGCGGTGGGCGGGCAGGAGCTGGGCTATCTGCCGGGCACCGAGGCCGAGAAGATGAGCCCGTGGGCGCAGGCGGTCTTCGACACCCTGTCGGCCGTCGCCGGCCGTGAGGTGATCGAGGAGGTGCTGGGGCGCGGCATGCTCGAAGTGCTGCCGCTGACGCACATCCGCGGACGTTCGCTGCACGACGCGTACGTCATCGTCGACGAGGCCCAGTCGCTGGAGCGGAACGTTCTGCTGACCGTTCTCTCCCGGATCGGGGCCAACTCCCGTGTGGTGCTGACCCATGACGTGGCGCAGCGCGACAACTTGCGGGTGGGCAGGTACGACGGAGTGGTCGCCGTGGTCGAGAAGCTCAAGGGCCATCCGCTCTTCGCGCACGTCACCCTCAACCGCTCCGAGCGCTCGCCCATCGCCGCGCTCGTGACCGAAATGCTGGAGGAAGGTTAGTTCTCCGCCTGAATGCGGTAGTTGGCGCCGCCCGGCAAGGCCGTAAGAGCCTAGCCGGGCGGCGCTGTGCCGCGCCGCCATTTCCGTGAAACTGGTGTGGCAAACGGGGTGTGAGCTATCCCACGCAACGAAGAATTGCCCTGCGGTGTCGGCGTCCGGCAGAGTCTTGCTTCCGTCAGGCCCCGCATACGACACCCGTGCATCTTCAGGGATGCGGCACCACCACAACTCCACATTCGACGTCGTATGCCGCCCGAGCTTCATCCGGTGCTTCCACCACGGGAGTTGCCGACGGGCCCGTGTCTCCCGTGACGTGCGGTACGGAGACCAGCGCCAGGGGCACGATTGCATCCGTGAGGTCACGTACACGGACGCTGCTGGAAGGAAACCGTGTGAGCCGGATCTCGGTCCGGGGATTCGCCGTGGCATCAGCTACTGCGGTCACCACCGTCGGCGCAGTCGTGGGAGTCGCTTCGGGCGCTCCCCAGGCCTCGGACGACAATTTCGAGGCGACCGCAGCTGACACGACGCTCCTCGCAGACATCCCCGCGGGTCAGCACGCCCAGGTGCAGACCGCGTCGTTGACGCAGCAGGCCGACGCGCAGGCCAATGCCGCCGACGTGGCAGCGAAGAAGTCCGCCGAGGAATCGGCTCGTATCCAGGCCGCCAAGGACGCCAAGGCGAAGAAGCAGGCCGCCGAGGACGAGGCGGCCGAGAAGGAGCGCGAGGCCAAGGCGGAGAAGGAGCGTGCCAGCCGTTCGGCGACGCGTGACTCCTCCGACTTCTCGGTGCAGAGCTCGTACTCGGTCGCCGAAGTCCAGGCGATGGCACGCCAGATGATCCCCGGCGACCAGTACCAGTGCTTCAGCAACATCGTGAACCACGAGTCCACCTGGAACTACAAGGCGCAGAACCCGTCCTCGGGTGCCTACGGTCTGGTCCAGGCGCTCCCCGGTTCCAAGATGGCCTCCGCCGGCGCCGACTGGCAGACCAACCCGGCCACCCAGATCAAGTGGGGCCTGAACTACATGAACGACCGCTACGGCAGCCCGTGCGGCGCCTGGTCGTTCTGGCAGGCCAACAACTGGTACTAGGCACTCCGTACCACCCGCCGGACTTTTCCCGCCGTCGGCGCTCAACCTTGTGAAGCCCCTCTCCGTCTCACGGAGAGGGGCTTTGCGCGTGTACCGTCAGGCAGGACGACTCGGGGGAAGAAGGATCAAAGGATGTCGAAACTGCCGGGGTGGCTCGGCCGGGTCGGAGCCGAACTGACCCAGCTCGGAGAGCGGTTGGGGGAGCGCAGGGCGGAGGCCGACGCGGACGACGTGCCGGGCGGCGGCACCGTACGGGACAGTGTCCCGGCGCCGCCGGACTACGCGCCGAGCGTCGCCGCCAAACCCGAGCCGGCCGCCGCGATTCCGTGGGGCATGCGGGTCGCCGCCGAGGCCGCGTGGCGACTGCTCGTACTGGCGGGCATGCTCTGGGTGTTGATGAAGATCATCAGCGCCGTGCAGCTCGTGGTGATGGCCTTCGTCGGCGCGCTGCTCGTCACCGCGCTCCTCCAGCCCACCGTCGCCAGACTCAAGAAGTGGGGCCTGCCGCGCGGTGTGGCCACCGCCGTGACGGCCGTCTCCGGCTTCGTCATCATGGGGCTCATAGGCTGGTTCGTGGTCTGGCAGGTCGTCGACAACATCGACGTGCTCTCCGAACGGGTCACGGACGGCATCGAGGAACTGAAGCGCTGGCTGCTCAACAGCCCCTTCCATGTGACCGAACAGCAGATCAGCGACCTCGCGAAGAGCCTCAGCGACGCCATCGGCACCAACACCGAGGAGATCACCTCCGCCGGCATCCAGGGCGTGACCGTGGTGGTCGAGCTGCTGACCGGGCTGCTGCTCGCCGTGTTCGCCACCCTCTTCCTGCTGTACGACGGGAAGCGCATCTGGCAGTGGTCGCTCAAACTGGCGCCCGCCGCCGCCCGTCCGGGCCTCGCGGGGGCCGGACCGCGCGCCTGGCGCACGCTCACCGCCTACGTACGCGGCACCCTGATAGTCGCGCTGATCGACGCGGTCTTCATCGGTCTCGGGCTCTACTTCCTCGACGTCCCGCTGGCGGTGCCGCTGGCGGTCTTCATCTTCCTCGGCGCCTTCATCCCGCTCGTCGGCGCGGTCATCTCGGGCGCGCTCGCCGTCGTCGTCTCGCTGGTCACCCAGGACGTGTTCACGGCACTGATGGTGCTGATCGTGGTCCTCGCCGTCCAGCAGATCGAGGGCCACATCCTCCAGCCGTTCATCCTCGGCCGCGCGGTACGGGTGCATCCGCTGGCCGTCGTACTGGCCGTCGCCACGGGCGGACTGGTCGCCGGTATCGGCGGAGCGGTCGTCGCCGTGCCGCTGGTTGCCGTCACCAACACCGTCGTCGGTTACCTCCGCGCGTACAGCCTGGAGCAGGCGACGCGCGGCGGGCCGGGGCCGCACGGCGCG
>NZ_MDCR01000360.1 GCF_001723055.1 Streptomyces niveus
GGTGCGGCAGGGCATCGCGAAGACGTCGGCCGCCGCGTAGTAACTCGCCGTCTGCGCATGGCTTCTGCCGCCCGCGAAGACGACGGCGCCGGGCGCGTGCCGCCGCGCGAGTGCGCGCAGCCGCCGTTCGTCCGGTCCCTGGCCGACGACCACCAGCACCGCGTCGGGTACGGACCGCCGGATCAGTGGCAGCGCCCGTACGAGGACGTCCTGGCCCTTGCGGGTGACGAGGCGCGAGACGCAGAGGATGATCTTCTTCCCCCGGATCCCGTGCCGGTCCCGCACGTCGCGCGCACAACTGGCGGCGCGGTCCGGCCGGAACGTCGCCGCGTCCACGCCCGGTACGAGGCGGCTCATCCGCGCACCGGGGCCGAGGGCGGGGGCGATACGCGAGCGGGTGTACTCACCGAGGTAGGTGACGACATCCACGTGCGCGCCCACCCGTCGCAGCACCTGCCGCGCGCCGGGCGTACGGGCCCACCAGATCTCGTGGCCGTGGGTGGTGGCGACCATGCGCCGTATCCCGCCGTGCCGCAACTCCGGTGCCATGTACGCGAGTGGGGCCGCCGCCCCGAACCAGACCCGGTCGCAGCCGTGGCTCCGCGCTATCTCGCGCGCGGTCCGGGTGACGCGCGCGGTCGGCAGCAGGGTGTGGGCGCGGTCCCTGACGACGGGGAAGGGCAGGGTGGCGTCGTACGCGGCGGCGCCGGGCTCGCTCGACGTGTAGACGACGACGCGGTCGGGCGGCATGCGGGAGGTCAGCGCGTGCACGAAGGTCTCGATGCCGCCCTGGCGGGGCGGAAAGTCGTTGGTGATGACGAGAGTTGAGCTCATGAGCGTCGCCCCGCTCCGGCCGTGGCCAACTGCGCGTCCGCGTCCCGGTCCTGGGGCGCCGGTTCCGTACCGGACGACGGCGCACCCACCGACCGCGTACCGGACGACCGTGCGTCGGCCGATCCCGTACCGGACCACCTCGCACCCACCGATCCCGCGCCCACCGACCGCGCCCACACCACCAGCAGCACGGGCAGCGCCAGATAGCCGAACCGTCCGGCGGGTGCCAGCAGGAACGCGATCGAGAGGCCGACCGCCAGCCGGTCGGCGGCCCCCACGGCGTCCCGTGGCGGTCGCAGGACGAGCGAGAGGCCGACGGCCGACGCGCCGCACAGGAGCAGCGTCACCGCCACGACCCACCCCGTGGCGCCCTGCTCGGCGAGCAGCCGGCCGGGCAGCGGGCTGGTCGCCGGGGTCGCCAACTCGCCTTGTCCGGTGGGAAAGGCGAGCACCTGCTCGGCCATCGGGCCGGGCGACAGGAGCGCGCTCGGCAGGATCAGCAGGGCCGTACCGGCGGCCGCCGTGCCCGCGCACCGCAGACCATGCCGGGCGCCCCAGGCGCAGCCGAGCAGCGCCACGACGACCGGGATCGCGGGCCAGGCCGTCCACTTGAGCGAGCAGGCGGCGGCGAGCACCAGCCCGGCGGCCACCGGCCGACCGCGTACGGCGAAGGCGATGGCCAGCACGCAGAGCCCGGCCAGGGGCAGATCGACGCCGCTGACGCACAGGGGCAGCGCGACGACGGGTGAGGCGATCAGTACGGCCGTCACCGCCGCGAAGCGCCCGTCCCCGTCCGGGACATGGGACCGGATGTGAGCGCTGCCCCCGGGCCGCCGCCGTACGACCGCCCGGCTCGCCACCAGACACGACAGGAACACCGCCGCGCACCACACCCGCGCGTCGCCGAAGTACCGCGCCGCCCAGCCGTGTTCACCGAGCAGCGCGCGCGGGATTCCCAGGAGCGCCATCCCGGCAGGTACGGCGTGTACTCCTCGACCCGACGGGGCGCGTCCAGATACGGGGTCCCCGTCGCGTACAGCAGCCGGCCGGACCGTTCGATGACGTCGACCTCGGACTGCGCCTGCCCGGTGAGGACCAGGAGCAGCAGCGGCAGTACGACCGCGCCCGCCAGGGCGAGCACCACCGGGACCCGTACGGCGCGCGGGCGCGGCAGCACGCGGGCGGCGACGGCGGCGGCCGTGTATCCGAAAGCCGCGCAGACGCCCCACACCCGGTGTGTCCCCACGTCGGAGACGAGGGGGAAGGCCGCCGCCCAGCCCGCGGCGAGCAGCCATCCCACCGGCCACCACCAGGAGGCCCCCCGGGCCGCCGACCTGCTGTTCTCGCGTTCGACTCGCCAAGTAATCACCCCGCCATTGCAGCCGTCGGGGGGCCTCGCGGTCAGCACGGTCAGGTCGAGACCTGATGGTCGGGTTTCCCCTACCTTCAGGTCTCCTCAGGCACGGCCGGGACCGTCAACCTCCCAACACGTCGCGGATGTTGGCACGTACGACCTCCTGGTCGCGGCGCACCGCCTCGTACGTCGCGCGGTGGCTCCGGACGTCGGCCGACTGCGCCCGCGCCTCGCCGGCCCACCACTCACCGACCGTGTTGTGCTCGCGGGCGCACTCGATGTCGGCGACGGCGGTGTCCCGTTCCTCGCGCGTACGACGGGTGTTGCCGTCGTCGTCCCCGTCCCATGCCTCGTCGCGGAATGCCTCCTCACGGCCCGCGTACCGCGCGAAGCCCTTGTCCTCGACGCATGACGCCCAGGTACGCAGCGCCCGGCTCACGTCGGGGTCCTTCCGCGCTTGCTCGGCCAGTGCCTGGGACCGGCGCGAGGTGTAGGTGTACATGCGGGTCGTGTCCTCGACACCCTCGGTGAGCCGGGCGGCGGCCTGGCCGGAGCAGCCGTTCTCGGGGATCGCCCGGCCGTTGACGGTGCGGCCGGTGGAGCGGTCGGAGTTGTAGAGCACCTCGAATTCCGCGTCGGTCATCGGGCGGTCCTTCTTCGCCGCCGCCTTCTCGGCCGTCTTCGGGTTCCAGCCGTAGCCCCAGCGCCGGGCCTCGTCGAGGTCGAGTTCGCCGAAGGGGGTCGCCATCGCCACCGACACCAACCGGCCGCCCACGGTGTTCATCGAGCCGGGCAGGGCGGGGTCGAGGGGGAAGTCCGCGAAGCCGTGGTCCGCCATGCAGCGCTGGGCGAGGCGGGCCTGGGCCCGGGTCGTGCGCTTGGTGTCGTCGGCGCCGAACTCGTACCGGGAGAGCGGCAGTTCGGGGATGTCCCACTCCTTCTCGACCTTCGGCACCCGGCTGCCGTCGGTGTACGCGGAGGTGTCGGGCGCTTCGTCGTCGGCGGCGGCGGAGCAGCCGGCCAGAGCCATCAGGGCCACCAGGGCCACGCCCACGGCAGCGGCCACGGTCGAAGAACGTCTCATTCCCCCGGGTCCGTCGCCGCGTCGACCTCGGCCACCGCCGTGATCTCCACCAGCTGGCCCGTGTAGCCGAGGCACGCGACCCCGAGCAGCGTGGAGGTGTGCGGCCCCGTGGTGAGGCCGGACGCGTGGACGACGTCCCAGACCCGGCTCAGATCCGCGGGCTCCGACGCCACCACGTACACGTCGGTGGATATCACCCGGCTCAGATCGCTGCCGATGGCGTGCAGCGCCGTCTCCAGATTGGCCAGCACCTGGGCGGCCTGAGCGGCGAAGTCGCCCGGTCCGACGAGCGTGCCGTCCTTGTCGAGCGGTACGGATCCGGCCATGAACGCCAGACGGCTGCCGGTCTCGACCACGGCCGCGTGCGCGTAACCGGGGGGCGGGAAAAGGCTGGGGACAGTCGTACGTCGCACCATGAGGTCGCTCCTTGCCAGTTGGTGGGTCATAGGGGGTAACGCTCATCGGGGGGACTCCGGGGAGCCTCGAACGTTCCCGACGGTCACACCCGCGTGCCATTGTCGACGCGCCGGGCGGGCACGTCACCGGAGTTTCCGCCGACCGCTGCCCCGCCCGGCGCGTCGACAAT
>NZ_MDCR01000361.1 GCF_001723055.1 Streptomyces niveus
TCCTCGACGACGCAGCGGGCCGGACGGAGGCGTCCGGTCTCGGTCAGGGGTGCATTACGGTGGGGCACGAGGGCCTTTCGGTCAGGTGTAGACGTCGCAATCCACACCGAACCGGAAGGTCCTCACCCGTTCAAGATCCCTCAGCCGAGACCTGGCTCACCCGTCCACAACCTCCCAGGACAGAACACCTAGCGCTCCGGGGGCGCGATCGTGGTCGCCCAGGTACGGAACAGCGTGAGGGCCTCGGTGAGGTTGCCGGGGCCGCACGCCGCGTGGAAGGTCTCCTCGGCGGTCCAGGCCCAGATCCAGTCCTGCGGCGCGCGGTTGATCTCCCGGCGGATGTAGTCGCGTCCTTCCAGGCCGGTCTCCTCCAGGTCGATGCTGACGGTCCAGCCGGGATTGTCGAGCGTGGCGATCTTCACGCCCCACTCGTGTTCCCACTCGCCGTCGCACTGCTGCGCGTACCAGTTCTGCAGCCAGTCGAGAAGGGGCTCCCTATCACTCATGGCAGGTGATGCTAGGCGGTTTGCGCACCGGGTCAGCGGCCTTGCCGCGTACGGGAATTCACTCGCCGCCTGTCCGATGGTCCCCGTTGGCCCGCGGGTTGGCGGCCGTGCCCTCCGTGCTCAGCAGGACGACCACCGACGACGCGTCAAGTCCCAGTGCCGTACGGCGTTCTTCGCCGCCCTCGCCCGTGAGCACCACGCGCACGCCCGCCAGCGACGCCGCCCCGCAGGGACCCGAGGAGACACCGAGCGCCGCGAGATCACCGGCCGCGACCGCGCTGTCGAGGTCGGTGACGGCGACCGCCGCGTCCAGCCCGTCGCGCAGGCAGGGCCAGGCGATGCTGGACGGGGTACCGCAGTTGAGCCCGGCCATGGTGGTTTCGCCGGTGCTGACGCTGACCGGTTCGCCGAGGCCGAGGCTTTCGAGGACGCAGGCCGCCGCCTCCGGCTCCACCGACAGCAGCGCCGGGGACTGCCCGGACGGGCGGCTGCGGTAGTGGGTGACGACGGCCTGCGCCAGTGAGCCCACCCCCACGGGTACGGCGACGAGATCCGGGCCCGCGGCGTGTCCTCCTTCCGTCAACTGCTCGTCGATCTCGGCGCAGAGGGTGGAGTAGCCCTCGACGATCCACCCCGGGATCCGCTCGTAGCCCGCCCAGGCCGTGTCCTGTACGAGGACCGCGTCCGGGCGGGCCGCCGCCGCCTCGGCCGCCAGGCGTACGGCCTCGTCGTACGCCCCGGCGACCTCGGTGACCGTCGCTCGTTCGGCGGCGATGGCAGCGACGGCGCGCGGATGCACGCCCCGTGGCACGAAGACGTGGGCGCGCTGTCCCAGCAGGCGTGCCGTACGGGCCACCGCCCGGCCGTGGTTGCCGTCGGTGGCCGTCACCAGGGTGACGGGGCCCGGTTCCTCCCCGCTCGCCGCTCGCTCGGCAAGGACGCGGTGGACCGCCCAGGATGCACCCAGCGCCTTGAACGCGGGCAGCCCGAGACGGGACGACTCGTCCTTGACGAAGACTCGGCCCACCCCCAACTCCGCCGCCAGTTGTGGGAGTTCGGTCAGTGGAGTGGATGAGTGGCCGGGCAGTGCGGCGTGGAAGTCCCGTACCTCGGCGGGTGCGGGCGCACACCGCCAGGTTCGGGCGCCGGGCCGCACGAGGCACTGCGGCGTACGGGGGGAGGAGGGAGCGTTCTCAGTCACCCGACCAGGGTCCGGCGTTCACCTCCGATCGGTCCAGTCGTCGGCGACGTTGCGGGCTCCTCACAGGACGGCAGGACCGCCCGGCCCGACAGGGCTCAGCGGGTGGCCTGTTGGGGAATGCGCGCGTCGGCCCAGCGCGAGAGGTTCGGTTCGGCGAGCGAGGAGACCCAGAGGTCGACCATGGCCGTGGTGCGCTCGCCCGGCCAGGGACCGACCCCGAGAATGCGCATCCCGGCTCGCGACGCCGCTTCGACGCCGCACAGCGAGTCCTCCACGGCGAGCGCGTCGGCCGGCTCCGCGCCGCAGCGGCGCGCGGCGGTCAGGTAGACGTCAGGCTGCGGTTTGGGCCGGGTTCCGGCGTCGGGGACCACGATGTGGTCGAAGTAGTCGCGCAGGTCAGCCGTGTCGAGGCAGGACTCGACGACCTCGCGCGGGCAGTTGCTCGCCACTGCCAGCGGCGCGAACGTGGCCGCGGACGCGACCAGTTCACGGGCTCCGGGCATGGTCACCGGATTCTCCGCGACCAGTTCGAGGAAGATCCGGAGCAGACCGCCGGTCAGTTCCTCGGTGAGGTCGGGGTGTCCGCTCTCCACGGCCATGAGCCGGCCGCACTCGGTGTAGTGCAGGCCCTTGGCGCGCTCCGCGAAGCCCGGGGCGGCGACCAGGCCGTACTCGCCGAGCGCGTGCTCTCTCGCGTCCTGCCAGTGCTTTTCGGTGTCCATGAGGGTGCCGTCGCAGTCGAAGACGATGGCCGACGGCGTCCAGGAGAGGACGCGTTCTGAGCTCATGCGATTGGTTTCCGTTCCGAAGTACCCGAGGAGGGGGGAACGCCGAGCACCGTGCCCTCGCGCACGGTCGCCGCGTTGATCGCCCGCTCCGGGGCGGGATCGGTTCCCGGTGGGCGTACGCGAAGGGAGAAGCCCCTCGGACTCACCCAGGAACATAACGATCGCTACGTTATGTACCTTTACGAAATGTGGTCAAGCAGGGACACATGGTGATGAAGGTGTGTCTACCGGTACTCCAAGGCCCCATAGGCGACGTACCGGCCTCCCTGGAGGACACGAAAACCGCAGGTCCGGTGGTGCGGCACGGACAGCACCCGGGCCGCCGGCGCGAACTCGGCGAAGCTCACGGCTTTCAGCCGACCGGCGGTAGGGCGCAGGCGCCGGCCGTCGCTCGCCAGCGCCCCGGCCTGCCGCGCCGCCTCCAGCAGGACCATGCCCGGCACATGGTCCGAGGGGTGGTCGAAGAAGAAGGGATGCAGCGGATCGGCCGGTCGCAGCGACAGGGCACCGTCGTCACCGACCGCGATCATCACATCGCGTGCGTGACCTGCTCCGATCCGCGCGAGGTCCGGCCGGACCCAGTCACCGGCGGGTACGGGCGGACGAACAGCCGCTCGGGCACCGCGCAGGGCGGCGTACCGCGCCGGGCTCACGAAGCGCGCGCCGCCCCCTGCCCGGGCGAACACCTGGGCACCGACGCGCATGGAGACCTCCATCCGGAGTCCGGCGACCGTCCCGTCCGCCCCGGTGCGTATGTCGCTCACGGCCGCCCGGCAGATGACATCGGTGGAGTTCGCGGTGGCGCGTGGCTCCAGGTCCGGATCGAACCGGAAGTGCAGGTCGGTGATCAACATCCGGAACCGGGGAGGCACTCCGTAGTGACTCAAAGGCAGGTATATGCCGAGCTGGCGCACCGTCTCGACGAGAATCAGCGGGCTGTGCAGGGGCTCACCGTCGCGCGGGAACGTGGGATGCGACCTCGGCCAGGACGCCGCCACGTCGAACACGTTCCGCTCAGGACTCGGACATACGTCGGTGAGCAGTACCTCCGCGGCCGACGTACGGTGCACCAGCTCACGAGGGACCGTACGTGACCAGCTCAGCCGGGATTCACCGGCGAGAACACCCGTTGAATTCTCCATGTAATCAGAAGAACTCATGCCTCATGGGTTCGCACGCCCGCTTTATGATCTTGACCACTTCATGGACTAGATTTCCCTGCGGTAAAGCGACGGTGCGGCATCGGGGATGAATGTGCAGGGACGGGCGGAAGCAACACGGCGTTCTCTTCTGGAGGCGGCTGCGCAATTGTTCGAGGAGCGGGGCTACGCGGGCACGAGTATCAGCGACATCAGCGCGCTTTCCGGGCGGACCAGCGGCGCGATCTACTTCCATTACGCGGGGAAGGAGAAGCTCGCCCTCGCGGTGATGGAGGAGCTGTTCGCGACCTGGCCCGCGCTGATCGGACGCCATCGCGAGGCGGACATCCCGGCGCTGGAGAAACTCGTCGCGCTGAGCTTCTCGGTCGCCCGCGCGTTCCGGGACGACGTCGTCGTACGGGGCGGCTCGCGGCTCTGGGCCGAACGCAAGTCCGTCGACGCCTCCCTGCCCTCCCCCTTCGAGGGCTGGATCGAAACGGTGGTCGGTCTGCTGGAGGAAGCCCGCCAGGAAGGGGCGCTCGGCCCCTCCGTGGTCCCCCGAAAGGCCGGGAACGCGGTCGTGTACGCCTTCTTCGGACTCCACACCGTCTCCGACGCACTGGACGGACGGGAGCACATCGAAGAGAGACTCCACGATCTGTGGCTCCTGCTGCTGCCCGCCCTCCAGGCGACCGGCGGCGGCGCCGAAGGCCGGGGCCGGCCCCTCAAGTTCGATTTCGACGGCGCGAAAAGGCGTTAGGAGCGATGGGGCGATGGGGGCGACAGGCGATATTGAATCCCGCTGGACGCTCAACTACCCTTTTCGGTATGGCCAATCAGCTTGCTGCCGGGTCGGAACTCCTCGCGTATGTGCGCGAATTCTCGCTGCGGGAAGACGCTGTTCTGCGCGATCTGCGCCGGACGACCGCAGAGCTGCCCGGCGGGGAGGCGATGCAAGTCATGGCCGAGGAAGGGCAGTTCCTCGCGTTCCTGGTCGCGGTGACGGGAGTGACCGATGTGTTGGAGATCGGTACGTTCACCGGCTACAGCACCTTGTGCATGGCTCGCGCTCTGCCGCCGGGCGGGAAACTCGTCACCTGTGATGTGACCGATCGGTGGCCCGAGATCGCGGCGGACTACTGGCGGCGGGCGGGTGTTCACGAGCGGATCGACGTGCGGATCGGCAGGGCGGTCGAAACCCTTGAGGAAATGGTTTCCGAAGGCTGTGCGGATCGGTTCGGGCTCGTGTTCATCGATGCCGACAAGGCGAATTATCCGGCGTATTACGAGTTGGCGCTGCGGCTCGTACGGCCGGGTGGTCTCGTGGTGGTGGACAACACCCTTTTCTTCGGACGGGTCGTCGACCCCGCCGCCGACGACGCGGACACCGCCGGTGTACGTGAGGTCAATGCCAGGATTCGGGACGACCGGCGGGTCGATGTGTCCATGCTTCCGATGGCCGACGGGATCACGCTGGTCCGCCGGCGGTGAGGTCGGGTGCGACGAGTCGGGCCGTCGTGGGGGCGGCGCGGCGGGTGGCCGGCAGGTGGAGCAGTTGGACGTCGGCGCCTGGGCGCGACGGGACGAGGGCGCGGCAGTCGCAGGGGCGGTCGTCGAATCCGGCGAACCGGTAGGCGATCTCCATCATCCGGTTGCGGTCGGTGGGGCGGAAGTCCGCCAGCAGATGGACACCGGCGCGGGCGGCCTGGTCCGTCAGCCAGTTGAGGATCATCGTGCCGGTGCCGAAGGCCACCACCCGGCACGAGGTGGCCAGCAGCTTGAGATGCCAGGCCCCCGGGTGCTTCTCCAGCAGCAGCACCCCCACGGCACCGTGCGGTCCGAAGCGGTCGGTGAGCGTCGTGACCAGGACCTCGTGGCCGGGGCGGGCGAGCAGCGCGCGCAGGGCATGGTCCGGGTAGTGCACCCCGGTCGCGTTCAACTGGCTGGTGCGCAGGGTCAGTTCCTCGACCCGTGACAGTTCGTCCTCGGTGGCCCGCCCGATGCGCAGCACCATCTCCAGCGAGCGCAGGAAGTCCTCGTCCGAGCCGGTGAACCGGGTCTGTTCGTCCGTACGCCGGAAGCCCGCCTGGTACATCTTCCGGCGCCTGCGCGCGTCGACGGTCACCGACCTCGGGCTGAACTCGGGCAGGCCGAGCAGCGTCGTGGCGTCCGCCGCCGGATAGCAGCGCACGTCCGGGAGATGGTGGGCGACCTCGGCCCGTTCGGCCGGCTGGTCGTCGATGAAGGCGACGGTGCCGGGAGCGAAGTTCAGCTGCTCGGCGATCCGGCGTACGGCGTCCGACTTGCGCCCCCAGCCGATCTGCGGCACGACGAAGTAGTCGGCGACGCCCAGTGCCTCCAACCGGGCCCAGGCGAGGGCGTGGTCGTTGCGGCTGGACACCGACTGGAGTACGCCCCGGGTGTCCAGGCCGACGATCACCTCGCGGATCGCGTCGGACAGGACGACGGTCTCGTCCTCCAGCAACGTGCCCTGCCAGAGCGTGTTGTCGAGATCCCAGACCAGGCACTTCACCGTGGTGGCGGCAGTCATGTCCGGCTCCGGGCGTGGTCGGCCAGGATCAGCTGGCACACCTCGTTGCTGCCCTCGATGATCTCCATGAGCTTCGCGTCGCGGTACGCCCGTGCGACGACATGGCCGTCCTGCGCGCCGGCCGATGCGAGCACCTGGACGGCGGCGGCGGCGCCGTTGGCCGCCTGGCCCGAGCTGACGTACTTGGCCAGCACGATCGCGGTGCCCAGATCTGCGGCGTTCTCGTCCCAGCGGCGGCTGGCGTATTCACAGACCCGGGCGGCGATCTGCTCGGCGGTCCAGAGGTCGGCCAGATGCCGGGCGACGAGTTGGTGCCGCCCCAGCGGCAGGCCGAACTGGTGCCGGGAGCCCGCGTGTTCGACGGCCGCCGTCACACAGGCCCGCAGGATCCCGACGCACCCCCACGCGACGGAGAGACGGCCGTAGGCCAGGGCCGTCGTCACCAGCAGCGACAGCGGCTGCCGCCCGCCGCCGAGCAGACTGCTCAGCGGCAACCGCACCTCGTCCAGCCGGAGATCGGCGTGCCCGGCCGCCCGGCAGCCCAGCGGATCGGTCACCCGGCGCAGCCGAACCCCGGGGGCGGTCCGGGGGACCACCACCACGGCGCCCTCCTCCCCCATCCGTGCGACGACCAGGAAGAGATCGGCGTACTCGGCGGCGGTCACCCACTTCTTGCGGCCGGTGAGCACGAGCGTGTCCCCGTCGAGCGTGACGGTGGTTTCGATGGCCGACAGGTCACTGCCCGCCTGCGGCTCGCTGAACGCGACCGCCGCCGTGTCACCCGAGGCCAGCCGGGGCAGCAGCTCCGCCGACTGGGCGCGGTCACCGAGCCGTTCGACGGTCCACGCGGCCATCCCGCCTGAGGTCATCACGCTCCGCAGGGAGCTGCACAGACTGCCGACATGGGCGGTGAACTCGCCGCTGTCCGCACTGTTCCAGCCCGGCCCGCCGTACGCCGTCGGGATCTGGGCCGTGAGGTGGCCGGCCGCGCCGAGCTTGCGGACGACGTCCTCGGGCAGCCGGCCCGCCCGGTCCCAACGGGCCGCCTGGTCTCCGACGAGTGCGGTGACCGCCGCGGTGGCCGCGGCGACGGCTTCACGCACCGGAGCCACCGGAGTCACCGGCAGTCGGCTGCTGTTGGAGCCGCTCGACCAGCGCGGTCATCTGAAGCACCGTACGGAAGTTGTCCATCCGCAGATCGGCGCCGCGTACGGCGATGCCGTACGACCGCTCCAGGTGCACCACCAGCTCCATGGCGAAGAGGGAGGACAGCCCGCCGGAACCGAAGACGTCCGCGTCGGTCTCCCAGGTGCGGCCCGTACGTGTCGCCAGGAACCGCAGCAGGTCCGTCTGGACGGTGTCGGATGACGTGGTCATACGTGTTCTCCCTCGTACTCGTGCCCGTACTCGTAGAAGCCGCGCCCGCTCTTGCGACCGAGGTGGCCCGCCTCCACCAACTCCAGCAGCAGGTCGCAGGGGCGGCAGCCTTCGTCGCCGGTCCTGCTGTGCAGCACCCACAGCGAGTCGACCAGGTTGTCCAGCCCGATGAGGTCGGCGGTGCGCAGCGGACCCGTCGGGTGGCCCAGACAGCCCTGCATGAGCAGGTCGACCGACTCGGCGCTCGCGGTGCCGGCCGCCACCACCCGTACCGCGTCGTTGATCATGGGGTGCAGGAGCCGGCTGGTGACGAAACCCGGCGCGTCGTTCACCACGATCGACTCCCGGCGCAGCGCGCCGAGCAGGGCCCGTAGCGCGTCCAGCGTGGCCTGGCCGGTGTGCGTCCCCCGGATCACCTCCACGGTCCGGATCAGACAGGGCGGATTCATGAAGTGGGTGCCGATCAGATCGGCCGGCCGTGTCAGTGCTCCCGCCAGTTCGTCGATGGGGATCGCCGACGTGTTCGAGATGATCGGGGTGCCCGGCGCGACCAGTGAGCAGACGTCGGCGAGGGCTTTCGCCTTGGCCTCGGGGTCCTCGGTGACCGCCTCGATCACGGCGGTGGGGTGCGCGTCACCGGCCGTCACCAGGTCGGCGAGGGACCGGCCGGTGGCGAGGGCGCCGGGGTCGGTCCCGTCCGGCAGCGCGCCCATCAGCCGTGCCATCCGCACCTGTTGGCCGATCCGGGCCGGGGCCCCGTCAAGTCGGCGCCGGTCCAGGTCGATCAGCGACACCGCGACCCCGTGCCCGACCGCGAGCGCGGCGATGCCCGATCCCATCACCCCCGCCCCGAGCACAGCCAGTCGCCGCCCGGCGCCGGGCGTACCG
>NZ_MDCR01000362.1 GCF_001723055.1 Streptomyces niveus
TCCGGCCCATACCGCCACGGCCTCCCGGAGTGGGCCGGTACAGGTCACCAGGGGCCGGTGGCCGCGCGCAGGGTGAGCCCGATGCCGACCAGCAGAACGAGGGCGGAGGTGGCCACCGGGCCCCAACGGGCCAGTTTCCGCAGTCCCTTCCACCGGGTCGCCGCGGCGGCGCGGGTGCTCCGCTCGACGCGGTCGCGCAGGCGGACCAGCAGGAGTCCGGCGAGGGTGAGCGTGCCGGCCATGCCGAGTCCGTAGCCGAGGACGAGCAGGACACCGAAGGCGGTACGGCCCAGGGCGACGGCGCCGAGGAGGACGACGAGGGCCGAGGGGCTGGGGACGAGGCCGCCCGCGATGCCCATGCCGATGAGCCCGCCACGGGTCGCGGCGGCGGGGTGGGGATGGGTGTGGGTGTGCGGCTCGGTCTGTACGGGGGTGAGTACGGCGACGGCGGACGGACCGTCGCCGGCCGGTGGCTCGGGATGCGGATGGTCGTGTTCGTGGTGGTGGTGCCCGTGCCCGTGATGGTGGTGATGTCCGTGCGTGGACCCGCCCCGCAGGGCGGAGCGCAGCAGCCACACCCCGATTCCCGTCACCAGCAGCCCGCTGGCGAGCCCGAGCCACGTCAGCACGGTCTCCCCGGCGAGCGACGTGGCGGCCGGCAGCAGCAGTCCGAGGGCGAGCACCCCGGCGGTGTGGGTGAGGGTGACGGTCGCGCCGACGGTCACCGCGTCGCGCGGGGTGCCCCGTCGCCCGGCCAGGTAGGCGGCCATGATGGTCTTGCCGTGGCCGGGCATGGCCGCGTGCGAGGCGCCGAGCACCACGGCGAGGAGCAGGGCCAACAGCCCGACCGGCACGGTGAGTTCACGTGTACCGACGAGCGAGTCGAAGACGCCGGACACCTTGTCGAGCGCGGCGGTGACCGGGCCGGGGACCCACTGCGCGCCGGGCAGCGCCGCGGACCCCACCGAGCTTCCGCCCGAGCCGCCCGGTTCCGTGCGCAGGGTGGCCGACCGCTGGTCGAGCGGGGACGCCAGCGGGTCGGTCGGATAGCGGCGCAGTTCGTCGGTGGGGGACGCGGCGGGCACGTCGCTCGCCGTCAGCGTGACGCCGCCGCCCCGCGCGGTGATCTCCTGCCAGCCGATCCGGCGGCTGTCGTAGGCGGTGCGTACGGTGACGTCCGCCGGGCGCCGCAGATCGGCCGGTGCGGTGAGCGAGCAGTTCAGCCGGCTCGTACGGAGCCCGGCCTCGCCCGGGTGGTAGGTGAAGGCGCTGCTTCGGACGGTGAAGCCGAGCCCCGTGCCACCGGTCTTGACGCGCAGTCCGGCGGCGGCACTCGCGCAGGCCGTACGCGCGTACGCCCGCGCCTCGGCGGCGTCCACGGCGCCGTTGCCGTCGCGGTCGACGCCCGGCAGCTCCTGCGCGGCGGCGATCTCGGCACGGTCGACCACGAGCAGCGCGTCGACACGGTCCTGGTGGAGGGTGAGGCCGGTGTGGTGGTTGACGGTGAAGTTGCCCAGCGGATGCGCGGAGGCGCCGGGCGCGGAGGTGACCCCGGCGACGGCCGCGGCGGTCAGCAGGAGCCCGGCGGCGAGGGCGCGGCGCGACGTCAGGTTCATGAGGCGTCGTCGATTCGGTCAAGGGCGGTCCGGGCGCGCGGTGCGTGCAGCGGGTGGAAGTGCGGGTCGACGGCCAGGGCCCGTTCGAGGTCCTTCCGGGCCGCCGACGTGTCCCCGAGTCCCTCGTGGATCATCGCGCGGTGGTAGTGGTAGAGCGCGCCGCGCGTCCCGAGGGACAGGGCCCGGTCCGCGTACGGCAGGGCCTCCGCGTCCCGGCCCGCACGGTGCAACGCCCAGGCGTAGGCGTCCTGTACGGCGATGAACGGCCGCGTCTCGACGGCGGCGCGCCCCATCGTGACGGCCCGCCCGGCGTCTCCGTGATCGGCCTCGAAGAGGATCGCGTCCGTGTCGGCGGGGGCGTTCCCGGCCCGGCGTACCTGCTCCTGGGCTCGCAGGATCCCGTACTGCGCACGTGCCTCCGTCTCCCGTCCGAGGGACTGCTGGAGTTCGCCGAGGCCGAGGACGTACTGCGGCAGGGGCGCGATCGCCACGGCCGCCGTGTAGTCGGCGACGGCCTGGCGGCCGTGACCGAGGGCGGCGTGCGCGCGCGCCCGCGCCTCCAGCAGCGGGGCGTCGTCCTCGGCACGGCGAAGACCGTTCTCCGCCTCCCGCAGCGCGGTGTCGGCGTCGCCCGACTCCTGGGCGAGCGTGGCGAGATGGAGCCGTGCGAATGCCTGGTCCGACGGTGAGGCCGCGTCGTTCAGCGCGCGCTTCATGAGCGCGCGGGCCCGCGGGATGTCGCCGCGCAACTCCCACGTGTACGAGGCGCGGGCGAGCGAGGACGTGTCGGGGCGCAGGTCGGTCATGCGCTGTACGGCGCGGTACGACTCCTCGTACCGCCCGAGCTGGGTGTACGCGTCGGCGAGTACGCCCTGCGCGGCGGCGTTCGACGGGTTGGTGGCGGCGGCTCTGCGGCCCCAGGTCAGCGCGGTGGCGAAGTCGTGCCGTGCGGCGGCGAGGGCGCCCATGCCCGTCTCGGCCTGGTAGTTGTCGCGCGGCTGGACCTTCAGCGACCGGCGGAGCGCGGACTCGGCCTTGGCGTAGACGGCGGGATCGGCGGTGGTACGTCCCTGCTGGACGTACGCCATGCCCAACTGCGCCCAGCCGACGGGGTTCTCGGGCAGCCTGCGCAGGTCTTCACGGAGCGCGGCGATCGAACCGCGCGGTGAACTCGCCCCAGGCCGGGCGTCCTTGGCCGCGTCGGGGTCCTTGTCCAGCGGCGAGAGAGCGATGGCGCCGACGAGGAACAGCGCGGCGCCCAGGGCCACGGTGACGGCGGCGGCGCGCAGTCTTCCGCGGCCGGGGGGACGGGAGTTCGGGTCGGCGGCCGGATCGGTGGCGCCGGTCTGACGGGGCACGGTCCTCCTCGCGGAGCGCGTACAGATGTGGGGGTGGGGTCCTGTTTCCGTGCTTGCGCGGTGTCGCGCATGGCGGCCGGGCGGGGGCGGGCCCCCGCCCGGCCAGAGGCGGACCGGTCATCGGCCGGCCATTCCTCGGTCGTGCGGTACTTCGGTACGACCGTGCTCCACCAGGACGCAGCGGCGTACAGGCCCGGCATCGCGGTGACGGCTGTTCAGCAGTTCATCCGGGCTACTTCCTCAACTGCCCGTGTTCCTTCGGCGCCACAGGCGGAATCCGCCGGTGCCGAGCAG
>NZ_MDCR01000363.1:0-9218 GCF_001723055.1 Streptomyces niveus
GCGGCCCGTCCGGCGTTCGGTCAGTCGGTGATGTAGTTGTGCAGTCCGGGCACGGTGAGCGTGCCGCCGAACTGACCCGCCTGAACGACCTGCGCGTCCGTGAAGAACGCGAACGGCACGTTGAGCGGCGGCGGGGTGTCCGGGCTGAACTCGATGGGGATCAGACCGAACAGATTGCCCGTCAACTTCTCGGTGTACATGGTGACTTGACCGTCCCGGATGGTCGACGTGGAGTCGGGTGTGCTCGCCACGTGCGCCGTACGGCCCCCGGGGTAGACGACCTTCTGGTGCAGGTCCTTGATGTCCACCTCCGACGCGGTGAACTTCAGCGCCTTCTTGATCTTTCCGCTGCCCGTCTTCACGTCGACGATGCCGTGGTAGTCCAGACCCCGCAGGGTGAGCTTCGTCGTCTCCAGCTGCCACGGGTCGTCCGGCAGATTCGGGATGCCGGGCTCCAGTTCGGCGGCGGCCAGCGCCTCCGGGTCGGCCTCCGGGCAGGGGAAGCGGGGCTTGCCGTCGGCGCCCTCGGGGATGTCGTCGTCCTTGCGGGCGTCGAGTCCCTTCGCGGCGTCGTCCAGCTCCTCGACGTCCGCCCCGGCCTTGTCCGCGGCGTCCCTGATGGCGTCCTCGGTGCTGTCGGCCCTGTCGCCGTCCGGCTTGTCCGACGTCCCCGGCTTCGGATCCGCGGGCTTCCCGGACTCGGGCTTCCCGGACTCCGGATCGGCCGGCTTGTCCGACTCCTTGCCGTCGTCCGCGTCCGTGTCCTTGCCGTCGTCCTTGCCGGCGTCCGTGTCCTTGTCCGGTACGCCGAGAAGGTCACCCAGCGCGTCGCCCAGCCCCAGCGGATCCAGCGGGTCCTTGGACTTCGACCCGCTCGGCTCCGGCGCGGGCTCCTTGGGCGCGGCCGGCTTCGAGGCGTCGGACGCGGGCGGTGTCTCGCCGGGCGAGGGCTCGGGACCGTCGTCGCCCCCGCCGCCGCCCGCGGGCGGCTCCGGCTTGTCCGTGGCGTCCCCTGACGGACCCTCGGACGGTTCGCCGGACGCCTCGTCCGACGGCTTCCCGGACGGTGACGGTGAGGCGGACTCCTCCGGCGGCTCGTCGGAGCGCGTGACGCACGGCCCCGGCGCGAACGGGATGTCCTTGGCGTCCTCGGCGAGCGCGAGCCGGGGCGTGAGCCCCATCCCGACGAACACCGCCGTCGGCATCGCGGCCAGCGCGAACGCCTTGCCCGCCGGTATCTGGAGCTTGGTCAGCAGCGACTTCCTGGGGGCGGCGTGGCGCGGGCCGCTTCTCTCGCGGGCCTGCCCGCCTCCGGCCGTCTCCGGCCGCGTGTCGTCACCCCGCACTGTTCCTCCCGCCGTTGGCATGGGCAGTCGTGTCCGTCAGTTTCGGGTCCCCGTCAGACGGGCCGGGGAGAAAAGGGCCGTCCCCGCCCCCGTCCGGGGTGCCCTGGTCGACGGCGCCGCCGTCCGGTACGAACGTCTGCTGTCGTACGGCCGCGTGCCCGGCCGGCCGGCCGTCGCCGGCCCGGTGGTCCGTGTGCTCGTCGGCGGCCCCCGCGGGAAGGCCCGGTGCCCAGGCGATGGACAGACCTCCGCCGATGAGGGCGAGGATCACGCCGAACATGAATCCGCCGAGGTTCGACACGGGTATGGAGACAAGTCCCAGCAGGATCGTGGCGACACCGGCGAACACCCGCACGATGCTCTGGAACCACATCGTCAGACCCAGCGTGGCCAGCAGGACCCCGATGATCAGCGAGCCCGCGCCCGCGGTGGTGGCCATGGTCAGCGTGAGATTGCCGAGCTTGAGGTTGGCGTAAGGGAAGTAGGCGATCGGCACTCCGCTGAGGAGTGTCGACAACCCCGCCCAGAACGGCCGAGTACCCCGCCAGGCGCGGAAGCGCAGCCGCCAGTACATGAATCGGCCGCGGGGATCCGAAGACTCGGCGCTCATGGAAAACAGCTCCCTGGAACCGGTGTTGCTGTGAGAGATTGGGGGAGTGGGCGGACGCACCACGTCATACGGGCGCGCCCGCCCCAATGGGGCGAAGTGCTCAGGACCCGGTCAGGGTCTAGTAGCACTCCTTGGTGCCCTTGTGCAGCTTCATGCTCAGATTGCTCAGCTTGAAGGTGCCGGCCGTGGTGGCCCACGCCGTCTGCTCGACACCGGTCAGCGTCGCCTTGTCGGCGCGCTGCGCGAACCCGAACGGGTTGACCTTCTTCTCGGTCCCCGGCTGGATCCCCGCGTCCTTGGCCGCGACGCCGATGTCGATGTTCCTGAACGTCGCGTCTGCCTTGAGCTCGGCGACGTCCAGATACAGATTGGTCGCCTGGACAGGCTTCTTGGGGTTCGTGCCGGCCCGCAGTTCAAGGCTGACACTGCCGAAGATCGGGACGTTCGGGGTGACCACCGACTGGCACATGTTGGTGATCTTCGCCCGGCTGAAGCCGGAAACGGCCACCGGGTGGGCGGTCTTGTTGCCCTTGAGATCGGTGCCGTCGGCCATGCTTCCGTACTGCACGAAGTCATAGCCGACCAGTTCGTCGGCCGAGACCTTGAAACTCTGCCCCGACACACTGAACGACGCGGCGAGCGCGCCCTGTGCCAGAGCGACACCTATCGCGGCCGTCGCGGCCACGCTCGGCACCATGACGACGGCGAACCGCTTCCATCTGGTCCCGCCACGTGCTTGGGACTCCATCACTTTCCTCCTTCTCGGACGTACATCTCCGGATCGGGCCTGGGCCCGTCCTGGGATGGGAGAAGTGCTACGTCCTCGGGAAGGAGAGCGCCGTTAAGTATCAGCGGAACGAGCCGCCTCAGAATCACCGACGATCACCCCCGAGCGACAACCACTGGACCACGCGCCACGCGTGGCCGCCGGACAGGCCCCGCCGGTCGACGGGAACCCCCCTGTCCGTGGGTCGGCGCCACCGCTCCGCCGGCCCGCCCGGTGGGGATCCAACGCGCGGTGGCCACGGCTGGATCGCCGCGCCGGTGCGCTGTTGGACCGAGCGTGGACGATCGTGGTGTATTCGCGCTCGGGGCACAAGGGGGTTCGTTACTGGCAAGTAATGAGTGGTTCACGCAGGAGCCACGGGGCGGCGCCGAGCGGGCACACAGGGTGCCCCAAATCGCCCCGACAGAACTCGCGAATACCGCCAATAACCGGACAGACCAAGCAGGTTGATTTACTCGGAGTAACAGCGACCCCGCTTTACCAAGTTTTGGTAAAGCGGGGTTGTCTCTGTCATCGGACCGGTCACCGGCTCGGCAAATCGATACGCACCCGTTCGGCACCCGCGACGAACACGGGACGAACACGGGAGACGGTCAGAAAAGGACCCGGGCGAGCGCGGAGCGGGCCGCCGTCACGCGGGGGTCGTCCGAGCCGATCACTTCGAAGAGTTCGAGCAGCCGCACCCGCGCCGCGTCCCGGTCCTCCCCCGCCGTGCGCCGTACGGCCTCGACCAACCGGCCGAAGGCGTCCTCCACATGACCGCCGACCAGATCGAGGTCGGCCGCGGCGATCTGGGCGGGGACGTCGTCCGGCCGCTCCGCCGCATCCTTGCGTACCTGCTGCGGGTCCATCCCCTTGACGCGGGCGAGCAGTTCGGCCTGGGCGAGCCCGAGCTTCGCCTCCGTGTTGCCGGGGTCGTCCGCCAGCACGTTGCGGTACGCCTGCGCGGCGCCGCCGAAGTCGTCGGCGTCCAGGGCGCGTACGGCGGCTTCGAGCAGCGCGTCGTACGGCCCGGCCTGCTCGGCGGGCGCCGCCGACTCGTCGTCCGCACCGGCCTCCGCGTCGACGGTGATGCCGGTGAGCCCGAAGCGCTGCTCGCCGACCTGGATCAACTGGTCGAGCGTCTCGCGGATCTGGGTCTCGGGGGCCGCGCCCTGGAAGAGGGGCAGCGCCTGGCCGGCGACCACGGCGAAGACCGCGGGGATGCCCTGGATCTGGAACTGCTGCATCAACATCTGGTTGGCGTCGACGTCGACCTTGGCGAGGACGAACCGGCCGTTGTACTCACGGGCCAGCCGCTCCAGCACGGGGCTGAGCTGCTTGCACGGCTCGCACCACTCGGCCCAGAAGTCGATGACGACCGGGACCTCGGAGGAGCGCTGGAGGACGTCGCGCTCGAAGCCCGCCTCGTCGACGTCGATCACCAGACTGGAGGGGGGTACGGCACCGGTGTCGCCCCGACGGGCCGCCTCGGCGCGGGCCTGCTCGGCCTTGGCCTTGGCCTCACCGGCCGCCTTCACCGCGGCGAGATCGACGACGCCGCTCATGGACATGTTCCTAGGCTGCATGAGTACATCCTCCCCTCTCCGCGCGCGCATGTGAAAAGCAATCGGACAGTTTGTACCGGCCACGCAGAACCGCGCCCGCCCCCGGGAACCCCGCAGGCCGCGGAGCGCACGGGCGGACACGGCCGTCACGCCTGAACGAGCCCCGCGCATGACCTGAACACGTTCGGGGCAAGTCCCCCGTGGGGGACCTGGGTTCGACCCGGAGTCCCCACCCCGGGTCAGTGGTCGTCGCTCGAGAACCGCCAGGAAGAAACGGCCTTTCGCTACGGGTCGTAGCGTATCCGCAAGCTACCCCGTCCGTGTGAGATTCATCCGGTGAACTGACTCACAGCGAATTCCCTACCGACGGGTATGGTCGCGGACATGCTGAGCCGCCGCCACGACAACCCCACCCGTTCCGGCCGTCCCCGCAGCGCCGCGGCCGACACCGCGATCCTGCTGGCGACCCGGGCGGCGCTGGTGGAACTGGGCTGGTCCAAGCTGTCGATGGGCGACGTCGCCGCGCGCGCGGGCGTCGCCAAGACCACGCTGTACCGGCGCTGGGCGAGCAAGAACGAGTTGGTGGTCGACGCGGTCGCCGTCATCTTCGACGAGATCGAGATCCACGACCGGGGCAGCCTGACGGCCGACATCGAGGGCGTCGTGCTCCAGTTCGCCGCCCTGCTGGAGCGGCCGGAGACCAAGACGGCGCTGATGGCGGTGGTCGCCGAGTCGACGCGGGACGACGCGCTGCGCGACCGGATCCGTACGGCGATCGTGGACCGGCAGAAGGGTCTGGTGGTCAAGGGCCGTGAACGGGCGCAGGCGCGGGGCGAGTTGGCGTACGAGAGCGACCCCGAGGTGGCGGCCCGCAACGCCGACCTGATCTTCGACGTGATCGCGGGCGCGGTGGTGCACCGGACGCTGGTGAGCGCCGAGCCGGTGGACGAGGAGTGGGCGCGCGGCTTCACGCTGCTGCTGGTGGCGGGGCTGGGCGCGAACCAGGGGGCGTGAGCCGACGGCCCTTGACCTCAAGCGCACTTGGGTTTCTAGCGTCGTGGGCGTACCGATTCCGGCTCACACACGACGAAGGACGCCGCCATGACCGTTCAGGAGTACAGCACCGGGCAACTGGCCGCCCAGCCCATCGGCTACTGGAGCGGCGCGACGATGCGCCAGGTCGTCGGCCTCATCCGCGCCGAACTGGCCGCCGAACAGCTCACCCAGCCGCACTGGTGGACGCTCAACCACGTGGCCGGCGCCCCCGGCGCCTGGGGCCGCGCCCGGCTGACCGACCAACTCGCGCCCTTCGACGACCAGGACAGCGACTTCGAGGCCGTGTACGGCGATCTGGTCGCCCGCGGCTGGCTGGCCGAGGAATCGGGCACGTTCGTCCTCACGGAGGCGGGAGAGGCCGGCCGGCTGCGCGCCAAGGCGCGGCTGAGCGCGGTGAACGAGCGGGTGCACGAGGGCATTTCGCCACAGGAGTACGCGGCGGCGCTGAACGTCCTGCGCCGCGTGATCGACAACCTGGGCGGCGACAGCGACCTGCCGCGGACGAGCCCGCGCCCGCCCGTCGGCTCAGAAGCCGGGCGGCTCCGTGTAGGTGCCCCACTCGTCCCGCAGCACCCCGCAGATCTCGCCCAGCGTCGCCTCCGCGCGGACGGCCTCCAGCATCGGCCCGATCATGTTCGACCCGTCGCGCGCGGAGGCCAGCATCGCGTCCAGCGCCGTACGCACCCGGGCGTCGTCGCGGCCGGCCTTGCGGTCCGCCAGCTCGGCCACCTGGTCGCGCTCGACCTCGTGGCTGACCCGCAGGATCTCCAGGTCGCCGGTGACCGAGCCGTGGTGCGCGTTGACGCCGACGACCAGCTTGTCGCCCTTCTCCAGTGCGCGCTGGTACTGGAACGCGGACTCGGCGATCTCGCCGGTGAACCAGCCGTCCTCGATGCCGCGCAGGATGCCGGACGTCATCGGGCCGATGGGGTGCTGACCGTCGGGGTGCGCCCGCAGGCCGCGTTCCTTGATCTGGTCGAAGATCTTCTCCGCGTCGGCCTCGATACGGTCGGTGAGCTGCTCGACGTACCAGGAACCGCCCAGCGGGTCCGCGACGTTGGCGACGCCGGTCTCCTCCATCAGCACCTGCTGGGTACGGAGCGCGATCTCGGCGGCCTGCTCGCTGGGCAGGGCCAGGGTCTCGTCCAGGGCGTTGGTGTGCAGCGAGTTCGTACCGCCGAGGACCGCCGACAGGGCCTCGACCGCGGTGCGTACGACGTTGTTGTAGGGCTGCTGCGCGGTGAGCGAGACGCCCGCCGTCTGGGTGTGGAAGCGCAGCCACTGCGCCTTGTCCGTCTTCGCGCCGTACGTCTCCTTCATCCAGCGGGCCCAGATCCGGCGCGCGGCGCGGAACTTGGCGATCTCCTCGAAGAAGTCGAGGTGCGCGTCGAAGAAGAAGGACAGGCCGGGGGCGAAGACGTCGACGTCCATGCCCCGCGAGAGGCCCAGCTCCACGTAGCCGAAGCCGTCGGCGAGGGTGTACGCCAGCTCCTGCGCGGCCGTGGCCCCGGCCTCGCGGATGTGGTAGCCGGAGACGGAGAGGGGCTTGTACGCGGGGATGGACCGCGCGCAGTGCTCCATCAGGTCGCCGATCAGCCGCAGATGGGGCTCGGGCTGGAAGAGCCACTCCTTCTGCGCGATGTACTCCTTGAAGATGTCGGTCTGGAGCGTGCCGTTCAGTACGGAGGGGTCGATGCCCTGGCGTTCGGCGGCGACGAGATACATGCAGAAGACCGGGACGGCGGGGCCGCTGATGGTCATGGACGTCGTGACGTCGCCGAGCGGGAGGTCGCCGAAGAGGATCTCCATGTCGGCGGCGGAGTCGATCGCGACGCCGCAGTGGCCGACCTCGCCGAGCGAGCGCGGGTCGTCGGAGTCGCGGCCCATCAGGGTCGGCATGTCGAAGGCCACGGAGAGACCGCCGCCGCCGTTGGCGAGGATGGTCTTGTAGCGCTCGTTGGTCTGGCGCGCGTTGCCGAAGCCCGCGAACTGGCGGATCGTCCACGTACGGCCCCGGTAGCCGGTCGCGTGCAGGCCGCGGGTGAAGGGGTACTCACCGGGCCAGCCGATCCGCTCGAAGCCCTCGTAGGTGTCCCCCGGGCGCGGCCCGTAGACCGGGTCGACGGGGTCGCCGGAGAGCGTGGAGAAGTCCGCGTCCCGCTTGCGGGCCTTGTCGTAACGGGCCTGCCAGCGCTGGCGGCCTTCCTCGATGGCTGCGGTGTCGGCGTGCGCGTGAGGGTCCATGACTCGAATTTACTTGGACGTCCTAGTAAATGTCGAACGCTGACCGCCACGAGTTTTCTCGCGGCGGTGGGAGCGCCGGGGGGGCGTGTCCGGTGGATCAGGCCTCGACGGGCGCGGCCTCGTCGCGGACGATCAACGACTGCGTCTCGCGGGTGATCTTCGGTTCGACGAAGAACGAGGCGACCGGGATGCAGCCGGCGGCCAGCACCCACAGCAGCTTGCCGAAGGGCCACTTCGCCTTGGAGCCCAGGTCGAAGGCGAAGACGACGTAGACGATGAAGAGCAGACCGTGGATCTGGGAGATCACCATGGTGTCGCCGGTGTCGAAGCCGTACTTCAGCACGATGGCGACGGTGAAGACCAGCAGCCAGACGGCGGTGATGTACGCCATGACCCGGTAGCGGGTCAGGATGCTCTGTTTCATACCCCCGAGCGTAACGACCCGGAGAATCCGGACGGGGGCCGGGGGGTCGCTCAGCGCTCCTCGAAATCCTGTGCGGAGACCCGCAGCGGGCGCAGCATCGCGAAGATCTCGGCGCACTCCTCCGCGTCGTAGGCGCCGAGGCCGAACTCCATCGCCATCAGGTCGCGGGTCGCCGCCTCGACGACCTCGCGGCCCTTGTCGGTGATGGAGGCGAGGGTGCCGCGGCCGTCGTTGGGGTTGGGGCGCTTGTCGACGAGGCCGGACCTGACCAGCCGGTCCACGGTGTTCGTCACGGAGGTCGGGTGGACCATCAGCCGCTCGCCGATCTTGGACATGGGCAGCTCACCGGCCTTGGAGAAGGTGAGCAGCACCAGCGCCTCGTACCGCGCGAAGGTCAGTCCGTACGGCTTGACCACCGCGTCGACCTCGGCGAGCAGGATCTGGTGGGCCCGCATGATCGAGGTGATCGCGCCCATGGACGGTACGGGTCCCCAGCGCTGCTGCCAGAGCTCGTCGGCTCGGGCGATGGGATCGAAGGCAAGGCTGAGCGGCTTGGACACGTCATCGACCTTACCCAGTGGTCATTTGGCGGTCTGCCCCTACTCCTGGTTTTCCGGAGCGTACGGGGCCGGTCCGCCGGACCTCGTACACGAGAAGCAGCGAGCAGAGGGTCCCGATCACACCCGCGCCGGCGACGACCTGGTGCACGGGCAGGAACTCGGCGGCGAGGCCCGCCAGCGCCATGCCGAGCCCCTGGACGGTCATCAGGCCCGCGCTCATCAGCGTCATGGCCCGGCCCCTCAATTCTGCCGGGACGGCGTCCACGAACCACTGGTCGAGCCCGAGGACGTACACCGAGCCGACACCGGACAGCGCGAGGGCGACCAGCGCCAGGCCCATGCCCGGTGTGACGGCGTAGACGGCCAGGGGCAGCAGCCCGNNGCCGACCGGCATCGCGCACATCAGCAGCCCGAGCGCGGCGGGGCCGATGCCGATCCGGTCGGCGTACGGCGCCATGAGCGCCTCGGGCGCCACGATGAACATCGCCGGTACCCAGTTGAGCAGCATCAGCGCNNGTCAGGGAGATCGCGCCGCGCGGGGACAGGACGGCGAGGAGCACGCCCCCGACGGCGAACCCGGCGAGCAGGGCGCTCTGCGACACGATCCGCAGGAGGGACCGCCCGAGGACATACAGATCGCCCTC
>NZ_MDCR01000363.1:9356-9598 GCF_001723055.1 Streptomyces niveus
CCCGGCGAGCAGGGTCCCGCCGAAGAGGTACGGCAGCAGGCCGAGCGCGAAGGTGAGGGCGCTGAGCAGGGGCGATCCGGTGAGGTCGTAGACGAGGACGGTGAGCGAGATCTCGGTGACGACGACCCCGAGGAGGGAGAGCAGATGCGCCGCGAACACGGCACGGAATTCCTTGACGGCGAAGACGGCGAGGTATCCGCGCGGGGCGCGACCGTCGGCCGAGGCGCCGCGCTTGCCGCCGA
>NZ_MDCR01000364.1:0-232 GCF_001723055.1 Streptomyces niveus
ACCGCCCCACCGACCGCACCGTCCCCACCCGCTCCGCCGACCGCGCCTCTTACGACCGCGAGTTGGTGCACGGAATACTGGACGAGACCTACCTCTGCCATCTCGGATTCATCCGTGACGGCGCGCCCGTGGTCCTGCCCACCCTCTACGCCAGGGTCGGCGAGCGGCTCTACGTACACGGGTCGACCGGCTCCCGCCCGTTGCGGATGGCGGGCGACGCGAAGGACCCCGG
>NZ_MDCR01000364.1:347-25196 GCF_001723055.1 Streptomyces niveus
CTCCCCCACTGGACCGGTGTGGTGCCCGTCGTACGCGGATACGGCACACCGGTCCCGGCCGACGACCTGGACCCGGCCGTCGGCCTCCCCGACTATCTCTCCGTTCTCTGACTCACGCCGGGGCCGCCGCCTTCCGGCGGCCCGACGCGAGGCGCGCCTCGGCGGTGGCGAGGCCCACCACGGCGGCGAGCAGGAGCAACGTCCCGACCACTGTCGCGGCGGTCAGCCGCTCGCCCAGCAGCACGACCGCGATGACCGCCGCGCTCACCGGTTCCAGCAGCATGATCACGGAGACGGTCGCGGCACGGACGACAGCCGCGCCCGCGAAGTACAGGGCGTACGCGAGGGCGGTCGGTACGGCGGCGACGTACAGCAACAGCCAGAGCACCTGGGCCGGTTCGCTCGTGTGCGGCAGCAGTCCCTCGGCGCCCGCGAGCGGCGCGACGCACAGCGCGGCGACGGCGAAGGCCCACGCGGTGGTGGACAGCGCGTCGGTCTTTCCGCCGTCCTGGCCGAGCCGGCGCGTGAGCAGGGTGATCGCCGCGTAACCGGCCGCCGCCAGTACGGCGTACGCGATACCGAGCGGACGTACCGTCGCCCCGTCGCCGCCGAGCACCAGGACGGCGAGGCCGGCCAGCGCGCCGACGACGGCGAACAGACCGCTGCCGCCGAGCCGTTCGCCCATGGTCAGCATCGCGCCGAGCGCGATGAGCACGGGGCCGGCGCCGAGGGTGACCACGGTGGCGACGGCGAGTCCGGTCTCCTCGACGGCGGCGAAGTACGCGCTCTGGAAGACGGCGAGGCCGATGCCCGTACCGAGGACGCGGATCAGCCGGCGGCGGCGCGGCTCGGCGGCGCGCGTCTGTACGGAGGCCGTCGCCGCGCGCCTGCGGCGCAGGGCCAGCGCCCCGAGGAGCAGCACGAGTCCGCCGACGCAGCGCCAGAAGGAGAGGGAGAGCGGACCGATGTCGCTGACGCGGTAGACGAGCGAGGCGGCGGCGCCGGCGGTGCCCCAGGCGACACCGGCGACGACGAGATAGAAGAGGCTGCGCCCGACGGACAGGCCGGGGCCTGCCGCTGGTGAGGCGGGTGTTGCGGGTGCGGAAATCGACACGTGACTTCTCCGTGTGAAGAACGGGTTGGTGGTCGCTCACTGCGTGTCGCGGGCAGCGACGAGCCGCTCGGGGACTGCCCGAGCCCGGTCTTCGTCAGCGGATGGCCGCCCGCGGTCAGGCGGCGGGAGGCGGAAGTACGGTGAGTCGCATGATCGGCAGCCTATGTCGCCGTCCGTCCGGCGGACAACCCGTCCCCCTCGCCGACCACTTCTGCCGTCTCGCCCGCCTCGCCCGCCTCGGCGCCCAGCAACTCCGTGTCGCCCACTCCCCCGGCCCGCGCCGTCGGCTGCGGCGTGGACGTCTGGGCGATGAACGCACCGACCAGCACGACGAATCCGCCCAGGATCTGCGGCGCCGAGAGGTGCTCGCCGAGCAGGACCCACGCCAGCACGGTCGCGATCACCGCCTCCAGACAGGCCACGACCCCGGCCACCTGCGGCGAGAGCCTGCGTACGCTGACCACGCCGGTGCCGTACGCGAGCACGGTCGCCACGAGCACGATCCAGCCGAGCAGCAGCGGCGCGGCGATGTCCGAACCGCCCATGTCGACGCCGCCGGTCAGCAGCGCGAAGTCCATGCCCCACGGCCGGGCGATGACGGTGAGCACGAGCGTGCCGATGAGCAGCCCGTACGCGATGACCCCCAGCGGGTCGACGGCCTCGGCCGGGTCCGCCGGGTCGCCGCCCTGGTCGGAGAGGAGGAAGTAGCCGACCTGGCAGCAGGCCGCGCCGAGCGCGAGCAGCAGGCCGATCACGTCGAAGGAGAGCCCGGCCCACACCTCGACCACACAGGCGAGTCCGCCGACGGCCAGGACGACTCCGACGGCGGCGGCGCGGCTGACGGGCCTGCGCCGGACGAACCGCACCCAGAGCAGGACCAGCGCCGGCGCCAGGTACTCCACGAGCAGCGCGACACCGACAGGGATCCGGGAGAGCGAGGCGAAGTAGAAGGCCTGCACACCCGCCACGGCGAACAGCCCGAAGCCGGCCAGCAGCGCGGGCCTGCGGCGGACCAGATCACGGTGGCGCCAGGCGATGGGCAGCATCACGAGCGCGGCGCCCGCGACCCGGAGCCAGACCACATGCAGTGGGTCGAGCCCCGCCTCGATCAGCGGCTTGGCCGCGACACCTGATCCACCGAACGCGAAGGCCGACAAGAGCGCGAGTCCCAGGCCGACGCTTCTCCCCTGAGACGCGTGCATGAGCACATCATGTCAGTCGGCGTCAGGAGCTAAGACACTTTCACGCCTGTCGAGACGAGCCGTCACTCATAGCTCACGAGAGGGTCACATTCCGTGAGAGGCGTCCGCGATACGGCTGGTGAGGGCGCGCACGTCCACTCCGGCCCGCTCCAGCACCTCGACCGCGCGGCAGGCATGGTCGGAGGCGAGCGCGGTGAGCAGATCGAGACCGCCCGCGCGAGGCTCGCCGCGCCGCCGGGCGCGCTCGACGGCGCCTTCCATGACCAGGACGGCCGACGGCGACCAGCCGGCGACTCCCGGCGCCGACACGATGGGCACGGCGCCGGATTCCTCCACCGTCCCCTGCCAGCGCAGCCCGTAGCCGATGCTGCGCTGGACGAGATAGCCGAGGACCCGGGCGACCTGCGGCCCGCCGTCGAACGCCGCGCGCACCTCGGAGTCCGACTCCAGCAGCGAGTGGAGGAGATGGGCGGTGTCGATGTGCCGGTCGCCGTCACGGTGCGCCCGCCTGCGTGCTCCCGACACGACGGCCGCGAGCGCGGCGGAGAGTCCGGCGTCGATGTCCGCGCGGATCGATACGGCGGAGACAACGGTCGAATCGGACTGTTCGGGCAACCACGGGGTAGGGCTCTGCACTCTCCCACCCCATCACCCGACCGGTGGGCAGGACATCCCCGGCGGGGAGCATTCGAGCATCCCACCGAAGTCGTGCACAGACGTGCGACCTCTCCTCCTTACGAATGAGATCCGGCATCAACACACCGCGGGGGCGCGCGCCGCATTGCCTCGCGCCGCACCCGCAACCGTCGCACCGGGGCCGCTCGTCCCTCTGGTACGACGATGCCGCGACGACCGCCGGGAGCAGATCCGATGTACTGGATGGTCGCCCTCCTCGCGGTCGACGGACGGCAGTACGTGTACCGGGTGTACGCCCCCGCCGACGCCCTGCGCGGCGATGTGTTCTGGGCCGCGTTCCACTGCCACGACGAGGGCCCGCACCCCCGGGCGAGCGACCGTTTCGACTCGGCGGAGTTCTGGCGGCTCCTGCCCGCGGCCCGGACATGACGAAGACCCCGCGACGATCTCGGTGATCGTCACGGGACCCAGGGGGCACATACGCGCCCTTGTTACTCGGACTTCGTCGATCCGTCGTCGTCGGCGAGGATCAGATAGAGCTTCTTGCGGGTGTCGTTGATGACGGCGAGGGCCTTCTGCCGCTGGTCGGCGGAGCCGGTCTTCCAGACCTGTCCGAACGCCTCCATCAGACCGAAGCCGGCCTGCCGGATCTCGTTCATCGTCTCCCAGTCGACACCGCGCCCGGCCTCTTCCCACGGGGCGTCGGGGCCGGCCTCGGCCTCGGTGCGGCCGGCGTCGGTCAGCGTGAAGAGGTTCTTGCCCCCCTCGCTCCGGCTGGCGATGAGACCTTCGTCCTCCAGCAGCTGGAGGGTCGGGTAGACCGAGCCGGGGCTCGGGCGCCAGGCGCCTGAGCTGCGCTCGCCGATCTCCTGGATCATCTCGTAGCCGTGCATCGGCCGGTCCTTCAGCAGCGCCAGGATCGACGCGCGTACATCGCCGCGCCGCGCCCTGCCCCTGCCTCCGCCGCGGCCTCGGCCGCCGCCTCCGAAGGGCCCGCCGAACGGCGGTCCGAAGTTCGGCCCGAACGGCCCGAAGGCCCCGCGCCGCCCCTCGAAGTCGCCCCGGCCTCGATGGCCGGGCCCGCACTGCCCATGTCCGTGATCGTGTTCGTGTCCATGTGAACGCATCGCTACGCTCCTTCCATCGGTGATCAGTCGCGAACCTATCGCGATGCCTCAACGATATATCGGAACAGTTCGTTGAGCAACCCCCTTCGAGGCCAGTCGTCCCGAATTGGCCTTGGCCTGCGCCTTTGCCCTTCCCTACGGTCAGGCTCATGCGAATCCGAATCGTCGACGCGTTCACCGACCGCCCCTTCGCCGGCAATCCGGCGGGGGTGCTGATCCTTCAGCCGGGCCCGTTCCCCGACGACGACTGGCTCCAGCGGGTCGCCACGGAGGTGAACCTCTCGGAGACGGCGTTCGCCCACCCGCTGCCGCCCGGCGGCGCGGCGGACTGGGCCCTGCGCTGGTTCACCCCGGCGACCGAGGTCGACATGTGCGGGCACGCCACCCTCGCCACCGCCCATGTCCTGCACACCACCGGGCTGGCGACCGGCGCGATCCGCTTCGCGGCGCGCTGCGGTGTCCTCGGCGCGACGGCGGACGACGACGGGGCTGTGACGCTCGACTTCCCGACGTCCTCGCTGACCCCGGTCACGATCCCCGACGGCGTCGCGGCCGCCCTGGGCGCCGTCCCGCTCTCGGTGCACGACACCGCGGAGCACATCGGGGACCTGCTGGTGGAACTGGCCGACGAGCGGACCGTACGGGAGCTGTCCCCGGACCTGCCGTCCCTCGCCGCCCTCTCCCGGCGCGGCATCGTCGTCACGGCGGCGGCCGAGGACCCGGCCGGCGGCTACGACTTCGTGTCGCGCGGCTTCTTCCCCGGCGTCGGCATCGACGAGGACCCGGTCACGGGCAGCGCGCACACGGCGCTCGCCCCGTTCTGGTCGGCGCGGCTCGGCCGCGCCGAACTGACCGGCCTCCAGGGCTCGGCCCGTACCGGCCTGGTGCGCACCTCACTGCGCGGCGACCGGACACTGCTGACGGGCCACGCGGTCACCGTCATCGACGGCGAACTCCTCGCGGCACCCTGAGACCCCGCCCCTAGGGCGTGGGCAGCCAGCTCACATGGCCGGCGAGCAGCGCGTATCCGACGAACGCCACGATGTCGAGCAGCGCGTGCGCCACCACCAGCGGCCCGACCCGTCCCCAGCGCCGGTAGGCCAGCACGAACACCACGCCCATGACCATGTTCCCGATGAAGCCGCCGATGCCCTGGTACAGGTGGTACGAACCGCGCAGCACCGAACTGGCCATCAGGGCGGCCATCGGCGTCCACCCCAACTGCCCGAGTCTGCGCAGCAGATACCCGACGACGATGACCTCTTCGAGTACGGAGTTCTGCACGGCGGACAGGATCAGGACCGGGTACTTCCACCACACCTCGGGCAGCGACTCCGGCACCACGGTCAGGTTGGCCCCGGCCGCACGCGTGGCGATGTAGAAGGCGAGCCCGGCGCTGCCGATACCGGCGGCGATCAGCGCGCCACGGCCGAGATCGAACCACGGCCGGCGCCTGTCGAATCCCAGATCGCGGAGCCCGCTGCCCTCCCGGAGCAACAGGTGCGCCACCAGTACCACAGGCACCAGTGAGCTGGCGATACCGAACAGTTGCCAGGTGAGATCCAGCCAGGGCCGCCCCGGCGCGTGCGAACTGTTGAGGTTGGCCGCCTGCTCGCTGAGGCCGCCGGGCTTGGTGACCGACCCGATAAAGCTGATCAGCGCGGACAGCCCGCTCGCGCCCAGCGACAGCGCCAGGACGATCAGTACCTCGGAGCGCAACATCCCGCGCGACAGGCCTTCTTGGGGAAGAGAATCGGCCACGCGGCCCGCCTCCGTCTGCACAGCTGCCTCCAGTTGACTAATCGCGCCTCAAGCCCCTTCCCGTCCCGCTAGGGTCTCGAATGCGGGTACGAAGATCGCGCGCGACAGGCCGGGGGACGGGCGCCATTCAGCGGGCCGGGATCCCCCCATTTTCCTTGTTCAGGTCAAGGAGGGGCACCACCGCCATGGAACGTCACAGCTTGCCCGACGACGAAGCGCCGGGCAGCATCAGGGGCCGTCGTCCGCGCCGTCGCAACGTCCTGATCGCCACGGCGCTCGTCCTGAGCCTGGCGGCGGGGACCGGCGTCGCGGCGAGCAGCGGTCTGCTGTCGTTCGGCGACGGCTGTGCGGGCTCCGCCGTACGGATCGACCTGGCCGCCTCGCCCGACATCGCTCCGGCCGTGCGCGCGGTCGCCGAGAACGCCCGGCGCAACGACGTCACCTCCGACGGCCGCTGTATCGACGTCCAGGTCGAGGCCCGCGAGAACCACGAGATCGCCGACGACCTCGCCACCGGCACGGCCGCCCCGGAGTACGAGGTCTGGCTGCCCGACTCCGACGTCTGGGTCGAGCGCGCGCTGGACGCCGAGGACGGCATCACCCTGACGCCCGCGGGCAACGCGGCGAGCACACCGGTGGCGCTGGCGGTGATCCCGTCCGCCGGCACGAGGCTCGGCTGGCCCGGGAAGACGTACACCTGGGCCGAGTTGACGGCGATGACCACGGGCGACGACCCGCTACGGCTCGGCGCGGCCGATCCGGCGCGCAGCGCCACCGGACTGCTCGGGTTCAGCAGCGCCGTCGCCTCCACCCGGGAGGCCGGCCCCGACGGCGACGCCCGGATCGCCGCGACCGCCGAGACGCTGGCCACGCGCGTGTCCGGCTCCGACGACGTGGTCGTGGGCTCCCTGGCGCAAGGTCCGACGGACAACGGCGAGGGGAACCAGGCGCTCTTCCTCACCGAACAGGCCGCGTTCACCCACAACTCCGCCGACGGCGCGTCCGATCTCCAGCTCTTCTACCCGACGGACGCCGCGCCGGTCCTGGACTACCCGTTGAACCTCGTCGACGAGGCCGAACTGACCACGGACGAGAGCCGGGCCGCGATGCGGTTCATCTCCCTCCTCAACGAGAAGGGTGCCCAGCGCACCATGGCGGAGCACGGGTTCCGTACGGCCCACTCCTCGGTCGCGCCGGGCCTGGTCCGCGCCGCCGGTGGCCGCGCCCCGCAGCCGTACGCCCTGACGAAGGCGCAGCCGCCGACCACGGACATGGTCAAGGAGTCGCTCGGCATGTGGACGGTCACCGTGCAGAGCGCCCGGCTGACCGTCGTCGTCGACACCTCGGCCTCGATGGCGGGGCCCGTGCCGGGTCGGGACGGCGAGTCGCGGATGGACGTCACGAAGGCGTCGATGCTCCAGACCCTCAAGGGGTTCACGCCGGCGGACGAGGTCGGCCTGTGGGACTACGCGGCCGGTCTCGACGGCACGAAGGACTTCCGCAAGCTGGCCGAGACGGCGCCCCTCGGCGAGCGCGCCAAGGACGGCGCCACGCACCGCGAAAGCCTCTCGGACGCCGTGTCCGAACTCGCGCCCGTGAGTTCGGGATCGGCGGCGACCGGGATGTACGACACGACGCTGGCCGCCTTCAAGGAGGCCCAGGCCTCGTACGTGAGCGGCAAGTGCAACGCGGTCGTCCTGCTCACCGGCGGGCCGGACACCGACGGCGCGGCACGTACGACGCTGGCGGACGAGCTGCGCAAGCTCGCCGACCCCAGGCGCCCGGTCCCGCTGATCGCGATAGCGGTCGGCCCGGAGGCGGACCGTGACGAGGTGCACGAGATCGCGAAGATCACCGGCGGCGCGGGGTACGAGGTGAGCGACCCGGCCGACATCCAGGCGGTGATGATCGAGGCGATCATGTCGCTGGGCGGAAGCGAGCGGTAGACCCTCGCCGGAAGCCGTCGCGCGCACGGCACTCGCGCCGGGAGCCGGGGGTCAGACGGTCAGGTCCGGCATCCGCGACGGCGCGGGGAAGCCCACCGGCCAGGTGTGCACCGGCTCCCCCTGGTGCATCAGCTCGGCGTAGCGCCGCGTCGTGGCGGCGAGCGCCGCCTCCCGGCGCAGCCCCGCCTCCTGCGCCCGGTGGAAGGTGTCCACCTGCCACGAGGCCCCGTTCACGCGGCGCTCGCAGCGCCCCTCGATGACCCCGAGGTAGAAGTCGCGGTCGGCCGGCTCCACGTTCCAGGCGTCGAGCCCGGCCGCCGCGAGGGGCAGCAGTTCGTCGCGGACGAGCTGGACCGCCGACACCTCGGCGACGCCGTTGCCGGACCGGCCGTTGCGCGGCCACATGAGCCGCGCCCCGATGCCGTCGCGGCACGCGGTCTCGAAGTTCCGCTCGGCGGTGGCGAACGGCAGCCGCGTCCAGACGGGCCTGGCCTCCTCGGCGAGCGCGCGGACGAGCCCGTAGTAGAAGGCGGCGTTGGCGACGACATCGGTGACGGTCGGCCCGGCGGGCAGCACCCGGTTCTCGACGCGCAGATGGGGCTGTCCGTCGGCGATGTCGTACACGGGCCTGTTCCACCGGTAGACGGTGCCGTTGTGGAGCACGAGTTCCGCGAGGCGCGGCGTACCGCCCTCGTCCAGGACCTGGTGCGGATCCTCGTCGTCGGCCATCGGCAGCAACGGCGGGAAATAGCGCAGATTCTCCTCGAACAGGTCGTACGCGGAGTCGATCCAGCGTTCGCCGAACCAGGTCCGGGGCCGTACTCCCTGCGCCTGGAGCTCCGGCGGCCGGGTGTCGGTCGCCTGGAGGAAGAGCGGCGGCCGGGACTCACGCCACAGTTCCTTTCCGAACAGGAAAGGGGCATTGGCGCCGACGGCGATCTGTACGGCGGCCACGCACTGCGCCGCGTTCCACACGTCGGCGAAGCGGTCGGGCGTCACCTGGAGGTGCAATTGCACGGACGTACAGGCGGCTTCGGGCGCGATCGAGGGTGAACTGCAGGTGAGCCGCTCGACGCCCTCGATGTCGAGCGCGAAATCCTCGCCCCGCGCGGACACCATCTCGTGGTTGAGAAGTGTGTAGCGGTCGGCGTCCGAGAGGTTCGTCGAGACGACGTCGTCGAGGGAGAGCGTCGGCAGAATACCGATCATCACGATCCCGGCGTCGACCTCATTCGCTTTGCGATGGGCATATCCGAGACCCGTGCGCAGTTCCTCGGCAAGCTGGTCGAGAACGCGTCCGCCGAGTCGGTGCGGCGCGATGTTCACTTCCAGATTGAACATTCCGAGTTCCGTCTGGAAATCACGACTCGCGATCCTCTCAAGCACTTCCGCATTCATCATGCGCGGCATCCCGTCGGAGCCCGCGAGATTCAGCTCGATCTCCAGACCCATCAGATTCCTGGGCCGGTCGAACCGCTTCTCCCCCAGGAGCCGCCCCAGCACCGCGAGGCACTGGTGGAGCTTCCTGCGGTAATTCTGCCGATCGGACACGCCGGTACCGCCCGATGCGACCTTCTCCCCCATCGATGAGTCCCTCCTTCGTTCCGGCTTCCCCGGCGGCACCGGGCATCGCTTCACGATCGATAGTGCCCAGACTGAGTGATCCATAACGCCCCGTTTCCGTGCCGGGCCCGGTAGAGTGGGCAGGACGACCTGACGGCACATTCCTTCGGCATGGGACAGTGAGCAATTTCACTGCCGCATCAGATCGCGGAAAACGCCGACGAGTTTCGGCCTACCGCTCCGGTCGAATAACCCCAGGCCACAAGCCTGTGATCGCCGTCCATCTCACGGTTCATCAACGCCGATTCCCCGCGAGATGGACCGGATACGCCCTTGCACGCAATACGGGCGAGAGCTAGAAGAAACATTCCGTGAACACGTATCGTATAAACTCTGGTCGAACGAGGCAGAGAGTCGGAGCCCGGCCACGGCCATGGGCCCTCCTCTGACCACGTGCGCCGACAGCGACGTCCGCATCCGCAACCGCACCACCGACGCTTCACTGTGCCTACTGAGCGAGAGGCAACCCACCATGCCGCTGCATGTCCCCCTGGCTCCAGCGCCCGCCCTGCGCAGCGTCCTCGCGGCACTCGGTTCTCCCACCGCCGTGCGCGAGGCCCGTACACCCGCTCTCCGGTCCGTCCAGGGACCGCTGAGCCCCGAACTGCCCCTTCCGGTACACGTACTGGAACAGATCGCCCCGAGCAGCGACGCGCCACAGACCCGGCTGGCCGGCTGGCGCTTCCTGATCCACAGCGGCGAACGCGCCGTCGCGGCGGCCGACACGATGCTCACCCCCGACGGCTGGGCGTTCTCGCACTTCTTCGAGGGCCCCTACATCGCCGCCACGCAAACCGCGCTGCGCCAGGCCGAGACGCTGAAGTCGCCGTACCAGCCGCGGCTGCTCTCGGTCCCCGGGCTGTACATGCTCACGCTCTGGCTGCATCAGGACACCGACGCGGACGCCTCGGCCGGCGCCCCCGCACCGGCCGACCTGCTGATCCCGCTCGCTCCCGCGCCGCCGGGCATCGTGGCCCACCGGCCGCACCGGGTCGCCGACCTGCTGCCGATGATGGGCCTGCGCCTGACCTCGGCGCTCAGGCCGCCGTCCACCGCGCCCTCGGCGTCGCTGCTGAGCACCACCGCCTGAGATCCGCCCGCGGACGGCCTCCGGCCCGTTCGCGGACCGGCGGTGTCCGGACCGCATCCCGACCGCCCCACGCGCCATAGACTGCCCCGTGACCTCACCGGTCACGGGGCTCTGTGCTTGCCTGCCTGGACTAGTCCGGACGGGCCACCCCGAACCACCCGAAGGGACGGCCCAGTTGAGCTGAACCGTCCGGGCGGGTGACACGTCCTTAAGCAGAGACGAGCGCTGCCGCGAAATCCCTGCGGAACGACGCCCGTGGGGCAACACTGGGGTACGGACCAAGAGAAATCGGGGGGCGGCCATGAACACATCGAGCCGCAGGACACTCACCACGACGCAGCGAGAGAACCCACCCATGTGCCAGCACCAGCCAGCCTGCCCGTCAGCCGACTCAGCCGACCGGGAAGCCGCGCGGCTCGCGGCCCACCACCCTGAACAGGGCTGGAGCCTGCTGTGCAACGGCGTCCTGCTCTTCGAGGACACCGGCGAACTGCTGCCCGACGGCCAGATCATCGCGCCGCACCGGCCGTCCGGGACCGGACAGGTGATGACGGCGGCCTGACGCCGTCCGTACGAAGGGGGCCGGCCGGAGAACGCACTCCGTACCGGCCCCGACGCACACCCGCACGTCCGTCAGTTGTCGTACTCGTCCAGCGGCGGGCAGGAACAGACCAGGTTGCGGTCCCCGAACGCCCCGTCGATCCGGCGGACCGGCGGCCAGTACTTGTCGGCCGCCGAGACCCCGGCCGGGAAGACCGCCTCCTGACGGCTGTACGCGTGCTCCCACTCCCCGCCCAGCGCGGCGGCCGTGTGCGGAGCGTTGCGCAGCGGGTTGTCGTCCGCCGGCCAGTGCCCGGACGCGACCTTCTCGATCTCGGCGCGGATCGCGATCATCGTCTCGCAGAACCGGTCCAGCTCGGCGAGGTCCTCGCTCTCGGTGGGCTCGATCATCAGCGTGCCGGCCACCGGGAACGACATCGTCGGCGCGTGGAACCCGTAGTCGATGAGGCGCTTGGCGATGTCGTCGACGCTGACGCCGGTCGCCTTCGACAGGGGTCGCAGGTCCACGATGCACTCGTGCGCGACGAGCCCGTGCGGACCCGCGTACAGGACCGGGAAGTGCGGCTCGAGACGCTTGGCGATGTAGTTCGCGGCCAGGACCGCGACCTGCGTGGCGCGCTTCAGGCCCTCGCCGCCCATCAGCCGGACGTAGGCCCAGGAGATCGGCAGTATCCCCGCGGAGCCCCAGGGGGCGGCCGAGATCGGTCCCACGCCCGTCTCGGGGCCCGCGGCGGGCTGGAGCGGGTGGTTGGGCAGATACGGCGCGAGGTGGGCGCGTACGCCGACCGGTCCGACGCCAGGGCCGCCGCCGCCGTGCGGGATGCAGAACGTCTTGTGCAGGTTGAGGTGGGACACGTCCGAGCCGAACCGGCCCGGCTTGGCGAGACCCACCAGCGCGTTGAGGTTCGCGCCGTCGACGTACACCTGACCGCCGGCGTCGTGCACGGCCGCGCAGATGTCGGTGATGTGCTCCTCGAACACCCCGTGCGTGGAGGGGTAGGTGACCATCAGGACGGCCAGCTCGTCGCCGTACCGCTCGATCTTGGCGTGCAGGTCGTCGACGTCGACGTCACCGTCCTCGCGGGTCTTGACGACCACGACCTTCATGCCGGCCATGACCGCGCTGGCGGCGTTCGTGCCGTGCGCGGACGACGGGATGAGACAGACGGTGCGGCCGGTGTCGCCGTTGGCCCGGTGGTACGCCCGTACGGCCAGCAGCCCGGCGAGTTCGCCCTGGGAGCCCGCGTTGGGCTGGAGGGACACCGCGTCGTACCCGGTGACCTCCGCGAGGCGCTCCTCCAGCTCACGGATCAGCGTGAGATAGCCCTGCGCCTGGTCGGCCGGCGCGAAGGGATGCAGCGCGGCGAACTCCGGCCAGGTCACCGGCTCCATCTCGGCGGTGGCGTTGAGCTTCATGGTGCAGGAGCCGAGCGGGATCATGCCCCGGTCCAGCGCGTAGTCACGGTCCGCGAGCCGGCGCAGGTAGCGCAGCATCGCGGTCTCGGAGCGGTGCTGGTGGAAGACCGGGTGCGTGAGGTAGGCGTCGCTTCGCAGCAGGCCGTCCGGCAGTGCGTCACGTGACTCACTGTCCAGGGCCTCGATGTCGCCCGTCACGCCGAAGGCGGCCCATACGGCGGCGAGTTGGGCGCGCCCGGTCGTCTCGTCGCAGGCGAGCGAGACGAGGTCGGCGTCGACGAGGCGGAGGTTGACGCCGCCTTCGCGGGCGGCGGCCACGACCTCGGCGGCGCGGCCGGGGACCCGTACCGTCAGCGTGTCGAAGTACGCCTCGTGCACGATCTCGACGTCGCCGGCGCGCAGGCCGTCGGCGAGCACCGTCGCGTAGCGGTGGGTGCGCTCGGCGATGGCGCGCAGCCCGTCGGGGCCGTGGTAGACCGCGTACATGCCCGCCATCACGGCGAGCAGCACCTGCGCGGTGCAGATGTTGCTGGTGGCCTTCTCGCGGCGGATGTGCTGCTCGCGGGTCTGGAGCGCCAGCCGGTACGCCTTGTTGCCGTCGGCGTCCACGGAGACCCCGACCAGCCGTCCCGGGAGGCTGCGGGCGAACTTCTCGCGTACGGCCATGAATCCGGCGTGCGGTCCGCCGAAGCCCATGGGGACGCCGAACCGCTGGGTGGTGCCGACGGCGATGTCCGCGCCCAGCTCACCGGGCGAGGTGAGCAGCGTGAGGGCCAGCAGGTCGGCGGCGACGGTGACGATCGCGCCCAGTTCGTGCGCCTGCTCGACGACGGGCCTGATGTCCCGTACGGCTCCGGAGGCGCCCGGGTACTGCACGAGCACGCCGAAGACACCGCGCTCGGCCACCTCGGCCGGAATCCCGTCGGCCAGGTCGGCGACGACGACGTCGACCCCGGCCGGTTCGGCGCGGGTGCGGATCACGGCGACGGTCTGCGGCAGCGCGTCGGCGTCGACCAGGAAGACGCCGTCCTTCACCTTGCCGACCCGGCGGGCGAGCGCCATGGCCTCGGCGGCGGCCGTGCCCTCGTCCAGCAGGGAGGCGCCGGACGTCGGCAGACCGGTCAGATCGGCGACGACGGTCTGGAAGTTGAGCAGCGCCTCAAGCCGGCCCTGCGAGATCTCGGGCTGGTACGGCGTGTACGCGGTGTACCAGGCCGGGTTCTCCATCACGTTGCGCAGGATCACCGGCGGCGTGAAGGTGCCGTAGTAGCCGAGGCCGATCATCGGGGCGAGGACCTGGTTGCGGTCGGCGAGACCGCGCAGTTCCGCCAGCACCTCGGCCTCGGTGCGCGCGTCGGGCAGCCGCAGGGCCTCGGCGCTCTTGATCACGTCGGGCACCGCGGCCGCGGTCAGCTCGTCGAGCGAGCCGTAGCCGACGTGCGCGAGCATCTTCGCCTGTGCGGCGGCGTCGGGGCCGATGTGGCGCCGCTCGAAGGGGGTGCCTCGCTCGAGCTGCGAGAGCGGTGTGCGGTTGGCTGTCATACGGGAGGCCTCCTGGTCTGGCGCGACCTGCGAGGGGCACCGACACACGGGTGCCCGGACGGCCTCCCCCTCTGTCATCAACCTGAGAGTTTCACCGGTCCGCCTCGCGCGAGGCGGACCGACTTTCACCGTCGGTGAGAGCGGATGCCGTCCGACACCTGCTCTGCTTTCCAGAGTGACCTCGTCCATGCGGTACAGGGGCCTGAGAGTTTCCGGGGAGGATTTGCTCCTTCGGCGCCTCCGGCAGTCTCACCGGACGGCTCTCCCGCACGGGGTCGACAGCCACTGACCAGCCTACCAGCGCACTCTCGCCGTCGACTTCGAGTGGCCGATACCCCGGATGTGCCCTTTCGTAGGGTGAGGGAGCAGGTGCGACCAGTTGGAGGGACCGTGCAGACCGACATCGATCCGCGCAGCCTTATCGGCCGCAAGGCGTACGACCGCGACGGGCACAAGATCGGCACCGTCGACGAGGTGTATCTGGACGATGCCACGGGCGTGCCGGAGTGGGCGGCGGTACGGACCGGACTGTTCAGCCGGGACGCGTTCGTGCCCCTGGCCCCCAGCACCTACCGCAACGAATCCCTGCACGTCCCGTACGAGCGCGGCCTGATCAAGGACGCCCCGGACTTCGGCGTCGGCCGCCATCTCTCCCCGGACCAGGAGATCCAGCTCTACCACCACTACCAGCTGGCCCTCCCGGAGCCCGCGGCCCCGGAACGCCCGTCCGGCCAGGCCGACCGCGACTTCGGCCACGTGGCGGGCCGCGACGACCCCGAGGCCCGCTAGCCGGGCCCTCTGGGGCCGGGCTCCCCGTCCGGCGGTACGGCCACCAGTGGCAACGGCTCCGACAGCTCCAGATCGGGGTCGTCCGTACGGAAGGTCCGCACCCGCCCCGGCACGGCCGACGTGGGCTCCTCGAACCGTACGGTGACCCTCCCCACGCCGCTGCCCTGCACCCACCCCGCGCCGAACTCGGCATGGCGTACGTCGTGCCCGGCGGGCCAGTGCCGCTCGGCGGCCTCGTCGGCGACCGCGTCCGTGTCGGACCGCGGCTCGGGCTCGCCCGGCACCACCACGGGGTCCGGCTCATCGACGGCGCCGGTGGCGCCCGCGGCTTCGGCGTCCGCCGCGGCCTGCGCGAAGAGGTCCTCCTGCGTGTAGTCGGTCAGCCCCGTCACCCCCACCCCCAGCAGCCGCACACCACCGGTGGTGTCCAGGGACTCCAGCAGCCTCCCCGCCGCCTCCCGCACCACGCCAGGGTCGTCCGTGGGCCCGCGCAGCGTCTCGGAGCGGGTGAGCGTCGAGAAGTCGTACCGCCGCACCTTGAGGACGATGGTCCGGCCCGAATGCCCGGACTCCCGCAGCCGCCGCACGCACCGCTCCGCCAGCCGCTCGACCTCCGTCCTGACCCGCACCCGGTCGTGCAGATCGACGTCGAAGGTGTCCTCGACGGAGACGGACTTGGTCTCGCGCTCGGCCACCACCGGCCGGTCGTCGTGCCCGGACGCCATCCGGTACAGCGACGTGCCGTGCGCCTTCCCGACGAGCCGTACGAGCTCGTCCTCCCCCGCCTCCGTCAGATCGGCGATCGTGGTCATCCCGGCCCGCCGCAGATGCTCCCCGGTGGCGGGCCCGACCCCGGGCAGCGTCCGTACGCTCATGGGCCCCAGCAGCTCCCGCTCGGTGCCCGGCTCGATGAGCACCAGACCGTCGGGTTTGGCCTGCTCGGAGGCGATCTTCGCGAGCATCTTGGACCCGGCGAGACCTACCGAGCCCGTCAGGCCGGTCACCGCCCTGATGTCCCGCCGCAGCCGCTCCCCCGTCGCCCGCGCCGAGGCCTCGTCGGCGGCCGAGCCGCCCGCCTCCAGATCGACGAACGCCTCGTCCAGGCTCAGCGGCTCCACCAGCGGCGACAGCCGGCCGAGCAGGTCCATCACCTGCTCGCTCACCGTGCGGTAGAGCGCGAAGCGCGGCACCAGATACGCGGCGTTCGGCGCGAGCCGCCGGGCCTGCGCCATCGGCATGGCCGAGTGGATCCCGAACCGCCTCGCCTCGTACGACGCGGTCGCGACGACGCCGCGCGGACCGAGCCCACCGACGACGACCGGCTTTCCGCGCAGGCTCGGCTTCGCCGCCTGCTCGGCTGCGGCGAAGAAGGCATCCATGTCCAGGTGCAGGACGGTCGGCGCGGGTCTCACGCCACCGATGCTCCCCTACGCCACTGACAATCGCCCGGGCCCCGCGTTCCGGGGCTCAGACGGCCCGGTCACGGCGCCGGCGGGCGAGTTCGTCGGCGGGGTTGTGGCCGATCAGGGTCTCCCCGGTGTCGACGCGTTCCCCGTGCAGCTGGGAGAGCGCCGTCTCGACGTCCCGCCACACCACCCCGACGGCGATCCCGAAGATGCCCTGACCGCCCTGGAGGAGGTTCACGACCTCGTCCGGCGACGAGCACTCGTACACCGTCGCGCCGTCGCTCATGAGCGTCATACGCTCCAGGTCGTCCGCCCCGCGGTCGCTCAGGTGCTGAACGGCCGTCCGGATGTTCTGGAGGGCGACACCCGTGTCCAGGAAGCGCTTCACGATCTTGAGGAAGACGACATCGCGGAAGCTGTACAGCCGCTGGGTGCCGGAGCCCTTCGCGGGGCGCACACTCGGCTCGACCAGCCCGGTGCGCGCCCAGTAGTCCAACTGGCGGTAGGTGATGCCCGCCGCCGCGCACGCGGTCGGTCCCCGGTAGCCGACCGTGTCGGTCGTGGGGTCGGACGTCCTGCCGTGAAGCGGGTACGGGCCGTTCGCCGTACCGTCGCCGCTGCTTCTCACACCGACCTCCGTCCTTGACCTGCCCCGTCGACGGTAGGCAGTCCCTCCGGGTGCGTCAACGATCGCCACGCTAGGCACGCCGAGTGATAATCACCTTGAGGGTGGTTTGCCGTGTCTCGCGGCCGGGAAAGGCTGCTCGAATGCGCGGACGGAGTCCGGTACGACGGTCAGGGACCGTTCGGCGCTCACTGGCTGTTGGTCCCGAAATCCTCCGGAGAGATCTGGTCGAGGAACTCGCGGAACTTCTCCACCTCGTCCTCCTGCTCGTCGGGAATGGCGATGCCCGCGTCGTCCAGCACCCCGTCACTGCCGTAGATGGGCGTGCCCGTCCGCAGCGCGAGCGCTATGGCGTCGGACGGCCTGGCACTCACCTCGACACCGCTCGCGAAGACCAGCTCCGCGTAGAAGACTCCTTCGCGCAGGTCGGTGATGCGCACCTGCGTCAGTTCCTGGCCCACCGCTTCAAGGACGTCCTTGAAAAGGTCATGGGTCAGCGGTCGGGCCGGTGCCATGCCCTGCTGGGCGAAGGCAATAGCGGTAGCTTCCCCAGGCCCGATCCAGATGGGAAGGTACCGGTCGCCTCCCACTTCACGCAGGAGCACGATCGGTTGGTTGGAGGGCATTTCCACCCGGACACCCACGACGTCGAGCTCGTTCACACAGCAACCCTAGGTCGTGCCCGGTCGGTTTGGGTAGTCGGACTCCCCCAAGATCAGGTGAGCCGGACTCCGAGAGCCGTCTGCACCAGTGCCGCGTGGAGCCGTACGCAGAGCGTGGCCAGCTCCTTCGTCGCGGCCTCGGCATGGGCCCTGGTCTGCGGATTACGGTGCCGGCGCAGGGGCGTGACCACCTGCTCGACCAGTCCGGCCTCACGGTCGGCGGCGGCTTTCACGGCGCGCAGATGCCGTGGTTCCAGACCAAATCTTCCGAGTTCCGCGACAAGTTTCGCCACGGTCACGGTCTCGGAGTCGTAGCCGCCCTCCGCCATCGGGGCGATGAGACCGTACGACTCCCACTCCGCCAGCTCGCTGTCGGCCGCCTCGGTGGCCGCCAGCAGCTCCGCGCGGCCGATCCTCGGGGCGGTGGGCAGCTCGGGCTCCGCGTCCCACGTGGAGCCGAGGAGTTCCCGCTGGGGGCCCTGGGAGACCTGTGCGGGCAGAGGGAGCCGCTCACCCCGCGCGACGGCGTCGAGATGCTCCCTGATGACCTTCAGGGGCAGATAGTGGTCCCGCTGCATGCGCAGGACCTGGGCGAGGCGCTCGACATCCTCGGGGCTGAATTTCCGGTACCCGGACGGGGTCCGCCGGGGCTCGACAAGACCTTCGGCCTCCAGGAAGCGGATCTTGGAGATGGTGACCTCGGGGAACTCGTCCCTGAGCTGGTTCAGCACCATGCCGATGCTGACCAGCCGGTCACCCGTAGGGGCGGTGCCGTGACCGGCACCGCCCGTCGGTGGTCGCAGCATGAACCTTCCCTGAAGGGTCACACGCCTCGCTGGCTCGCGTAGAAGACCAGCCGGTACTTGCCGATCTGGACCTCGTCACCGTTCGACACGGCGACGGCGTCGATCCGCTCCCGGTTGACGTACGTGCCGTTGAGACTGCCGACATCGGAGACCGTGAAGTGACCTTCCGGGCTCCTGCGGAACTCGACGTGCCGCCGGGACACCGTGACGTCGTCGAGGAAGATGTCGCTCTGCGGGTGCCTGCCGGCCGTCGTCAGGTCGCCGTCCAGCAGGAACCGGCTGCCCGAGTTGGGCCCGCGACGGACGACCAGCAGCGCCGAGCCGAGCGGCAGCGCGTCCACCGCGGCCTGCGCCTCCGGCGAGAGCGAGGGAGCGGCCGTCTGACCGGTCGCTTCCGCCTCGTATGCCTCAAGGCCCGAGATGGAGATGGTCGAGGTCGTCTCCGAAGGACGCTCCGCGGGCGTCCCGGCCCTCAGCGGCGCGCCACAGTTGGAGCAGAACCTGCTGTCCTGGGTGTTGCGGTGCCCGCACCTCGTACAAACCGGCAAGGCCGCCATGGACGGACCCTCCTGACCGGGGGGAAACCCTCCACCCGTACTTGAGGCTGATGGTCCACCGAAACCTATGCCGCCAGAACTCGCGGGGTCAACAGACGACGCGCCGTGACCGGCCGGATTGTCCCCGCCGGTACTGCCGACCTCGTCGCGGAAGAGCGGGCGCTCGCCACTCTGCTCCTCCTGGCCGTGGCGTGGTGCGCGATGCCGGGCGTTACCGCCGTCCTCGCGTGCACTCCTGCCGAACAACTTTCCAAACAACTTCACGGGCGATTCCCCTTGACCTGAACAGACCCGCCCGTGGGGCAGGACGAACCCTGAATGAACACACCTGCCGACTCGGACATCATCACAACGTCCGTATCCATCAGACAGTTTCCACCACGCACCATGCGGAATGTGCGCCGACCCCCCGGAACCTTCTGCCCTGGTCCCACGGTCCGCATGCGCCCCGGCCCCACTACTGCGACGACCGAGCGTAATCAGGACGCTTCGCCGGTCGCAAGGCGTCGACGACGATCTCGTCGGCGTCCGCCACCGTGGCCGTGGCCTGCTCCTTCTCCAGCGTCTGCACCACACCTCCGGGGATGTTGAGCGCGGGCTCCAGATCCTGCGGTTTGCCGATCACCTTGAAAAGGTACGGCGCCTCGATCCGCTTCCCGTCCACCGAGATGTCGCCGCCGCTGCCGGAGAAGTACGTCGCGGCGACCACCCGGACCCCGTTCACCTGGATCGCCTCGGCGCCGGCCGCCCGCAGCTCCTGGATCGCGTCGAGCAGCAGGTCGGAGTCGACGCCGTCGCCGGGGTCCTGGACGGTCAGCGTGATGCCGGGGCCCTGAGCGGCGACCGTACCGGCCAGGATGCCGAGCTGCTGCTCCTTCTCCCGCGTCTGCTTACGGGCCTCCTCGGCCTGGTCCGAGCTGTTCTCCAGCTCCGTCTGCTGATCGTCCAGCCGCTGCTTCTCGTCCTCCAGCCGCTCGGTGCGGCCGTCGAGCTCGTCCAGGATCCGTACGAGGTCCTCCTGGCGCGCGCCGCGCAGGGCACTGTCGTCGTTGGTCGACCGGACCTGGATGGCCAGACCGAGTCCGAGCACGAACAGCAGGACGGCGACGATGAGTTGGGCCCGGGTGACCCGCGGGGGCCACAGGCCGGCGGCGAGGCGCTGACGTCCCGTCATCTGCCGCGGCTCGTCCTGGCCCTGCGGAGGCTGTGGAGTTTGCGGGTTCTGCGGGTTCTCTTCGCTGTTCATCGGCGTCACGCCCGGAAGACGTGCCGGCGGATCGCGGCAGCGTTGGAGAAGATCCGGATACCGAAGACGACGACCACACCGGTGGACAGCTGCGCGCCGACCCCGAGCTTGTCACCGAGGAAGACGATGAGCGCGGCCACCACCACGTTGGACAGGAACGACACCACGAACACCTTGTCGACGAAGATCCCGTCGAGCATGGCCCGCAGCCCCCCGAAGACCGCGTCCAGAGCGGCGACGACGGCGATCGGCAGATACGGCTCGACCACCGCCGGCACTTCGGGTCGAACCAACAGTCCGACCACGACTCCCACGACGAGGCCAAGTACCGCGATCACGATGTGCCCTTCTCTGTGTCTGCCGTGGCCCCTCCGTCGCCCTTCCCCGGGTCGGCGGCCTTCGGCTCTGCTGTACGTACGATCAGGCTCGGCGCCGCCGGAAGACGCACCGTCTCCTGATCGGAAATGCTCGTGCGGACACCGAAGTTCTCCTGCAACGAGTGCAGGTACTGCCCGTCGGCACTGTCCTGGAAAGCGGTGCTCAGGTTCTTCCCGTCCCCCACGGCCAGCACCGTGTACGGCGGCACCAGCGGCTTGTTGTCGACCAGTATGGCCTCACCGGCGGCCCTGATCGCCGAAAGGGCCGTCAGCCGCTGGCCGTTGATGGACACCGCCTCGGCACCCGACTCCCACAGACCGTTGACGATCTGCTGCATGTCCCGGTCCCTGACCCGCCCCGTGTCCGAGAAGTTGGTGCTCTCACGCGGCCCGCCGGCGCTCTCGTCGGCGGACTTGGCGTCGTCGACGACGAGTTTGATGCCCGGCCCCTCGACCTCGGTGGCGCCGGCCAGGAGAGCGACGAGCGCCCCCTGCTCGCCGCCGTGGTCACGAAGCGCCTCGCGCTGCTGGGCGCTCACCTCGTCACGGAGCTTGTCCACCGTGCGTTCGAGGGTGTCGGCGGACGACGTCTCGGCGTCGATCCGGTCGATGAGCTCTTCGCGTTCCTTGGCGACGACCGGCGCGTCGATCCGCGCCTCCGCCGCGCCGACGGTGACGACCAGCGCGGCCAGTACGAGCCCCGCCGCGAGGCCGAGCTTGGCGCGGAGCGTGCGGGGCATTCCGCCGTCCTCGGCGTCCCTGCGGGCCGCCGCCTCCGCGTAGCCGTCGTCCAGGCTGTGGTCCATCACGTTGTTCAGCAGCGACATGGACGCGTCGGGACGCCGGGGTGGCGAAGGTGTGCTCCGAACGGGGGGCTGCTGCGGCATGCCGCACATCGTCGCACGGCGCGGGCGCTACCGCCGAATGGCCCCATCGGTGTGCCGGAGGGCGTCGGCCGCCCGCCTCCGGCACACCGTCATCAGGTCACTGACCTGCGCTGTCCACAACCGCGGCCCACTCGTCCAGCAGCGCCTGTGCGGAGGCGTCGTCCGGTCCCTCGGCCCACAGATGGGTGACGGCCTCGGCGGGTGCCGGAAGCACCATCACCCACCGCCCGTCGGCCTCCACGACGCGAACGCCGTCGGTCGTGTCCACGTCCCGGTCGCCGGCCGCCTCCACGACCCGTCGCATCACGAGCCCCTTGACGGCCCAGGGGGTCGCCAGATCCCTGCGCAGCACATGGGCGCGCGGAATACGGGCGTCGATCTGGCTGAGCGTGAGCTGCGTACGGGCGACCAGACCCAGCAGTCGTACGAAGGCCGCCGTACCGTCGAGCAGACTGCTGAACTCGGGCACGATGAACGCGCCCCGGCCGTCGCCGCCGAAGATCGTGGAATCCTCCCGGCCGACCCGCGTGAGGTCGTCCGGCGACGTCGTCGTCCACTCCACCTGCGTCCCGTGGTACGCGGCCACCTGCTCGGCGATCCTGGTCGTCGTCACGGGCAGGGCCACCCGCCCGCTGCGCCGCTCGGCGGCGACCAGGTCGAGCAGCACCAGCAGGGCACGGTCGTCCTCGATGATCCGGCCGCGCTCGTCCACAAGCGACAGCCGCTCACCCACGGGGTCGAACCGCACCCCGAACGAGGCCCGCGCCGATGCCACGATCTCGCCCAGCCTGACCAGACCGGACCTGCGTGACTCGACGGTCTCGGTGGGCCGCGCCTCGTCGAGACCGGGGTTGATGGTCAGCGCGTCCACTCCGAGCCGTCCGAGCAGGCTGGGCAGAACAAGCCCGGCGCTGCCGTTGGACGCGTCCACGACGACCTTGAGCCCGGCCTCGGAGATTCCCGACGTGTCGACGTTCCGGAGCAGTGAGCCGGTGTACGAGTCGAAGACGCTCGCCGGGAAGTGCAGGTCCCCGATCTCGCCCGGGAACGCCCTGCGGTACTCCTGCCTGGCGTACACCCGGTCCAGCTTGCGTTGACCGCCCTGCGAGAGGTCGGCGCCCCGTTCGTCGAAGAACATGATGTCGACGGAGTCCGGCACACCGGGCGTCGTCCGGATCATGATGCCGCCGGCGCTGCCCCGCCCTGTCTGCTGCCGGGCGACGGGCAGCGGCACGTTCTCCAGGTCCCGTACGTCGATGGCACTGGCCTGGAGCGCGGAAATCACCGCCCGCTTGAGCGCGCGCGCACCACGCGAGTGGTCACGCGCCGTGGTGACGGTGGAGCCCTTCTTGAGCGTCGTGGCGTACGCGCCCGCCAGCCGCACGGCCAGTTCGGGCGTGATCTCGACGTTGAGGATCCCGGAGACCCCGCGCGCGCCGAAGAGATGCGCCTGGCCTCTGGACTCCCAGATCACCGAGGTGTTGACGAACGCGCCGGCCTCGATGGTCTTGAACGGATACACCCGGACATTGCCCTGGATGATCGATTCCTCGCCGACCAGGCACTCGTCACCGATGACCGCGCCGTCCTCGATCCGGGCGGCACGCATGATGTCGGTGTTCTTGCCGATCACACAGCCACGCAGATTGCTGTGCTGTCCGATGTACACGTTGTCGTGCACGACGGCGCGATGGAGAAACGCCCCGGTCTTGACGACGACGTTGGACCCGATGACGGTGTGCTCGCGGATCTCGGCGTCGGCCTCGACCTTGGCGTAGTCGCCGATGTAGAGCGGACCGCGCAGAACGGCGTCGGGGTGGACCTCGGCGCCCTCGGCGACCCACACGCCGGGCGAGATCTCGAAGCCGTCGAGATCGACGTCGACCTTCCCCTCCAGGACATCCGCCTGGGCCTTCACATAGCTCTCGTGCGTCCCGACGTCTTCCCAGTAGCCCTCGGCGATATAGCCGTAGATCGGCTTGCCCTCCTTCATGAGCTGAGGGAAGACATCACCGGACCAGTCGACCGAGGTGTCGGCCTCGACATAGTCGAAGACCTCGGGCTCCATCACATAGATGCCCGTGTTGACGGTGTCCGAGAACACCTGCCCCCAGGTGGGCTTCTCCAGGAAGCGCTCCACCTTTCCCTCTTCGTCCACGATCGTGATGCCGAACTCCAGGGGATTCGGAACCCGGGTCAGACAGACCGTGACCAGTGCGCCCTTCTCCTTGTGGAAGGCGATGAGGTCCGTGAGGTCGAAGTCGGTGAGTGCGTCACCGGAAATGACGAGAAAAGCATCGTCCTTGAGCGCCTCTTCGGCGTTCTTCACACTCCCCGCAGTGCCGAGCGGCTTCTCCTCATTCGCATAGGTGAGCTCCATTCCAAGCTCTTCGCCATCGCCGAAATAGTTCTTCACGAGAGAGGCGAGGAACTGAACGGTGACGACGGTTTCACTGAGCCCGTGCCGCTTGAGCAAACGCAGCACATGCTCCATGATTGGCCGATTCGCCACCGGCAGCAACGGCTTGGGCATGCTTGAGGTCATGGGACGAAGGCGAGTGCCTTCGCCGCCAGCCATCACGACGGCCTTCATGTCGGAAGCGTCCTCCTTGAAGAGACGGTCTCGCCGACGTCACCCATCTGGACAGGCCGTATGACAGGCATCAGGTGCGGGCCGGCGACTCTGCACGGCACCACATCGACGAGCTCAATCGGCCACTCTGTCCGCTCTGACGAGCCGGCGGACCTGGACCACGTAGAGGATCCCTGCCCACCAATAGAGAGTTGTACCCCATCCAGCGAACGCCCATCCGAAAACTTCGGCGAGTGATGCAAGCCATCCGTTCCCGTCACTGAGCAACAGCAGCGGGAAGGCATACATCAAGTTGAAGGTAGCCGCCTTTCCCAGGAAGTTCACCTGGGGAGGCGGATAGCCGTGCCTGCGGAGGATTCCCACCATCACCAGCAGCATCAGCTCACGGGCCAGGAGCGCCGCGGTGAGCCACAGGGGCAAGATCTCGCGCCAGGTGAGGCCGACCAGGGTCGAAAGGATGTAGAGCCGGTCGGCGGCGGGGTCCAGGAGCCGCCCCAGGTTGCTGATCTGATTCCAGCGTCGGGCGAGGTAGCCGTCGAGATAGTCGGTCACCCCGCTGAGCATCAGGACGAGCAATGCCCAGCCGTCACTGTTCGGCCCACCGAACTCCGGACGGAGGATGAGCCACAGGAACAGCGGTACACCCAGGAGCCGAGCCATGCTCAGGATGTTGGGGATGGTGAACACCCGATCCGTCTGGACGCGGGTCTCCTGAACCTCCACCCGGGGGCCTCCTGTGCGGGGATGTACCAACGATGCCCCCTGACCCTACCCGGACGAACCGCCGGCGGACGCCGTGGGGTACGGCCCTGGTATGCCCTGAACGCAGAAATGCCCCGCACCAAAAGGTGCGGGGCATTCCCACAAAGGTTGTTCGGCGGCG
>NZ_MDCR01000365.1 GCF_001723055.1 Streptomyces niveus
GGCAGCCGGGGCGTCCCGGCCCCGGCTGCCCCCGCGTGGTCCTCCCAGCAGTTCTGCCCGCCGGAAGGCCCGCACTCACGTTTCCCTGCGAGGGGGGTAGTCGTTGGGCGGGTCGTGAGACACGTACTGAAGCGGACAGGGACCGGCGTGGCCGCCGCCCTGACATGGGCAGGACTGATCGCGGGGCTGGCCGGACTGACGGGATGCACCGTCGGCGAGACCTTCACCGAAAGCAAGTCCCGGGCGCCTGGGGACACGATCCGGATCAGCCCCGAGGACGGGGCCAAGGACATCAAGCGCGGCGACCGGATCGAGGTGAGGGTCCCGGACGGCCGGCTGGAGCGGGTCGATGTCGCGCAGGTCGAGAACGCGCAGCGCAAGGAGCTGCCGGGCCGGATCTCCGACGACGGTCTGGTGTGGACGCCGGAGGCGGGCGCGAACGTCGTGCTCGCCGCGAAGTACAGCGTCGACGTGATTGCCGTGGACGGCGCGGGCCGCCGCTCGGCCCGCCACTCGACCTTCACCACCGCCGTGCCGAAGCACCGCTTCATCGGCTACTTCAAGCCCGAGAACCGCTCGACCGTCGGCACCGGCATGATCGTCTCCTTCGACTTCAACCGGAAGATCGCGAACCGCGCCGCCGTCCAGCGAGCCATCCGCGTCACCTCCGACCCGCCGGTCGAGATCGTCGGCCACTGGTTCGGCGGGCAGCGGCTGGACTTCCGGCCCCGTGAGTACTGGAAGCCGGGCACCGAGGTCACCGTCGATCTGCGGCTGCGGGACGTGCAGGCGGCGCCGGGGGTCTTCGGTATCCAGGAGAAGAAGGTCGGCTTCAGGGTCGGCCGCTCCCAGGTGTCCCTGGTCGACGCCGGGAAACACACCATGGAGGTACGGCGCGACGGCGCGCTGGTCTCGACGGTGCCGATCACCGCCGGGGCGCCCAAGACCACGACGTACAACGGGAAGATGGTCGTCACCGAGCTGTACGACGTGACGCGGATGAACGGCGCCACGGTCGGCTTCGGCGGTGAGTACGACATCAAGGACGTGCCGCACGCGCTGCGCCTGACCACGTCGGGCACCTTCCTGCACGGCAACTACTGGGCCCCGCCGGACACCTTCGGATCGACCAACGTCAGCCACGGGTGCGTCGGTCTGCGGGACGTGAAGGGCGGCAGCGCGGACACCCCGGCGGGCTGGTTCTTCGACAGGACGCTCGTCGGCGATGTGGTGGAGGTGGTCAACTCGGCGGACAGGACGGTCGATCCGGACAACGGACTGGGCGGCTGGAACCTCGACTGGCGGAAGTGGAAGGCGGGTTCCGCGGTCGCCGGCTGACGGCGGGCAGCCGTGGCGATTCCCTCGCACCCCTCCCACCTGCGTGACCGTCCCTGATTCCACAGGACGTTGGAACGGAACGGTGACAATCCCGGGGAGTCCGGGACGGCCCGCGGTGTGATTGTCTAGCGCCGTGCGCGCGAACGAAGCGCGCGGGGGTGTGGAGCCCGGTCGTGCGTTGTTCGCACCCGGCTCCGAGGCCGTGGTGGGACCCGGCCGTGCGAGGGGAGACGACCATTGAACGGGCAGCCGGTATCGGGGGCATCGGCGAAAGTCGGCCGTGGACGGGGCAGAGGGCTGACGGCGTTCGCGCTGGGAAGCCTGTTGCTGTTCGTGACGGCGTGCGGCGGGGGCGGCGACGCGGACGCGGGCGGTGACGGCAAGGGCGGCGAGGGCGGCGGCAAGGTCGAGAACGCCGCCTCGCAGGCCGTCGTGACGATCGCGCCCAAGGACGGTGCGAAGTCCGTCGCGACGAGCGGCGCGCTCAAGATAGGCGCGAGCAAGGGCAAGTTGACGACCGTCACCGTCGAGGACAGCAAGGGCAACGCGGTCGACGGCAAGATAGCCGCCGACGGTACGGCCTGGGAGCCGGCCCGGCATCTGGCCGGCGCCACCAAGTACACGGTCCACGCGATAGCCAAGGACTCCGAGGGCCGGGTGTCGGCGAAGGACACCACCTTCACCACCCTCGTACCGAAGAACACCTTCATCGGCCACTACACGCCTGAGGACGGCTCGACGGTCGGCGTCGGCATGCCGGTCTCGCTCAACTTCACCCGGGGGATCACCGATCCCGAGGCCGTGGAGAAGGCCATCAAGGTGACCGCCGATCCCGCGGTCCCCGTCGAGCCCCACTGGTTCGGCAACGACCGGCTCGACTTCCGGCCCGAGAAGTACTGGGCCGCGGGCACCAAGGTGACCGTGGAGCTCAACCTCGACGGCGTCGAGGGACGGCCCGGGGTGTACGGCGAGCAGTCCAAGACGGTCAAGTTCACCATCGGCCGCTCCATGGTCTCCACGGTCGACGCCAAGGCCAAGACGATGAAGGTCGTCAAGGACGGCAAGGAGATCAAGAAGATCAACATCACCGCCGGCGCGCCGTCGACCACGACGTACAACGGCCAGATGGTGATCAGCGAGAAGCACAAGGTGACGCGGATGAACGGCGCCACGGTGGGCTTCGGCGGTGAGTACGACATCAAGGACGTGCCGCACGCGATGCGGCTGTCCACGTCGGGCACCTTCATCCACGGCAACTACTGGGCGTCCGCCGGGACGTTCGGCTCCGCCAACGTCAGCCACGGGTGCGTCGGACTGCGCGACGTCCGGGGCGGCTACGACAAGAACATGCCGTCCGCGTGGTTCTACGACCAGTCGATCATCGGCGACGTGGTGATCGTGAAGAACTCCGACGACAAGGACATCGCCCCGGACAACGGCCTCAACGGCTGGAACATGTCCTGGGCCGAGTGGACGAAGTAGTCCACCGGGGGATCTGAGGGCCCGGCGCACCCCGACGGGGTGCGCCGGGCCCTTCCGCGTGGCAGGACCTAATCTGCCTCCTATGTCATCTGTGAATCTCGAAGTCTCGGGCGGCGTCGGCACCATCCGGCTCGACCGTCCGCCCATGAACGCGCTGAACATCGCGATCCAGGACCGGCTCCGTGAACTCGCCGCGGAGGCCGGCCGCCGCGACGACGTCCGGGCCGTGATCCTCTACGGCGGCGAGAAGGTGTTCGCCGCCGGCGCGGACATCAAGGAGATGCGCGACATGGACCACGCGGCGATGGTCGTACGCTCCCGGGAACTCCAGGAGTCGTTCACCGCCGTGGCGCGCATCCCCAAGCCCGTGGTCGCCGCCGTCACCGGCTACGCGCTGGGCGGGGGCTGCGAGTTGGCGCTGTGCGCCGACTTCCGGATCGCCGCCGACAACGCGAAGCTCGGCCAGCCCGAGATCCTGCTCGGCCTGATCCCCGGCGCGGGCGGCACCCAGCGCCTCGCCCGGCTGATCGGCCCTTCCAAGGCCAAGGACCTCATCTTCACCGGCCGTCAGGTGAAGGCACCCGAGGCGCTCGCGATGGGGCTCGTCGACCGTGTCGTACCGGCGGAAGAGGTGTACGAGCAGGCGCACGCGTGGGCCGGCAGGCTCGCCCAGGGGCCCGCGCTCGCGCTGCGGGCGGCCAAGGAGACCGTGGACGCGGGTCTGGAGACCGATCTGGAGACGGGACTCGCGATCGAACGCAACTGGTTCGCGGGTCTGTTCGCCACCGAGGACCGTGAGCGCGGCATGCGCAGCTTCGTCGAGGACGGGCCGGGCAAGGCCAAGTTCCGCTGAGCGCACCCCGGTTGGACAACGGACGCGCGTGCGTCAACCTCGTGCCCGGTTCAGCTCCGCCTTAAGCCAGCCTTAAGGCGGAGCTGTCGATCACAACTGGTGATCACCCGTGTGTGACGTGTTATCGCAGATCAGAGTGGGTAAGAGGGGCAGCTTCCTGCCATGGTCATATGCCAAACCCACCCAAGGGGCTGGACCGTTGGGGGGTGCCGATTCCCCCGGAACGCCCCCGAGAGCCCGTCTGGGCAGCCATGATGGACACATGGCGGGCCTTGAGGGTGTGGAACAACCGCGGCATGGCGGCGACGCGACCGTTACGCGATTGACTCCGGCCGTTGAGGACGAACAGGCGCGCGCGGTGCTCGAACTGTTCGGCAATCCGACGGAGGGGGAGGTCCGGCTGGCGTCCCGCCCCGAGTCCGCCCTCGCGGCGCGCCGACTCACCCACATCGTCGTGCTGCGGCAGTGGGCGCTGCCCCCGCAGATGGCCGAGCACGCGGTGCTGCTCGTCTCCGAACTCGTCGGCAACGCCGTACGGCACACCGGCGCCCGGGTGTTCGGGCTGCGGATGCTGCGCCGCCGGGGCTGGATCCGCGTCGAGATCAGGGACCCCTCCCGCGGCCTGCCGTGCCTGCTGCCGGTGCGCGACCTGGACATCAGCGGGCGGGGGCTGTTCCTGGTGGACAAGCTCTCGGACCGATGGGGCGTGGATCTGCTGCCGCGCGGCAAGACCACCTGGTTCGAGATGCGGGTCTCCGACCGCCACCCCTGACAGCCGGGCCCCCGCCGGGACGGTCACGGCGTGCCGATAATCTGACTCCTGTCAGTAGGGCACAAGAAGGGGCGGAAGCAGTGGCGGACAACGAAGAGGCGCGCAAGGCGTTCGACCGTTTCGACGCGAACAGCGACGGGCTGATCACGGCTGCGGAGTACAAGAGCGCGATGGCGCAGCTCGGCGACTTCCATGTGACGGAGACCGTGGCCCAGGCCGTGATCAACGCCCACGACTCCAACAACGACGGGCTCCTCACGTTCGAGGAATTCCTGGCCTCCCGCGCCAAGGGCTAGGGCCTGTCGGTTGGATCAGGCCGGATGAGTG
>NZ_MDCR01000366.1 GCF_001723055.1 Streptomyces niveus
GGGGATCAGCGGTCCGTGGCCGGGGCGGTCGCGTGGGCCTTCTCCGCGCTGCGGCCCGTGCTGTCGGACCGTTCCGTCTCCAGGCGTTTGCGGGCCCGGTAGGCGGCCACGTTGGCGCGGGTCGCGCAGCGGTCCGAGCAGTAGCGGCGGGAGCGGTTGGTCGAGGTGTCGAGGTAGGCGTTACGGCACGGCGCCGCCTGGCACAGGCCGAGCCGGTCCACCCCGTACTCCGTCAGATGGAACGCCAGGCCCATCGCGGCGATCGCGGCGAAGCCCGCCGTCGCGTTCGACGAGTGCTCCGCCAGGTGCATGTGCCAGCGCGGGTGCCCCTCGTCGTCGAGGAAGTCGTGGCCCGAGATCTGCGGGCTGACCGGGAACTCCAGCAGCAGCGAGTTCAGCAGGTCGACGGCGTGCGTCGCCTCGTCCCCGTCGGCCGCCGCGAAGATCGCCCGTAGCCGCCCGCGTACGGAACGGAAGCGGGTGACGTCCGCGTCGGTGGCCCGGCGTGACGCCTGCGTGGACTCACCGAAGAGCGCCCGGACGGCTTCGACCGAGGTCAGGGTGTCCGTACCGCGGGCCGGCTCCTCGGTGTTGACCAGGCGTACGGCGTAGTCCGAGTAAGAGGCCAGTTCCACTTGTAGTCCTTACGGCAGCGGTCTATGGTCGGCGTAATAGCTGGTCTTGCCTACAGGGTATTACGGTGCGGAGGTTTCCGATGGTGGACACGGGCACGGGCGCGGGCATGGAAGCGGAGACGGTGACTGCTGTGGACGCGGGGCGGCGGGCCGACTGGCGGGCCTGGCAGGACAGCTGGGACCGCCAGCAGGAGTGGTACATGCCCGACCGCGAGGAGCGCTTCCGGGTGATGCTCGACATGGTCGAGGCCCTGGTGGGACGCGAACCCCGGGTGCTGGACCTCGCGTGCGGCACGGGCAGCATCACCGACCGGCTGTTCCAGCGGTTCCCGGGCGCGACCAGCACCGGCGTCGACCTCGACCCCGCGCTGCTCGCCATCGCGGGCGGCTACTTCGCCGGGGACAGCCGGCTGACGCTGGTGCGGGCCGACCTCAAGGACCCGGACTGGACGGCGAAGCTGCCGTACGACTCGTACGACGCCGTCCTCACCGCCACCGCCCTGCACTGGCTGCACAGCGGACCGCTGGCCGTGCTGTACGGGCAGCTCGCCGGCCTCGTCAGGCCCGGCGGCGTCTTCATGAACGCCGACCACATGACGGACCCGGCCACGCCGCGTATCAACGAGGCCGAACGCGTCCACCGGCACCGGGAGATGGACCGCGCCAAGGCCGAGGGCGCCCTCGACTGGGCCGACTGGTGGGACCTGGCCGCCAAGGACCCGGTGCTCGCGGGCCCGACCGCCGAGCGGTTCGCGATCTACGGCGAGCACGCCGACGGGGACACCCCCTCCGCCGAGTGGCACGCGACGACGCTCATCGGCGCCGGCTTCGGCGAGGCGCGCGCGGTCTGGTCCTCGCCGTCGGACTCGCTGATGCTCGCCCTGAAGTGAGCGAGGGAGGGTGTGACGGACCAACCGGTCCGTCACACCCTCCCTCGTGGCGTCTACAGCACCTTCGACAGGAACGACTTCGTCCGCTCGTGCTGCGGATTGGTCAGGACGTCGCGCGGATGGCCCGACTCCACGACCACCCCGTCGTCCATGAACACCAGCGCGTCACCGACCTCGCGGGCGAAGCCCATCTCGTGCGTCACGACGATCATCGTCATGCCGGACTCGGCGAGATCACGCATCACGTCCAGGACGTCGCCCACCAGCTCCGGGTCGAGCGCCGACGTCGGCTCGTCGAAGAGCATCAGCTTCGGCTCCATCGCCAGCGCGCGGGCGATCGCGACCCGCTGCTGCTGGCCGCCGGAGAGCTGGGACGGATAGCCGTTCGCCTTGTCGGCGAGCCCCACCCGGTCCAGCAGCTTCTCGGCCCGCGCACGGGCGACGGCCTTCGGCTCACGGCGCACCTGCATAGGTGCCTCCATGATGTTCTCGATGGCCGTCATGTGCGGGAAGAGGTTGAAGCGCTGGAAGACCATGCCGATGTCCCGGCGCTTCAGGGCGACTTCGGAGTCGCGCAGCTCGTACAGCTTGTCGCCCTTCTGGCGATAGCCGACCAGCTCGCCGTCGACGTACAGCCGCCCGGCGCTGACCTGCTCCAGATGGTTGATGCAGCGCAGGAAGGTCGACTTGCCCGAGCCGGAGGGCCCGATCAGGCAGAAGACCTCACGGGGCGCGACCTCCAGGTCGATGCCCTTGAGCACGTGCGCGGCGCCGAACGACTTGTGTACGGCCTCGGCCTTCACCATCGCGCCACTGCCGTGCGTCGTCTTCGCGGTGGCGGTCATGCGGCGCCTCCCTTCGGGCGGCCCAGTGAGAACAGATTGGCCCTGACGCGCTGCAGCGGCGTCTGCGGCAGGGTGCGCAGCGAGCCGCGCGCGTAGTGCCGCTCCAGGTAGTACTGGCCGACGCTCAGCACCGAGGTCATGAGCAGATACCAGGCGGCGGCGAGGAACAGCATCTCGACCGGGGCGCCGGACGTCTGCCCGATGTCCTGCGCGTATCTCAGCAACTCGTAGAACTGCACGGTCGCCACCAGCGACGTCGTCTTCAGCATGTTGATGACTTCGTTGCCGGTCGGCGGCACGATCACCCGCATCGCCTGCGGGATCACGACGCGGCGCAGCGTCTTGGCATGGCTCATGCCCAGCGCGTGCGACGCCTCCGTCTGACCCTCGTCCACCGAGAGCAGACCGGCGCGGCAGATCTCCGCCATGTACGCGGCCTCGTTGAGGCCGAGGCCGAGCAGCGCCGTCAGGAACGGCGTCATGAAACTGGCCCAGTAGTCCTTGTAGATCGGACCGAGGTTGATGTACTCGAAGACCAGGCCCAGGTTGAACCAGACCATGAGCTGCACGAGGACCGGCGTACCGCGGAAGAACCAGATGTACGACCAGGCGATGGACGACATCACCGGGTTCTTCGACAGCCGCATGACCGCCAGGACGATGCCGCCGACCACGCCGATGGCCATCGACAGGACCGTGAGGAGCATCGTCTGGCCGACGCCCGTGAGGATGCGGTCGTCGAAGAAGTAGTCAGGTACGGCGCCCCAGTTGATCTTTCCCTGGGAGAACGCGTAGATGATCGTCCCGAGCAGCGCGAGGGCGACGACCGCGCTCACGTACCGCCCGTAGTGCCGGACCGGGATGGCCTTGATGGCCTCCGGTCCGGCGGGTCCGGCCGACCCCGCGCGTCCCGGTGGTGGCGCGTCGGAGGGGCCGTCCGACTTCGTTATGTCAACAGACACGGGTGCTGCCTTTCGGAGGCGGGCGCGGATCAGGTGCCGGCGTTGATCGTGGCTTCCTTGACCGCGCCGGCGTCGACGCCCCACTTCGCGATGATCTTGTCGTACTCGCCGTTCTTGATGATCGCGTCGAGCGCGGCCTGGAGCGCCTTGCTCAGCTCGTCGTTGCCCTTGGCGACCGCGATGCCGTACGGGGCGGCCTCGATCTGCTCGCCGACGAGCTGGAAGTCGTTGCCGCCGCCCGAGGTCTTCACCGCGTACGCCGCGACCGGGAAGTCCGACGAACCGGCGTCGGCGCCACCGGCGCGCAGCCGCGTCTGGGCCTGCTGGTCGTTGTCGAACGCCTGGACGCCGATGGCCTTCTTGCCGCCGTCCGTACACTTCGTCGACTCGGCCTTGGCCAGGTCGTGCGAGACGGTGCCGCGCTGGACGACGATCTTCTTGCCGCACAGGTCCGACCAGGCGGCGATGCCCTTGTCGTCGCCCTTCTTGGTGTAGATCGAGACACCGGCGGTGAAGTAGTCGACGAAGTCGACACCCTCGCCGACCTTCTTGCCCGTCTCGGAGTCCACACCCTCCTGACGGTCCTTGGTGTCGGTCATGGCCGACATGGCTATGTCGTAGCGCTTGGAGCGCAGACCCGTGAGCAGCGTGTCGAAGGTGCCGTTCTCGAACTCGAACGTCACACCGAGCTGCTTGCCGAGCGCGGCGGCGATGTCGGGGTCGATACCGACGGTCTTGCCGGCGTCGTCCTTGAACTCGACCGGCGGGTACGCGATGTCGGAGCCCACCTTGATGACGCCCTTGTCCGCGATCGCCTTCGGCAGCTGGTCGGCCAGGGGCGCGCTCTTGGTGCTCGCGGGGGAGTCCTTCTTCCCGCTGTCGGTCTGGTCGCCGCAGGCGGTCAGCAGCAGCGCGCCGGCGACCGCGATCGCGCCGACCGCGGCGATCCGGGACTTCCCGGCGGTGGTACGACTGGTGAAGCTGGCGGTCATGATTTGGATCCTCCGGCGGACGAGGGAATTACCACGCGGTGGGCACGCGCCATCGAGTGTCGCGACCGTGTGCGATTGATTAGGGCATCTTGCCATTCGGACTGGTCCGATCAGTGGGCTCGTCATGTCAAAATCGGATAACGGGTGACCCCCGCGTCCCGGCCGGCCGGCACACCACAACCGGACCATCTGCCGGTGAACCTTCATCCCGCCGGACGATCTTCGGTCCGTCCCGCCTTCGCGAGTGGTTTCGTGTCGTGCCGCGGAAGTGTCCTGAAACTCCGCTATGAGTCATGTCACCGCTTGTAGATGGAGTCGTGGACGTCACGCCGACGAGGCCCGTCCGGTATGAAGGACAGCTACACCCCTCATCCGGGGCTCAGGGCGCGTGTGCGGCGCGCCCGGCGCGTACGTACCTCCTCCTGTTCGGCGCTCCAACCGCCGATAACAGGACACGTACGCGGTGCCCGCCCACCCCTCCGTAACCCAGGAGTGGACACCCTCAACCGATGAAGAGACCTAAGGGGTCAAGAACATGGCAGCGGAGATCGTGAATCCTCGCAGCGAGAGCGACATCGAGAGCGACACCGACGAGCCCTTCGATCCGGCGTTCGCGCTGCATCGCGGCGGGAAGATGGCCATCCAGGCCACCGTGCCCGTCCGGGACAAGGACGACCTGTCCCTCGCCTACACACCCGGTGTCGCCAAGGTGTGCACGGCGATCGCCGAGAACCCGGAACTGGTCCACGACTACACCTGGAAGTCGCAGGTCGTCGCCGTCGTGACGGACGGGACCGCGGTCCTCGGCCTCGGCGACATCGGACCGGAGGCCTCGCTCCCCGTGATGGAGGGCAAGGCGATCCTGTTCAAGCAGTTCGGCGGCGTCGACGCGGTGCCGCTGGCGCTCGCCACGACCGACACCGACGAGATCATCGACACCGTCGTGCGGCTCGCGCCGTCCTTCGGCGGGGTCAATCTGGAGGACATCTCGGCGCCCCGCTGCTTCGAGATCGAGCGCAGGCTCCAGGAACGGCTCGACATCCCCGTCTTCCACGACGACCAGCACGGCACGGCCGTCGTGACGCTCGCCGCCCTGCGCAACGCCGCGCGGCTCACCGGGCGCACGCTCGGCGATCTGCGCGCCGTCATCTCCGGGGCGGGGGCGGCGGGGGTCGCCATCGCGAAGTTCCTGCTGGCGGCCGGGATCGGCGATGTGTCGGTCGCGGACCGCAAGGGCATCGTCAGCCCCGACCGCGACGACCTGACGGACGTCAAGCGCGAACTGGCGGAGATCACCAACCGCGCGGGCCTCTCCGGCTCGCTGGAGGCCGCGCTCGCCGGCGCGGACGTCTTCATCGGCGTCTCCGGCGGTACGGTCCCGGAGCCGGCGATCGCCTCGATGGCACCGGAGGCGTTCGTCTTCGCCATGGCCAACCCGAACCCGGAGGTCCACCCGGACATCGCGCACCAGTACGCGTCGGTGGTGGCGACGGGGCGCAGCGACTACCCGAACCAGATCAACAACGTGCTGGCGTTCCCGGGGATCTTCGCGGGCGCGCTTCAGGTGCGGGCCTCCCGCATCACGGAGGGCATGAAGATCGCGGCGGCGAACGCGCTGGCGGACGTGGTCGGTGACGAGGTGTCGGCCGACTACGTGATCCCGTCCCCGTTCGACGAGCGGGTGGCCCCGGCGGTCACGGCGGCGGTCGCCGAGGCGGCCCGGGCGGAGGGTGTGGCGCGGCGCTGAGCCGTCACGATGTGTGCGGGGCTCGCCGGCCTCGGGGGAACCGGCGAGCCCCGCACGCCCGGCCGTTGACGCGGTGAGGCGTGCGCCGGGCCTCTGGCGGACCGCCTACTGGCCGGGACCGGGATTCTTCGCGTTCGACTGGCCGGACGCCTGTCCGCCGCTGGGGCGGGTGGCCGAACTCCGCGCGTAGTCCGCGGGGGTCGTCGGAGGCAGGAAGGTGAGGGCCGTGTTCGCCGTCCGCTGCTGCCCGCCGGCTTGCCGAGTGGTGGAGGACGGGTTCGTGATGGCGCTCCACTGCTCCGCTGTGGGCTGCCTGATCCCGGCTTGCGCGGCGGCTTCTATCCTCGCGTATGTCGCGAACAGTTCGTTCTGGGCCTTGTCCCTGGCGTCATCGAGTGACTGAGAGTCCTGAGGGGCCATCGCGTGGTGCTCCGATCGATCGCGAATGCTCTGATCTGCCGCACCCCGCGAGTCATGACGAGAAGCATGTCCGGCCGACTGCCCCGCGGAGTCCGTTGACCGTTGCTACGGAATCGGCGGGGAGACGGTTCAATTCGATCCGGTATGTGCCCGGCGCCCAACTCCCGTGCGTGGAAGACTCCTTCGGTGCCCACCTGGATAACCCCGCGCCGTCTCGGCGCCACCGCAGTGCTGTACTCCGTCTTCGTCGGCGGCTGGTTTCTCGGCCAGCCGCTGCCGTACGTCGGCTGTGACATCCCCGAACCGCCGGCGAACGTGGCCGAGGGCCCGGACCGGATCGCGGAGCCCGGCGAGCTGTACGACGGGTTCACGTGGACGGCCAGTCAGGTCGTCACCACCAAGGTGGTCGACACCTCCGTGATCGTGGGCTGCGACTGGGAGCCCCGGCCCCGGCTGCTGGCCTGGGTGATCGGCGACTGGCGCTGAGGCGCATCCCGGAACCGGCTAGCCGGGTTCTCCGAACAGGGCGCGCTCCACCGCCCCGTACGTCCCCCCGTGGTCCGCGAGCACGTCGGAGACCACGCCCGGCCGGGCCGTCAGCGCCAGCAGGATGTGGCCGTCGCTGATTTCCTTGTCGCCCCGGCCCAGCGCGACCCGCAGCGACTGCTCCAGCGTCTTCTTCGCGGCGGGCGTGAACTTCCTGTGCGACGTCCAGCCCCGCTTCGCCGTCCCGCCCGCCCCCATCGCGCCCTCGCCGTGCGTCTGTTCGACCTTCGAGACGATCCGCTCGACGTCGATCCCGATCTCGGCGAGTGCGGCGGTGTCGGCCTGCGTCATGCCGCCCCGCCGGCGCGCGTCGGCCAGCCCCGCCTCCACCGAGGCGCGCCGGTCCAGGATGCCGAGCGAGGCGAAGGCGAACGCCGATCGCGTCCCCTGCGAGTCGAGCAGCGCGAGCAGCATGTGCTCGTCGGTGATCCGTGGCGACGCCGTGCGTTCGGCCTCGGTGACGGCGCCCGTCACCACGGCGCGCGCGCCCTTCGTGAAGCGTTCGAACATCACTGCCTCCCGTACTTCTTGTGTACCGCCTGCCTGCTGACACCGAGCTGGGCCGCGATCTCCTGCCACGACCAGCCCTGGTTGCGGGCGCTGCGTACCTGGACGGCTTCGAGCTGTTCGAGCAGCCGCCGCAGCGCGGCGACCGCTCGCAGCCCGACGCGGGGGTCGCGGTCGCCCGCCCGTTCGGCGAGGTCCGTTGCATCGGTCATGGATGTCAATCTACGTTGACAAGTCGGTCGCGTCAACCAGAATTGACACTCAGCCGCGCAACAGCCGCCCCAGGCGCCGCAGTACGGAGCGGCGGCGGGCGGCGGGCCGACGGCGCGGAGGCTCGTACGAGGAGGCCCCGCCCAGGTCGCGGCCCGCCGGATCGTCCGGCGACGGCAGCGGCAACTGGCGCTCCGCGGCCGCCTGGATCTCGTAGTGCGCCTCGTGCGCGGTCACCCGGAACGCCTCGTCGTAACTGGCCATCGCGGCGGTGATCGCCGAGCCCGCGCTGCCCCGGCGCCGCACGAGGAGCGCGAGCCGGCCGAAGAAGCCCATGACGACCGCGAGGCAGCCGACGATCACCAGCAACGGGATGAGTGTGTCCACCGTCGCCCCCTCAGCCGGTCAGCACGATCTTGCCGAACAGATCGCCCGCCGCGATCCGCTCGAAGCCCTCGCGCGCCCGGTCCAGCGGCAGGACGGTGTCGATGACCGGGCGGATGCCCGTCGCCGTACAGAAGGCAAGCAGGTCCTCCAGTTCGTCCTTCGTGCCCATCGTCGAGCCGACGATCCTCAGCTCCAGGAAGAAGACCCGGGTCAGCTCCGCGTGCGAGGGCCGGTCGCCGCTGGTGGCGCCGGAGATCACCAGCGTGCCGCCGGGGCGCAGGGACTTGATCGAGTGCGACCACGTCGCGGCGCCGACCGTCTCGATGACGGCGTCCACGCGGTGCGGCAGCCGCGCGCCGGGCTCGAACGCGTCGGTGGCGCCCAGTTCGACGGCGCGCCCGCGCTTCGCCTCGTCGCGGCTCGTGGCGTACACCCGTAGCCCCGCGGCCTTGCCGAGGACGATCGCCGCGGTCGCGACACCGCCGCCCGCGCCCTGGACGAGGACCGAATCCCCTGGCCGTACACCGGCGTTGGTGAACAGCATCCGGTACGCGGTCAGCCAGGCGGTCGGCAGACAGGTGGCTTCCTCGAAGCTCAGCCCCGCGGGCTTGGGCAGCAGATTCCAGGTGGGGACGGAGACCCGCTCGGCGAAGGTGCCCTGGTAGACCTCGGTGAGCAGCGAGCGGGGTTCACGGGGACCGACGCCGTGGCCGGTCTGTCCGATGACGGAGTGGATGACCACCTCGTTGCCGTCCTCGTCGATCCCGGCGGCGTCGCAGCCGAGGATCATGGGCAACCGGTCCTCCGAGAACCCGACCCCGCGCAGGGTCCAGAGGTCGTGGTGGTTGAGCGAGGCGGCCTTGACGGTCACGGTCGACCAGCCGGGGCGCGGCTCGGGAGCCGGGCGTTCGCCCAACTCAAGTCCGGTGAGGGGCTGGTCGGGGTCGATGCGGGCTGCGTAGGCGGCGAACATGCCCCGACCCTAGATCGGGGGCGGGACCCGTGGAACCACACCGGCGTGTGAGTCGGGTCCCGCCCCCGTCCGGTCTCAGTCCCTGCGGTACTGCGCGGGCGACGACTTCGTCGCCGGGTCCTCGTACGCGCCCGCCGTGCCCCGGTCCACATGGAACGTGGTCAGGGTGGAGACGGGCGAGGCCGGGTCGCGGCGGTCCTCGATGACCCGCATATGCGTGCTGAACCGTTCCGGCGTGACCTCGTACACGTCGTAGCCGTACCGATTGCCCTCGAAGTACTGGAGGTGCGGGTTGCCCGCGCCCATCAGCGGCCCGTTCGTGGCGTTCCACTGCGCGTCGTACGCGCTGGAAGACACCGAGTGCGCCGTGAACTCCGTACCGATGACCGGCGAATCGGTGTTGTCGTAGTCCGGCCGGATGTCGTCGACGAACGCGGAGTGCCAGTCACCCGTGAGGACCACGAGGTCTTCGAGGCCGCTGTTGTGCACGTGCCCCAGCACCTCCTCGCGCTCGCCGAGGAAGCCGTCCCACTGGTCGGTGAACATGAAGCCGCCGCCGGGACGGCCGCGCAGCTGGCTGAGCATGATCGAGTTCGCCCACACGTGCCAGCTGTCCGGCGCGCGGTCGACGGTCTTCTTCAGCCAGGCCTTCTGGCCGGCGCCCAGGATGGTGCCGTCGGGCAGGTTCTGCGCGGAGCGGTACTGGCGCAGGTCGAGCACGGCCAGCTCCAGCAGGTCGCCCCAGCGGCGCACCCGGTGGATGTCGATGTCCGGCAGGACCGAGTCGCCGGCGCCGCGGTGCGGCAGGTGCTCGTACCACGCCTGGTACGCGGCGGCCCGGCGCTGCATGAACGGGGCGCCGCCGCCCGTACCGCTGTAGTCGTTCGCGACCTCGTGGTCGTCCCAGGTCAGGAACCACGGGTGTGCGGCATGTGCGGCGCGCAGCGACGGGTCGCCCTTGTAGAGGGCGTGGCGCTTGCGGTAGTCGTGCAGCGTGTAGATTGCCGGGCCGTTGTGGTCCCGGATGTCGCTGCCCTCGGGGCCGTGCTCGTATATGTAGTCGCCGAGGTGGATGACGAAGTCCAGGTCCTCGCGGGCGAGGGCGGCCAGCGCGGCGTAGTGGCCCTGCGGGTAGTTCTGGCAGTTGGCCGTCCCGAAACGGGCGCGCCGGACATGGCCGGTGGGGGCGGTACGGGTGCGGCCCACGCGGCTGGTCCTGCCGAGCGCGGTGAACGCGTAGTAGTACGTGCGGCCGGGGCGCAGACCGCCCACCGGCACGTGCACGCTGTGCGCGAGGGTCGCGGACGCGGGAACGGTGCCGCGCGCCACGACACGGCGCAGCGCGCGGTCCTCGGCGACGACCCACCGCACGTCGACGACCTCGGCGAGCGGCTGCTCGCCCGGCTCGGCGAACGGCTCCGGCGCCAGCCGCGTCCAGAGCACGACGCCGGTGGGCTGCGGGTCGCCGGAGCCGACGCCGAGC
>NZ_MDCR01000367.1 GCF_001723055.1 Streptomyces niveus
GCGCCCGAGGATCTGCTCGTCCGGGATCTCCTTCGCCGCGTCACCGAAGATCTGGCCGATCGGGGCGTCGCTGAAGTACGCGGACTTGCCGCCGGCCACTTCGGGTGTGTCCAGCGCGGTCTTGGAGGAGGGGAAGTTGCCGAGCTTCTCGAAGATGAACGCCTGCTGCTCGGGCGCGGTCAGCCAGGCGACGAGGTCGGTGGCCTCCTTCTTCACCGGGCTGTCCTCCATCACCCCGAGGAACGAGCCGCCCCAGTTGGCCCCCTTGGGCGCCCTGGCGACGTCCCACTTGCCCTCGTTCGCCGGTCCCGCCTTCTCGCTGATGTGCGCGAGCATCCAGGCGGGACAGACCGTCGTGGCGAAGGTGCTGTTGGCGAGTCCCGGGTCCCAGCCGGGCTGGAACTGCCGCAGTTTGGCGGTCAGTCCGGACTCGGCCGCGTCGGACGCGAGCGTCCAGGCGTCCTTGACGACGGGGTTGTCGTTGTAGATGAGTTCGCCGTCCTTGTCGTAGAACTGCTTCTCATCGCCGTAGATCATCGCGTTGAACAGTCCGGTCGAACTGTCCATGAAGGCGACCTTGTCCTTCTTGTTCCCCTTCTTGAAGTCCCGTCCGACGTCTACGTACTTGGACCAGTCGCCCGCCCACAGCTTCTCGACCTCGGCCCGCTCGGTCGGCAGCCCCGCCTGCTCGAAGAGGTCCTTGCGGTAGCAGACCGCCATCGGACCGATGTCGGTGCCGAGTCCCAGCAGCTTGCCGTCGTCCGTGGTGACCTGGCTCGACTTCCAGGGGAGGTAGTGGTCGAGTCCGGGTGTCTTGGACAGGTCGGCGAACTTGCCGGCCTGGGTGTCGACCAGTTCCTTGGCCCGGCCTATCTCTATGCCCTGGATGTCCTTGAGACCGCTGCCGGCGGCCAGATGGGTCTGGAGCGCCGTGTAGTACGTCTGCTCGTCGCCGGACACGTCGGACTCGATGACGATGTCGGGGTTCTCCTCCATGTACCGGTCCAGGAGCCCCGACTCCTTGAACCCCATGACGCCGAACAGCCCCATGCTGACGACGGTCTTGCCGTCCTTCGTCTTCGCCTTCTCCGTGTCGCCGCCGCCTCCGCAGCCGGCGACGAGCACGAGGGACAGACCGGCCGCCACGACGGCGGCGCGGGCCGGAAGGCGGGACGGGAAACGGGACAGAGGCCCGGTGGTGCGAGCAGAGACGGTGGATCCGAAGCGATGACGGGCGGTGCCCATGTGCTTCCTCCTTGCGGGGCGCTCGACGCGCCGAAAAGTGACTCGATGAACTCACCGGACGCGGGCCCGGCATCCGGCGAACGAAAAGTGGGAGCGCTCCCAGTCGGTTGTGCAAGACTCTGCGGAGTACGTCGCACCGTGTCAAGAGTTGAAGACGTTTCCGTTGCCCGGAGATGTCCGGCGCCGAGTGGGCCGGAGCCGTGCCTCGCGGGTCAAGTGCCCTGCGCAGGCGGGCACCGGGCGGCCCCGCGGGGCAGAAGTCAGGAGAAGCCATGAGCAGCCCCAAACACCAAGGTCAGCGGCCAACTCTTGAAGCCGTCGCCGAGCTGGCGGGGGTGGGGCGCGGGACGGTGTCGCGGGTCGTCAACGGTGCGCCCGGCGTCAGCGCGAAGGCCCGCGCCGCGGTCGAGACGGCCATCACGCAGCTGAACTACATACCCAACCCGGCGGCACGCAGCCTCGTCACGAGCCGGACCGACTGCGTCGCGCTGGTGATCCCCGAGTCGGAGAGCCGGCTCGCCGCCGAGCCGTACTTCTCGGCGGTGATCCGCGGCGTGAGTACGGAACTGGCGGACACCGAGATGCAGTTGCTGCTCATCCTGGTGCGCGACCGGCGCGAGCTGGACCGGCTGACGCGCTTCGCGGCGGCGCGCCGGGTGGACGGTGTCCTGCTGGTGTCGATCCACGACGACGACCCGCTGCCGGGCCTGCTCGAAGAGATGCGGATGCCGACCGTCCTGGCGGGCCGGCGCTCCCCCGACGAGTCCCTGAGCCATGTCCACTCCGACAACGTCGGGGGCGCGGCGACAGCCGTACGGCATCTGATCGACGGCGGGCGCACCACGATCGCGACGATCACCGGGCCGCTCGACATGGACGTCGGCAACAGCCGCCTCCGGGGCTGGCGCGAGGCCCTGGCCGAGCGGGGCGCGGCGGTGGACGAACGTCTCGTCGCCGTCGCGGACTTCACCGAGGAGGGCGGGCGTACGGCGATGCGCGACCTGCTCGACCGGGTCCCCGGCATCGACGCCGTCTTCGCCGCGTCGGACGTCATGGCGGCGGGGGCGCTGACCGAACTGCGGGAGCGGGGGCGGCGGGTGCCCGACGACGTGGCGGTGATCGGTTTCGACGACTCGGTCATCGCCCGGCACACGACACCGGCGCTGACCAGTGTGCGGCAGCCCATCGAGGCGATCGGGCGCTCGATCACGCGGCTGCTCCTGACGGAGATCGCCGAGCCCGCGACCGCCCACCGGCAACTGGTGCTGCCGACGACGCTGGTCGTACGCGACTCGGCGTGACAAGCGGTCGATCCCCTGCGGGCACGGACGGGCGAAACCCGGTTGCCGCTGTTCGGCGCCCCCTGACAAGGTCTGCGCGATGCCTGACTACTCCGCACCTGACGACACCCGGCTCGCCTACCACGTATTCGGTGAGGGCCCTCCCCTGGTCTGTCTGCCGGGCGGACCCATGCAGTCCGCCGCCTATCTCGGCGAGTTGGGCGGCCTCTCGGCGCACCGGCAGCTGATCATGCCCGATCCCCGGGGCACGGGCGGCTCCGCCGTACCGCGGGACCCCGCGTCGTACCGCTGCGACCGGCTCGTCGCCGACGTCGAGGCGCTGCGCGTACGGCTGGGTCTCGACCGGATGGATCTGCTCGGGCACTCCAGCGGGGTGAATCTGGCGGCGCGGTACGTGGAGCGCCACCCGGAACGCGTCGGCAGGCTCGCGCTGATCACGCCGAGTGTGTGGGCGGTCGGTATCCCGATCCCCGGGGAGGTGCGGCGCGAGACGGTGCGTCCGCGCCGGGACGAGCCGTGGTTCCCGGCGGCGTACGCGGCGCTGGCGGCGATCACCGAGGGGCGCGCGACGGCGGACGCCTGGGGGGCCATCACGCCGTTCTCCTACGGCCGTTGGGACGAGGAGGCACGGGCTTTCGAGTCGGCGGGGGAAGCGCAGCGCAACGACGAGGCGGCGGGCGCCTTCGCCGGGGAAGGCGCCTTCGACCCGGCGGCCACGCGTACGGCGCTCGGCCGGTTCGAGGGGCCGGTGCTGCTGCTCGCGGGCGAGGTGGACCCCGGGGCTCCGCCGGTGATCGTGCGGGAGTTCGCGGGGCTGTTCCCGAACGCCGAGGTCGTCGTGCAGCCCGGCGCCGGGCACTTCCCGTGGCGCGACGACGCCGAACGGTTCGTGGCGGCCACGGCGGCGTTCCTGGCCTGAGCGTCGGCCGGGCGGCGGGGAGTCACCGCACGCAACTGCCCGGCCGTCACCCGTGTTTGATGTCGCTCCCGCCGTGCCCGTCCCGCGTGACGTCCGGGATCAGGACGACCTTTCCGGTCACCGTGCTGGACTCCGCCAGGCTCAGCGCGTCGGCGGCCTTCGACAGCGGCAGCCGCGCGGCGACCTGCGGCCTGATCTCCCCCTCGGCGAGCAGTCCGAGCACCTCGGTGAGGTCGGCGGCGAGCCGCGCCTGGAAGGCTTCGGCGCGCCGCTTGCCCGCCCAGATGTTGAAGAAGTGGGCGCTCTTGCCGTTGGGCAGGGCGTTCCAGAGCTGGAGCCGGGCGATGAGCTTCAGGACGGGCAGTTTGGACGAGCCCTCCGCGTCGCGCGTCGAGGCCGTGCCGTACGAGACGAGCGTCCCGCCGGGGGCGAGCAGCCCGAACGACGCGACGATCCCCTCACCGCCGATGTGGTCGAACACCGCGTCCACGCCGTCCGGGGCGATCGCGCGGACCTCGGCGGTGAGGTCGGACGTGCGGTAGTCGATCGGGACGGCGCCCAGCTCCCGCACGGTCTCCTGGTGCCGGGCGGACGCCGTGCCGATGACGCGGGCGCCCGCGCGGCGGGCGAGCTGGACGAGGGTGGAGCCGACGCCGCCGTTCGCGCCGAGTACGAGCACGGTCTGACCGGCCTTCACGTGCGCGACGCGGTGCAGCATCTGCATCGCGGTGATGCCGTTCACGACCAGGGTCTCGGCCTCGGCCGCGTCGACACCGTCCGGCACCTCGACGAGTTCGGCCGCCGGAACGAGCAGGTGGCTCGCCCAGCCGCCGGTCTTGGTGAGTACGGCGAACCGGCGGCCGACGAGGGAGGTGTCCCCGCCGGTCCCGACCGCCGCGACGGTGCCCACGACGTCGTAGCCGGGGGTGAAGGGGTACGGCGGCTGGTCGTAGTACTTGCCGCGCCGCATCTGCTGCTCGGCGAAGGAGACGCCGGACGCCTCCATCACCAGGAGGACCTGACCGGGTCCGGGAGCCGGCACGGGCCGCTGCCGTACCTGGAGCCCGGAGGGCTCGACCACGCCGGGCAGGACGATCTCGGTCATCACCGCTCGGTCACCGGCTTCTCGCGGGTCGCTCATGACACTCACCTCTCGATGCTGTTCTCGCTTGAGTTAGAAGCTATAACTAGAGTGTCAGACCATTGCGCGGCGATGTCAAGCAAGGCTCGAACGAGGCGTGCGGACATACGAAAAACGCGCCTGACGGCGAAGGGCCGCCGTCAGGCGCGTGGTCAGGCGTGTGGTCAGGCGCGTGGTCAGGCCGGAGCCGGTGTCAGATCGTGCCGACGTGCTTCAGTACGTCGTCAGCCAGCTCCGCGGTCGGCCGCTCGCCGTCGAGGAACACGGTTCCGTCCGGCATGGTGTCCGCCGCCGCCACGCAGCGCACCATCCTCTCCATGACCCACCTCAGACCGGCTGCCTCGGCCTCGGGATCGCCCTGCGGGTTGCCTCGTGCTCTGAGGCGGCGCTCCAGCTCCGGCGCCGGGACCTTCAGGAAGAAGTGGTGCATGGGCACGCCGGCCGCGGCCAGCGCGCCGAAGACCTCACTCACGTAGAGCGGGTCAACGAGCGTCATCGGTACCAGGACCGGCCGCTCGTACTCCTTGAGCAGGCCCAGCGCCAGCGAGACCAACTGGCTGCGCCACAGCGGCAGATCCTGGAAGTCCCCGGTCGGGACGTCCACGATGTCCCGCAGGAGGAGGCCGACCTGCTCCGGGTCGTACACCAGCAAGTCCGGCCGTCGGCTGTGCAGTTCGGCGACCAGTGTCGTCTTGCCCGCACCGAAGGAGCCGTTCACCCAGACGATCATGTTGTTCTCTCCTCTTCGACGGTGGCGTCCGTGATCCGGTCGAGCACGGACGTGTAGACGGAACGCTTGTCGGGACGCGCGTGGTCGGCCGTGTACCGGAGCGCGGGGACCGCCCGCCGGCCCAGGTGCAGCAGACCGTCCACGACCGCGCCGCGCACGACCGGGTGGGAGTGGTCGAGCAGGGCGACGATCGCCGGTACGGCGGGCTCCCAGCCCGCGTGGGCGAGGGTACGGACGGCGGAGCGCACCACGTCCGGCTGCGGATCGTTGAGCAGCGTCGACGTGTGGTGCAGATACGTCTCCCGGTCGGACACCTGCCGGGATGTCCGGTGTGCGTGCAGCCGGACGCCGGGGCGGGGATGGTGCAGCAACTCCCCTATCAGCGCGGGCAGTTCGGGGTCGCGTACTTCGGTGAGCCGGGTGAGTGCCCGGCGGATCTGGTCGGGCTCGCCGGTACGGGCCAGACGCAGCAGGTCCTGGCGCGAGGGTCCGGCGGGGCTCGCGGCCGGCTCGGCCAGGCGTACCCAGGTGCCGGTGTGCGGACGTGCCGGGGCCGGATCGCGCAGTGGCCCGTCGACCAGGACGAGACTGTCGGCGACGCGGTCCTGGCCCTCGGCGCGCAGTCGGCGGCGGATCCCGATGAGCGCGGGGGTGCGGAGCAGCGGACGGCCGGCGAGCAGGTCGAGGAATCCCCACGCGCCCGCCGTCAGCCGGTCGCCGAGGTGCGCGGCGAGCGTGTCCGCCGGGACGGCGCGCAGGACGGGGAGGACGATCCGCGGCGCCTCTTGCCACCCGTCCAGCAAGAGGGGTACGAGCGGTTCCAGGGCGGCCGGGTCGAGAGACCAGGCCACCTGGGCCAACCGGTCGTACCGGAAGTCTCCGCCCTCCAGCGCGGCGAGCGCCGCGGCCGGGACCGCGTCGGCCGGCGCCGCGACATCGACGCGGCCGGAGAGATAGGCGCGCAGGACCACCGAGCGGACGTCGGGATCGGGCCAGGTGCGCAGTGCGAGGGCGGCGGTACGGCGCCGGTCCGGGTCGGGTGCGTCGAGCATGTCCAGCAGCCGGGCGCGCAGCGCCGCCGACCGTGGCTGGTCCAGATCGTCCGCCCGTACCGTACGGCGGGGTGTGGGCGCGGCCGACGTGTGCGAGATGTTCTCGCCGAGGGTCCAGGGCGGCGCGTCCAGTGGCTGGAGTGCGATCATGCGGTCGAGGAGGGCGGACCGGGTCGTGGGGTCGGCGGCCGGGTACTCGTCGGCCAACGCGGCAAGCCGCTCGCGGGAGTTGTGCGAGTCGGGCGCGGCGATGGCGCCGTCCGGGATGCCGAACGCCTCGCGCAGTACGGCTCCCTCGGCGCGCGCTGTCGCCGCCGCCGCGAGTGCCTGGTCCAGATCGGCGCGCACCAGCACCGCGTCGCAGCCCCGCAGCAGGGTCAGCGTCGGAGCGGGCGCGGTGCCGGGCAGCGCGCGTACGGCGGCGATGACCGCCCGCTTGTCGGCCGTCGACAGCAAGGGCGCCACTTCTTCGAGCGCGGACACGAGATCCCGCCCGTCCTCACCGGAACTCGCCTTGTCCGTCAGGTAGTTGAGCAGGACCGGCAGATACCGCGCGCAGGTCCTCTTCTCGTTGCCGGAGAGCCGGGCCGGGCACATTCTGGTCGCCACCCGTACCAGCCGTACCCGGGTGTCGGACATCGCGTCCGGCAGCGAGGCGGCGAGCGCGAGCCAGTCCGCGTGCGTGGGCCGCAGCCCGTACAGCGCCTGACGCGTGGGCAGTTCGGGTCGTCCGGCGATCCGCAGCGCGACGGCGGGCCGCCAGCCGCCGGTCTCCAGCGTGTCGATGTCGGCGCGCGTCGCGTCCCGGGCGGGCGGGGGCACCGCGAGGCAGGCGCCCAGCAGTTCGCGGGCGCGCGGCTCGTCCGCGCGGTCCAGGGCGGCGCGCACGGTCGCCTCGTGGGCGGGGCCGAGGATGGCGCGCAGCGCCTCGACGAGTGCGGTCCTGAACCCCGGATTGTCGTGGCGGCCGAGCCAGTTGAGGAGTTGGGGCACCGCGACCGCGGTGCCCGCGTGGGCGAGCACTCCCGCCGCGGTCTTCTTGATGTTCATGTTCGGGTGGTCGAGACAGGCGGCGACGGCGCCCGCCGCCCAGCGGGCCCGTGCGTGGCCGAGGGCGAGCAGCGCCTGCCGTACGGTCTGGATGTCGTCGGCGGCCGTGAGGGTGATGAGGCTCGCCGAGAGGGCCTGCGCGTCGTCGCCGTCGGTGTCCTTGGCGAGCAGTGCGATCACGTGTTTGCGCACATGGGGGTCGCGGTGGCGGAGCAGTCGGTGCGCACGTGGCCGGATGTGCGGGTACGGGATCCTGGTGAGCAGTTCGAGGAGGATCACCCGCTCGCCGTCGGTCGGCTCGGGCCGGTCGAGAAGGCCGAGCACCATGGTCGCGGCGAGTGCGTCGCCGGCCGCGTCGGCGTCGGGGGCGTCGAGCAGGCAGGACGGCCGGATCCTGCGGCGCGCGTGGAGCCGCCGGCCCATGTCCCGTACGGCCGCCAGGACTTCGCCGGGCACGACGGGCTCACCGGTGACCGCCGATCCGTCCGACTGGACGACAGCGGGCCGCTCGGTCAACTGCCGCTCCACCAGTGCCAGTTCGGCGACGACATCGAGAAGCAGACCGGCGATGACCGGGAGCGTGCCGACGCCGCCGTGGGCGGCCAGCCCGCGGAGCGCGGCCACCGGCTCGCCTCGGTCGACACGCGCGGCGAGCAGGGCCAGTTCACTCTCGTCGGGGCCGCCGAGATCGGCGGTGATCCGCGCGGGCAGGTCGGCGGGGTCGAGACGGGCGAGGAGTGCGCGCCGCTCGGCCGTGTCGTCGGTGAGCTGCCAGAGCAGTTCGACCGCCCGGAGCCGTACGGCCCGCAGGTGCGGTGCGATCACGCTGTCGGAGTCCGGTGGCGTGAGGCCGAGCCCGTCCCGCAGCGCCTCCACCGTCAGCCGGCCGCCGATGGCCTCCAGCGTGTCGAGCGCGGCGGCGGGTTCGGTCGCCAGATGCGCCAGTACGGCTTCCTCGGCGGGCGTGTACCGCAGCGCGCGCAGTGCGTCGAGGAAGGGCCGGGGGGCCGAAGTCGCCGCCAGGGCACGGGTGATGGCGTCGCCGACGGGCAGTTCGCCCGCCTCGCCCGTGCCCTGTCCGGCCAGCGCGACCAGGAGGGCGAGCCTGCGCGGCCAGCTCGGATCGTCGGCGGGGACGTCGGTCAGCAGTCTGAGCAGGTCCTGACGGCAGGTGAACAGGACGGTCGCGACGTCGCGCGGCGCGATGGCGTGGTCGGCCAGCGCGAGTGCGACGACGGCCCGGACATCGGCGCCGGTCACGAAGTGCCCGCGCCGGTGGAGTCCGCTCAGGCAGGCCACGGCAGGCTCGCCGAACAGCAGCGGGTCGCGTGCGGCGGCGGTGATCAGTTCGCCGATGTCGTGGCGTGTGGCGAGCGATCCGAGCAGTTCCAGTGCGCGGCGTCGCAGCCGGGGCGGCAGGTCCGGGTCGTCGACGGCGTGCCGCAGGACGCCACTGTGGCCGTGCCGGGCGAGAGTGCCGAGCGCGGCGTCGGCCACGTCGGGCCGTACGGCGACGGCTGCGGCGCTCAGGTGGACGGACAGCCGGTCGGCCGGCAGGGGCTCCAACGTCGCCCAGGGTTCGGCGAGTTCGGCCAGGGCCGCGATGACGGTCCCGGCCGCCGCTTCGCCGTCGGCGTCGAGATCGAGCAGCCGCGACAGATGGGCGCGGACGAGCCCGGCCGTCAGGACTCCCGCGTGCAGCCCCTCCCGCGCCAGTCTCAACGACTCGTCCACCAGCACCTGGTCGCCGCTGTCCGCCAGCTCGGCAATGAGTTGGCGCGGCCGGGCGGTGTGGGCGGCGTCCGTCTCGCGTACGGCCTGGTGGAGCAGTTCGGAGGTGGGTTCGCGGCGGACGGTCGTCGGGTCGTTGGCGATCTCGGCGCGCAGCCAGGCGATCTGTACGCGTACGGGGAGTTCGGCCGTGCGCCAGGGCGGCGGGTGGCCTGCCACGGCGTACGGCATCGGCAGGTGCGGTCCGAGCCGCGTGTACAGCTCGGCCAGGGCGAGCGCGTCCTCCGCCACCGTCCAATCGCCCGCGGCGGACAGCGCTGTGGGCAACAGGGCGGCGAGCACGGCCGGTTCGTGGTGCGCGACCCGCTCGCCGAGGAGCGTGAGCCCCAGCGACCGTACGGGCGCGTCCTCGTGACGAAGGAGCCGTTCGATGACGTCCGGCGCGCAGTCGGTGGGGTCCAGCAGCTCGGCCGCCCGACGGACGTCGCCCCGCCGGAGCGCGTGGTGGAGTACTTCGTCCGTCGGCGTCATCGGTCGATACTAGGTGCGCCGTCGACGGCCCCACCAGCGGAATCCGATCCGGCATCGGCCGCCGCCGGTCGGTCAGTGTGCCGTGGAGCCGTCCCGCGCGATCAGTCCCCAGTCCCGGCCGTCCTCCGCGCGGACGATGTCCATCACCTGGACAACGGCGTCCCGGTTGAGAGGTCCTCGCAGCCGGGCCATCCGGAAGCCGGGCTCGTGGGCCATGGGCGAGTGGGCGGGCGGCGCCACCCACTCGACCGGGACGTCGACCAGGGTCTCGTCGATGACCAGGACGAGTCCGGACGTGTCCTGGTGGAAGCGCTCGACGGCCTTGAGGACCGCTTCCCGCGTCGGGGAGGCGTGGACGGAGCCGTCGCGGGCCAGGGACGGCGGCGCGTAGGGCAGGTCGGGATCGGCCAGCCAGTTTTCCAGTACGGCGAAGTGATAGAGCATGAGGCGGTTATAGCCGCTCGGGGCGGGGCGGGCCGCGCCCACACCGGCGCACTCACCGGATCGGCCCATCCACGCCTGCCGGGCCGCCTACGCCTCGGCCGCGAGGCTCTCCACCGTGCTGGTCAGGGCATCCCGGGCCTGCCGGGCGTCCGGGGTCGGGCCGTGCGGGGCGCGGAGCCAGGTGAGGAATTCGGCGACGTCGTTCAGCGCCCAGCGGAGGCGGTAGAGGGCCAGGGCGGAGGGATCCGGTTTCCGGCCGGTGGCCTCCTCGTACCGTACGAGGACATCCGCGCCGTCCGCACCACTCGCGTCCTCCGCTCCACTCGCGCCGTCCGCGACCAGCCAGAGGTCCCGCTCGGGCACCGCGAGGCCGACCGTGTCCCAGTCGAGCAGCAGCCGCCGCTCCCCCGCCCGCAGCAGATTGCCGGGGTGCGGCTCGCCGTGCGTGACGACGAGCGGTGCGTCGCTCGCCCTCAACTCCCGCACCCGCCGGTCGAATTCGTCGAGCCGCCCGCGCAGGGCGTCGGCGTGGACGGTGAGGAGTTGTCTGGCAGGTTCGGCGTAGGGCCCGATGCCGTCCCAGGGGCGGTTCATCTCCCGTAGCGCGGACTCCAGTTGGGGGCGCGTCGCGAAGTCGGGCGGCAGCACGCGGGCCGAGGCGGGCGGAGCGGTGCGGTGCAGTCTGGCGAGCAGGTCAAGCACGAGGCCACGGTCGTGCGGGGTGAGGGTGTCGCCGAAGTGGCCCGGCGTGCCGGACACGAGAGGGAACACACTCACCGCGTGCCCGGCACCCAGCGCGCGCACCGTCTCGCCCTCGGCCGTGGGCACCGGCGCCACGACGAAGTCCAGGCCGTCCGGCTCAGTGCCACGCAGGGCCACCGCGGTGTCCATGGCGTCCCGCAGTCCGTCGAAGGCGGCCTCCGGCCCGTCCCCGTACCAGGTCTTGTCCGCCAGATCGGCCACGGTCACGAACCACCGGCGCTGCCGCGTGTCGGTGGCGGTCCAGTGGTAGTCGCCGAAGCCCACGGGGGCGTACTCCCAGGCAACGGGGTCGATCCGCCACGCCTTGAGCGCTCGGCGCACCTCGGAGTCTTCGATGTCGGCAGGTCGCTCTTCCATGCCCGCGAAGGTAGTGGCCCGCCGCCGTAGCCGCACTTCGTCAAACGGGTGGAGAGCACGGGGCGCGACTGGTAGTTTGCCGATCATGAGCAGCCCCGAGTCCGACAGACTCTAGCCACCGGTCGCCCGGTGGCTGATCCGCTGTCGAGTTGACGCCGCACGGCCCTGTGGGTCGTGGGCGAGCGCTCGGTACGGCCGTTGCCGCCGGTCCACCGTCGTGTGGGCCGCCTTTCTCAGCGTCTTCCGATCCGCCCGACCGGTCCCGTGCCGGCTGTCCGTGAACTCTCCGGACGGGCCTGCCGGTTGACGGATCTCCGCCGCGTCGCCCTACGCCGTGACGAGCCTCTTCATGCCGTACGGGCGCGGCCCACCTCCCCCTTCGCGACACCCCACCCGTCAACTCCCTCAGTCTTCCTTGGGGTTCCTTCATGCCATTCGCTGTCTATGTGCTCGGGCTCGCCGTCTTCGCCCAGGGCACCTCGGAGTTCATGCTGTCCGGGCTCGTCTCGGGCATCGCCGAGGATCTTCACGTGTCCATCCCCGCCGCCGGTCTGCTGACCTCGGCGTTCGCCGTGGGGATGGTGATCGGCGCGCCGTTGATGGCGCTGTTCAGCCGTAGGTGGCCGCGCCGCCGGGCACTGCTGGTCTTCCTGTCCGCCTTCGTCGCCGCGCATGTCGTCGGCGCCGTCACCCCCACCTACGAGGTACTGCTGGCGACCCGGATCGTCGGGGCGCTGGCCAACGCCGGATTCTGGGCGGTCGCCCTGGTCGCGGCCATCGCGATGGTGGAGCCGGCGGCACGGGCGCGCGCCACGTCCGTCGTGGTCGGCGGTGTCACCGTCGCCTGTGTGGTGGGCGTGCCCGCCGGGGCGCTGCTGGGTGAACACCTGGGGTGGCGGGCGGCGTTCTGGGCGGTGGCCCTCGTGTCGCTGCCCGCGCTCGTCGCGATCGTGCTGGCGGTCCCGGGCGGGCGGCCCGCGACGGCCGCGAGCCCCGCGGAGGACACCGGGTCGCCCACCGTGCGCGAGGAGGTGCGCTCGCTGACCGGCCGCCGGGTGCTGCTCACGCTGCTGACGATGGCGCTCGTCCAGGGCGCGACGTTCTGCGCCTTCTCCTATCTCGAACCGCTGGCCACCCGCGTCACCGGGCTCGGCGCCGCGTGGGTGCCCACCCTGCTGGCCCTGTTCGGTGTGGGGTCGCTCGTCGGCGTCACCGTTTCGGGCCGCGTCGCGGACGCGCGGCGGAGCACCTTCGTGGTGGCCGGCATGGTGTCCCTCGTGGTCGGCTGGGCCGCGCTGGCGCTGGGCGCGGTGAGTCCGGTGGCCGTGGTCGCTCTTGTCTTCGTCCTGGGGATGCTCGCGTTCGGGACCGGTTCGGCGATGATCTCGCAGGTGTTCCAACTGGCGCCCGGCGCACCGACGCTGGCCGGTTCCTTCGCGACGGCAGCGTTCAACGTCGGCGCCGCGGCCGGGCCGTGGCTCGGCGGGCTCACCATCGACGCGGGTTTCGGCTTCCGGTCTCCGGTGTGGGTGAGCGCGGCGCTGATGGTTCTCGCCCTGGCGACGGCCGGCGCCTCCCGCCTGGTCGCCGGGATTGCCCGGCCCGACTCACAAAAGCTACAGTTGCAATGAAAAGCTATAACCTCTAAGTAACGGAAGGCCGCGCCCGTGCCGGTCGGCAAGGACACCCCTCGGCAGCGCTACCGCGATCACGTACGCGCGGAGATCAAGCAGGCCGCGCTGCGTCAGATCGGGGACGGCGGCCCGGCGTCGTTGAGCCTCAACGCGATCGCCAGGGAGCTGGGGGTCACCGGCCCCGCGCTGTACAAGTACTACGCCGGCCGGGACGCCCTGCTCACCGAGCTGATCATCGAAGGGTACGAGGAGGTCGCCGGCGCGGTGCGGGCGGAGGCGGCCCGCACCGCCGACCGGCCGGCCCGGGAGCGGCTGCACGCGCTGGCGGCCGTGTACCGGGACTGGGCCGTCGGGGTCCCGCATCTCTACCAGCTGCTGGCTGGCTCGCCGTCGCCCGGTTACGAGGCCCCGAGCGAGACGGTCGACAGCGCGCGGGCCGTCCTCGGCCCGTTCCTGGCGGTGCTCGCGCAAGGATCGCCCCGGTCGGCGGCCGGGGCCCTGGAGTCCGAGCTGGCCGCCTGGGACGAGGAGACACCCGCGGTCGCCGCCTGGGTACGGGCGTACGCCCCCGACGCCGATCCCGGCCCGGTCCTCGCGGGCGCCGTCACCGTCTGGTCGCGGATGCACGGGGCTGTCAGCCTGGAGATCCAGGGGCAGTTCACGGGCATGGGCCACCGGGGCAGCACCCTGCTGACGTCCGAGATCGACGCCCTCGCCGACGCGATGGGACTGCCGCCGGCCGGTCCATGAGCTGGGCGTGATGTCCGCCGAGGGCGTGCCGTACCTGTCACCGGAGGTGCGGCTCCACCGCAACGGCCTCGGGGAACATCAGTACAGCGGCTATCGGTGAGAACGATTCTGGTTCCGTCGCCGGCAGCGGGACGGCATGCGGAAGTGACGCTGTTCCCATGCGCGTACCGACGGACCGCACCCGGGCCTCCGGTTCCCGCGGTGACACGCCCGATGCGGCGCCGGCCCGGGCGGCGGTCCCGGCGTCAGGCCCATCGCCGTCTCGTGGTTCATGCGTGACAGCTTCTCCGGATTGCGGACGGCGTAGAGGCCCGTGATGAGGCCGGCGTCCAGGCGCAGGGCCATGATCGTGTCGATCCGGCCGTCGCGGCGGATGATCAGGGCCGGGTGGCCGTTCACCAGGGTCGGTTGCAGCAGGGCGCCGCTGAGCCTGGCCAGGGCCTCGGTCACGTCTGGCACGCCCACCACCGGTTCCACGGCGGCCCGGACGACTCCGCCGCCGTCCGTCAGGAGGATGACGTCCGGGGCGATCATGTCGAGGAGCCGGGTCAAGTCACCTGTTTCCACCGCTTGCTGGAAGGCCGCTAGCGCGTCGCGGGTCTGGGACGGGGAGACCGTCTCGCGAGGGCGGCGCGCGGCGACGTGGGTGCGGGCGCGGTGCGCGATCTGGCGGACGGCGGGCGGGGTCTTGTCGACGGCCTGCGCGATCTCGTCGTAGTCCAGGTCGAAGACGTCCCGCAGCACGAACACGGCACGCTCGGTCGGTGTGAGGGTCTCCAGCACGAGGAGCATCGCCATGGAGACGCTGTCCGCGAGCTCGACGTCCTCGGCCACGTCGGGCGCGACGAGCAGTGGCTCGGGCAGCCACGGGCCGACGTAGGACTCCTTGCGGCGGCGGAGTGTGCGAAGGCGGGTCAGGGACTGGCGGGTGGTGATGCGGACCAGGAAGGCGCGCGGGTCGCGGATCGTGGTGTGCTCGACGCCCGACCAGCGCAGCCACGTCTCCTGGAGGACGTCCTCGGCGTCGGCCGCCGAGCCCAGCATCTCGTAGGCCACCGTGAACAGCAGATTGCGGTGGGCAACGAAGGTCTCCGTGGCCGTGGTCGTGGCCGCCCCCGCATCCGTACCGGCATCTTCGTCCGTCATGGTCAGCTCCCGACTTCTCTCGCGCTACGTGTGGTGCGTGTCGTACACGGGACGCCGCCAGCCCCAGTTCTGTGACAGCCGCGCCCCGTGGCCCACATCACATCCGCCCCTTGTCACAGGAACGCGGCCCCAGGCGCCTTATGGGCATCAGCCACACGATTTCGCGAGTGAGGAAGCCCCGATGGAAACCCGTATGAACCTGTTCGACACCGAGCTCGGCACGAAGGTCGGGAAGCGCATGTACGCCGTCAGCCAGGTCATCCAGCAGTCGCCGCTGCCCAAATCCACCCAGGAGTTGGTGCAGCTGCGAGCCAGCCAGATCAACGGGTGCGGCTTCTGCGTCGACATCCACAGCAAGGACGCCGCCGCGGCCGGTGAGGACGCGGCCCGGCTCAGCCTCGTCACCACCTGGCGGCACTCCACCGTGTTCACCGACGCCGAGCGGGCCGCGCTGGCCCTCACCGAGGAGGGCACCCGCATCATCGACGGACACGAAGGGGTGACTGACGAGACCTGGGCCCAGGTGCGCAAGCACTACGACGAGGAGCAGGCTATCGCTCTCGTCTCCCTCGTCGCCATGATCAACGCGACCAACCGGCTCGGCGTGATCCTCAACAACCAGGGTGGATCCTACGTACCCGGCAACCTGGCCACCGTCGCCGGTTGACGCGCCGGGACCGGCCCCGATCGAAGGATCGGGGCCGGTCCCGGTCGCGCGGGAGCGGTCGGGAACTGGTCCGGCCCACCCCCGTCGTCGTCCTCGTCCGCAGGCGGGCCCGGCCGGACTTCACCGCCGTGCTGCCGCTGCTGACCGGCGAGCGGCGCGACTGGCTCGCCGGGGCGATCTCCCAGACGTACGGCACGCGTCACCGGCCGGCGCGGGCGACCGCAGGATGAGTACCGGTGAGCCGTCAAAGGTGATCCCCGCCTCTCGTCACGTCGACCAGGTTTCATCCGTCATCACCGTTGAAGGGAAACGCAACGCAACCACGGGACGGGTCGAGAGGGATGGCGATGGACGAGAACGAGTTCCTGGCGCGGCGTTTCGAGGCGCACCGCACCCATCTGCGGGCGGTGGCCTACCGGATGCTCGGTTCGGTGAGCGAGGCCGACGACGCGGTCCAGGAGGCGTGGTTCAAACTCCACCGCTCCGACACGCGTGAGGTCGAGAATCTGGCCGGCTGGCTGACGACGGTCGTGGGCCGCGTCTGCCTTGACATGCTCCGGTCGCGCGCGGCACGCCGTGAGGACCCGCTGGAGGAGCGCGTACGGCTGCCCGATCCGATCATCAGCGGCGTGGACGGCGTGGATCCGGAGCAGGAGGCGCTGCTCGCGGACTCGGTCGGCCTCGCGCTGCTCGTCGTGCTCGAATCGCTGGCTCCCGCCGAGCGGCTGGCCTTCGTCCTGCACGACCTGTTCGCCGTGCCCTTCGAGGAGATCGCCCCCGTCGTCGGCCGTACCCCGGCCGCCGCGCGGCAGCTCGCCAGCCGGGCCCGGCGGCGGGTCCATGGCGCGGCGCCGACCCCGGACCCGGACATCAGCAAGCAGCGCGAAGTCGTGGACGCGTTCCTCGCGGCGGCGCGGGACGGCGACTTCGACGCGCTGGTCGCGCTGCTCGACCCGGACGTCGTGGTGCGCTCGGACGGCGGCGCGCTGCGTCCCGGAGGGCTGGTACGCGGCGCGGCGGCGGTCGCGGGCGGGGCGATCTTCGCGGCCCAGTTCGCCGAGGTGTCGCGGCCCGCGCTCGTCAACGGCGCGGCGGGGGTGGTCGCGACGGCGGAGGGGCGGCCGCTCTCGGTCATGGCGTTCACGATCACGAACGGCAGGATCGTGTCCATCGCGATCCTGAACGATCCCGAGCGGCTGGACCGGCTCGATCTGACGGTCCTGGACGACTGAGCGGCGGGATTCCTTCTCGTCAGGCAGGCTTGACGTCAAGCCTG
>NZ_MDCR01000368.1 GCF_001723055.1 Streptomyces niveus
CGTATCAACGCGGCTGCCGCCGCCGCTGCCGCACGCCCTCCGGTGCCGCCGCCGCCCTCCCACGACCCCCCGCCGCCCCGGCAGTCGCCCGACTGGGACACCGGCCGCGCCGCCCCCGCGCCCGTGGCCGCCGTACCGGGCCCCGGCGGCCCTGGCGGGCCCGTGAGGCTCTCCGGCTCCCCCGTCCCGATCGGGCCCGGCCCCCGGGTCGCCGAGGGCCGCGGCGCCGCCTCTGTCGACGCCGGGCCGGCGACCGGCTGGATCCGGCCGCCCGTGGGACTGACCGGCGCACAGCTGCCCGCCGGTGGCGTCCACGCCCCCGCCGCGCCGCCGCTGTCCGCCCCGATGCCCGCGCCGGCGCCCGTCCCCGACGCGGGCGCCGCGCCGGGCCGCTGGCGGCCCTGGCGCTTCCGGATGTCGAACGACGTCTGGGGCACCCCCGTCGTCGACGGCGACCTCCTCTACGTCACGTCGTTCGAGGTCCACGCGCTGGACGTGGGCAGCGGGCGCCGGCAGTTCAAGACCCGCGACGTCGCCTGGGCGATGGCCGTCGCCGGAGGCCGTATCCACGCCTCCGACGGCCCGACCCTCTACGCGCTCGACGGGGCGGACGGCACCGAGCGCTGGCGCCTCCAGACCGACGCCTGGGTGTATTCGCTGAAGACCGACCGGGGCACCGTCGTCACCGGTACGCGCGGCGGCGGCGTCCAGGCGTGGGAGGCGTCCAACGGCGAGAAGCTGTGGGAAGTCACCGGCGCCCAGACCGACTTCGAGACACCGGAGGCCGGGCCCGCGATCTTCGACGGCACGGTGTACGTGTGGCAGAACGCCCGCCTGCGCGCGCTCGACGCCCGCACCGGCAACGAGCGCTGGTCGTATCCCATCGGCGACGGCGCGGCCTGCGGTGGCGTCCCGATCCGCCTGGTGCCCGCGTCCGACGGGCATGTGTACGTCTCCGCCGGCACCCGCGTGCTGTCGATCGACATCGCGAGCGGGCATGTGCGCTGGCACTTCGAGGCGCCCGCCGTCTTCCTCTCCCCGCCCGCCTTCGCGCCGGGCCCCGCCGTGACCGGCGGCGGCGTGTATCTCGCCGACTACCTCGGCACGGTGTACGCACTGGACGCCACCACCGGCAAGGACCGCTGGCGCATCGCCACCGAGGCCCGCCAGTCGCTCGAACCGGTCCTGGTCACGGCCGGGAACGTGCACGTGGGCAGCGGCAGCGCGCTCTACACGCTGGACGCGGTGGCCGGTACGCCCAAGTGGCGCTTCGCGGCGGGCGGCGACGTCGTCGGCGCGCCCGTGGTGGCCGACGGCCGGCTGCACTTCGGCTCGGCCGACCATGTCCTCTACACGCTGGACGCCGGCGGCGGACAGCTCCGCTGGAAGCTGGCGACGGGCGGCGAGATCACCGGCTCACCGGTGGCGCGCGGGGGAGTGGTGTACGCGTGCAGCAAGGACCGCTGCGTGTACGCCCTGGACGCGATCAAGGGCACGGCAACGGGCCGCGGCGCCCGCTAGGGCGTGTCCGCGAAGNNGCCTTGCGATCGCACGCACCAACGCGACATCAGCCGCTCCGCGGCGGGCGTGAGCCCCGCCCTTCGGGCGGACGACGCTACTTTGCGGACACGCCCTAGCGCCTGTCGTCCGGAGGCGGCTGCTGAGGCTCAGGCGGCGGTGTCCACGGCTGCTGTTCCCGGGTGTCGTCCCAGGCGTGCTGTTCCGTACTTCCCGCCGGGGGGTGGCCCGCGTCGTACGGCGGGTACTGGTGCGTACGGTACGGCTCCGGCTCGTCGTACCCGACCTGGCCCACCTGCCCGACCTGGCCGGTGTCCCCGTACTCCCCGTAACCCCCGTACCGCTCCGGCGCCCGGTCGCCCGCGACGTACCGGTGACTCCCGCGCCCGCCCCGCGAACGCCGCCCGCTCATCACCGCCGCCGCGATCAGCAGCAGCGCCCCGCCGCCCAGGGCGGCGGCGACGCCGAGGCCGATCCCCGTGCCGTCGCTGTTGAGCGTGAGACCGTCCGAGCGCTGCCCCTGGCGCACCATCCACAGGATGGTGAACCCGAGCACGATCAGCCCGGACAGCGCCACCAGCAGCCGGGAGCGCAGCACCAGGCCCAGCAGAGTGACCAGGGCGGCGAAGGCGAAGGGCAGCAGGAGCGAGACCCAGAGGTCCGAGCTGGTGCCGGTGATGCCGTTGAACAGGTCCTCGACGCGGTAGTCCCGGCCGTGCCTGCCGTCGTACCAGGACTGGAAGGGGCTGGCCACCGCCCCGGCGGCGCCGATGACGGCGAGGACCGACCCGATGACGTTGCGGATCATCGACGGCCTCCTTGGAAGAGCGTGCCGAGTGCCGTGCGCGGCTGCCGAAATTCGACGCTACGCCCGGGAACCAGGGGCCGCCAGATTTAGTCCCGTGCACCGAGGTCTCACGCGCGGTCTCGCGCACCGAGCACACCTCCGGCCCTGCTAGGGTGACATGCGCTCGACAAAAGGGCATCTACCATGACCAACCGCACCAATTTCAACGGGGGTTGAAATGAAAATTCGTCATGTCCGCGCCATAGCCGTCTTCGGTATCGCCGTCTTCGCGCTGACCGGCGCCCGCGGCTCCAGCGGCGGCGGCTGCTCCAGCTCCAGCGGCAGTTCCAGCTCCAGCGGCGGCAGCCACTCGGACAGCGACTACGACGACGACTACGACAGCGACAGCACGTCGGGCTCCTCCACCACCGGGGGCTCCGTGACGGGCGGCAGCACGGCCGACGCCGGGCGCGATCTGACCATCGCCAGCTGCAAGTACGACTCCACCGCCCAGGGCTTCGTCGCCGAGATCACCGCCAACAACAGTGGCTCGGCCGCGTACTCCTACACGTTCACCGTCGACTTCACCGACTCGGCCGGCGCGACGGTCGGCAACACCGTCGGCAGCATCCCCGACGTCCCCGCCGGTGGCAGCGACACCGTCGAGGTCACCGCGGTGGACCTGTCCAACGACAAGGGTGCCTCCGGCGGCAACTGCAAGGTCGACAACGTGATCCGCATGGCGGCCTGAGCACCACGCCAGAGACACCCGAGACACCTCAGACACCTGAGAAACAGAAGAACGACGGTCGGCGGGGCCCCCTGAACGGTCCCGACGTCCGTCGTTCTTCTGCCTTGCGCCCCCTGCTTACGCCCCCCCCCGGGC
>NZ_MDCR01000369.1 GCF_001723055.1 Streptomyces niveus
CCGGTGGCGGTACGGGCGCCGAGTTCGGCGTCCCGCAGCGCCTCCACCGAGCCGTCCTCGGTGAACTGCGGCGCCCGGGAGGTGAGCAGCCGCCCGAGGTCGTCGGCGATCAGCCGCAGTTCGCGGACCTCCGCCGTGTCGCCGATGGACTGCGCGGGATCCATCGTGGCGGCGGGGTTGGTCCACCGGGCTTCGTCGCCCAGCAGATCCTCGATCCGGGCCCACGCGTGCGGCACGGTCGCGCTGTTGGCCGTCAGGAAGGTGTGCAGTGTGTCGAGGGCGGCGCGCGGGCTGTGCGCCCCGCTCTCCGCGCTGTTCTCCATCGGCGCGTCGAATCCGGCGAACCGCACCTGGTCGGCCGAGGGGCGGCTCCGGTTGTGCTCGCCGAGCCAGGTCACCAGCGCGCGGTTGGCCGGCGAGGCCCCGAACCCGTGGCTGAAGCCGTCGGCCATCACCTGGTCGAGGTGCCAGGTGCCGCCGCGTACGTGGTCGTCGACCAGGCGTCCCGCGAGACAGTCCGATTCCAGCGCCACACATCGGCAGCGGTCCCGGTCGACCAGCCCCCGCAGCAGGTCGTTGCGCAGCCGCGGGAAGGTCTCCTCACCGTGGAAGGGCTCGCCCAGGCCCAGCAGCCGGGACTGCCGTGCCCGCTCGTTCAGGGACCACTCGACGGAGGTGTGCATCGATTCGTCAATTGCCATGGATTCGATGGTATCTTTGATGTTACGGTTTAAACTTTAAGGTCCTTAATGCCCGTAACAATGGCCGCAACCCTCAAACGGCGGTGAACATGAGACCCGTGGATCTCGCACGCCCCCACGGGCTGTCCGGCCAGGCCGTACGCAACTACGAAGCCGCCGGCATCCTGCCCGCCGCCGAGCGCACCGACTCCGGGTACCGGCGCTACACGCGCGTGCACGTCGCCGCCCTGCGGACCTTTCTCGCCCTGGTCCCCGCCCACGGCCACGCCGCCGCCCGCTCGGTCATGACGCTGCTCAACACCGGCCGGACCGAAGAGGCGCTCACCGTCATCGACCGGGGCCACGCCGAACTGCTCGCCGACCGGCAGACCCTCGACGCGGTCGAGCGGGCACTGACGGAGCTGACCCACGCACCCGAGGAACGTCCCTCGCAGCGTGACAACACCATCGGCGCCCTCGCCCACCGGCTCGGCCTGCGCCCGGCCACCCTGCGGCGCTGGGAGCGGGCCGGGCTGCTCCACCCGCGCCGGGATCCCGCCACCGGGTACCGGACGTACGGGCCGGGCGACGTACGCGACGCCACCATCGTTCATCAGCTGCGCCGCGGCGGGTACGTGCTCGCGCAGATCGCGCCGCTTCTCGGCGAGCTGCGCGACGTCACGTCCCCGGCGTCGGCGGCGTCCGCGATCGCCGAGCGCCGCCACCGCCTCCACACGCGCGCCCTCGCGATGCTGCGCGCGTCCGCCGAGACCGGTGAGTACCTCCACGAGCGCGACCGGTCCCGGACCACGACCGACGCCACGACTGACGCCGACGCCCCAATGGCGTAAAGGCCGTTGGGCCCCGCTCGCCATGATCAATAACCTGACGCCCGGCGCGTGACCACGCGCCGTACGGCGAAGGAAGGCGAGCAACCCAGTGGAACTCCCGATCTCACGTCGCGTGGCCCGGCTGGCCGCGGCGACCGCGCTCCTGACGGTGCTCGGCGCCACCCCGGCCGGCGCGGCCGACGAGTGGCAGACGGTGGGCGCCGACTCCCGCAGCGGTGTCAGCGGCATCGCGTACGAGGGCCCCACCGCGGACGGCGCCGGGTCGCACGCCCTGATCGTGCACGACAACAAGCGCGCCGGACAGCCCCGGCTCTCCCGGGTCACCCAGCGGGAAGGCTCCGCCAGTGTCTCCCCGATCACCTGGGACGGCCCTGAACCCGTCGACCTGGAAGCGATCGAGGCCGTCCCCGGCGCGCCCGGGGAGTACGTGGCGCTCGCCGCTCGCGGCATCGTCTACCGACTGACGGTCACCGGCTCCACGGCCACGGTCGTCGACTACGCGCCGCTGCCCGCGATCGGCGAGGACGACGACTTCGAGAGCTTCGCGCTCGTCTCGCAGAACGGCAGGCTCGCCGCCCTGTGGGCGGCCCGCGGAACCGGCACGGCCCGTCCCGCCACGCTGTACGCGGCGCCGCTCTCGTTCGCCTCGTGGGGCCAGACGCTGTTCGGCGCCGTGACGAGCCGGGCCTACCGGGCGACGTACCCGACGGGCGACGCGACGCGCCACATCTCCGACATCTCGGTGACGAACTCCGGCCGCATCCTGGCGAGTTCGGCCTCGGACGCCGGCGACGACGGCCCGTTCGACTCCGCGGTCAGCGACCTGGGCCGGGTGAACGTCTCGTCGGCCGGCCGAGTCCGGGTCACCCTCGCGCCGTCCCCGTCCGTGCTGGGAACCTTCCCGGGATACAAGATCGAGGCTCTGGAGTGCCTCCCCGCCTCCACCGACGCCGCCGTCGGAACTGACGACGAGAACCTGGGGGGCTACCTGCGTACGGTGCCGTTCTGCGGCGCCTGAGTCCGCCACCCGACGGTACGCGCGCGGACGGTCGGGCGGGTCCACGCCAGGGCCGCCTGGCCGGCCGTCACGCCGTACCGCACCTCCACCGGCACGCGACGGGCACCACTCAGAGCACGAAGCCGTCCGGGAACGGATCCGTGGGATCCAGCAGGTAGTTGGCCGTCCCCGTGATCCACGCGCGGCCCGAGAACTCCGGCACCACCGCCGGTACGCCCCCGACCTCGCTCGTACCCAGCAGCCGGCCCGTGAACCGGGTCCCGATGAATGACTCGTTGGTGAACTCCGTGTCCAGGGGCAGCTCTCCGCGGGCGTGGAGCTGGGCCATTCGGGCGCAGGTGCCCGTGCCGCACGGGGAGCGGTCGAACCAGCCCGGCTGGATGGCCATCGCGTTGCGGGAGTGGCGGGCGGTCGAGTCGGGGGCGAGGAACTGGACGTGTTTGCAGCCGCGGATCAGCGGGTCCGCCGGGTGGACCGGTGGGTGGTGCGCGTCGATGGCCGCCGAGATCGCGAGGCCCGCCGCGAGGATGTCGTCCTTGCGCGCGCGGTCGAAGGGCAGCCCGAGGGACGCCAGGTCCACGACGGCGTAGAAGTTGCCGCCGTACGCCATGTCGTACCGGACCTCACCGAGCCCCGGCACCCGCACGCTCGCGTCGAGTTCCAGCGCGAACGCGTCCACATTGCGTAGCGTGACCTTCTCCGCGACCCCGTCGCGAACCGTCACCCGCGCCTCGACCAGACCGGCCGGGGTGTCCAGGCGTACCAGCGTCTCGGGCTCGGTGACCGGCACCATCCCGGTCTCCACCAGCACCGTCGCAACGCCGATCGTCCCGTGCCCGCACATCGGCAGGAACCCGCTGACCTCGATGTACAGCACGCCCCAGTCCGCGTCCGCACGCGTCGGCGGTTGCAGGATCGCGCCGCTCATCGCCGGATGGCCGCGAGGCTCGTCCATCAGGAAACGGCGCAGCGGGTCCAGGTGCTCCATGGCGTAGCGGCGGCGCTCGGCCATCGTGGCGCCGGGGACGGGCGCGACGCCGCCGGTGACCACGCGGGTCGGCATGCCCTCCGTGTGGGAGTCGACCGCGCTGATCGTCCGTACGCTGCGCATCAGACGCGCTCCCCGGCTTCCGCCGCGAGGAAGTCGATCGCCTGCCGCATCTCGGCGGTGATCTGCTCCCGGTGCGCGGGGATCAGCGGGCCGCGCGGCGGGCGGCACGGGCCGCCGTAGCGGCCGACCATCTCCATGCCGAGCTTGATCGCCTGCACGAACTCGGTACGCGAGTCCCACCGGAACGCTGCGACCAGCGGCCGGTAGAGCGCGCGGGCCTCCTCCAGACGTCCCGCCGTGGCGAGTCGGAACAGCCGCGCGGACTCGGCGGGGAAGACGTTGGGGAAGCCGGCGAACCACCCGGTGGCGCCCATCAGCAGGCTCTCCAGCGCCACGTCGTCCGCGCCGCTGATCACGTCGATGCCCGGCGCCCGCTCCTTGATCTCCAGCACGCGGCGCACGTCGCCGGAGAACTCCTTGACCGCGAGCACGTTGTCGATCCCGGCTATCTCCGCGAGGAGTTCGGGTGTCAGGTCGACCTTCGTGTCCACGGGGTTGTTGTAGACCATGACCGGCAGCCCGACGGCGGCCACGGCCTCGAAGTGCGCCACGACCTCGGTCGGGCTCGCCCGGTACATCGTCGGGGGCAGACAGAGCACCCCGTCGGCGCCGTCCTCCGCCGCCGCCTCGGCCCACCGCACGGCCTGGTGCGAGCCTGGCCCGTGCACGCCGACGACGACCTTGCCCCGGCCGCGTACCGCCTCGATGGCCGTACGGGCGACGGTGCGCCGCTCCTCGTCGGTGAGCGAGGAGTACTCGCCCAGCGATCCGTTGGGGCCGACCCCGTCGCAGCCGTTGTCGACGAGCCAGCGGCAGTGCTCCGCGTACGCGTCGTAGTCGACGGCCAGGCCCGCCGGGGCGGCCGGGTCCTGCCGGTACGGCAGCGCGGTCGCGACGACGACCCCGGTCAGCGGGTTGGGCTCGTTGCTGGTGGTGGTGCTCATGAAGTG
>NZ_MDCR01000037.1 GCF_001723055.1 Streptomyces niveus
GAATCCGCCGGTGCCGAGCAGGAGCGCGCCCATGCCGCCGATGGCCGCCGCGAACGCGGCCGTGCGGAAGTGGTCTTCAAAGGTGTTCCTCTCGTCTGCGAATCCGCCTCCCGGCGTGGGGCGGGGCCGCACGACAGGAGGCGGGATTCAACTGGCCGGTGTGATCGCCCGACCGGCGGGCCGGGACGCCGCGCACCGGGAGTCCGGCACGCAGAAGGCAGACAAGCATGAGGAACAGGAAGCAATCGCCCATTTCGCCTGGCTCCGTGGCTCGGGTACGCGCGGGACCGACGCGAAACCCCAGGTGACGCGCCGTTGAGGGCAGGCCGGACCCGGGCACCGAACACGGCACGACACGAGAGCGCCCGTTAGCCCGATCGATGGCACGCGACCTGAGAACGATCCGGGCGACGCCGGGGACCGGGGCGACGGCGTCGCCCGGCCGCAGCGCTCCCCGGCCCCGGCGAAACGGGCGCCCTCAGCCCAACTGACGGGCTGCCGGAGCAGGATGGAAGCGCTCCCCGGCCATGAGCGCTACGGGGCGCACCCAGGCATCACGGGTTGGCCGCCCTGACGGGCGCACTGCTCTGCCCTCGGCGCCGACCGCCCAGCTCGGCGTCGAGCGTCTCCTGGGCCACCCGCATGACCCCCGCGTACACGGGGTCCTGCAGGCGCTTCCACATCTCGTCCTCGGAGACGTCCTCGACCCGGGCGACCACCCACCAGATGTTGCCGAACGGGTCCTTGACCCGCCCTCCGCGCTGTCCGAACGCGTCGTCCGCCAGGGGCGTGACCACCTGGGCGCCGGCGGCCACGGACCGCGAGAACGCCTCGTCCGCGTCGGCGACGAACACCCGCAGCAGGCTCGGCACGGCGGGCCAGTCCGCGTGCCGGTCGAAGGCCAGCACGACGGTGTCGCCGACCCGGATCTCACCGTGACCGATCAGACCGTCCTCGGTCGCCACCCGTCCCAGTTCCTCACCCCCGAACGCCTGGCCGACGAAGTCGAGGAAGGCACCCGTGTCGTCGGTGACGACCCAGGGCGCGACAGTCGTGTACCCCTCCGGTGCGGCGCTTCTCTGCTCGGGCATCGCTGATTCCTTTCGCTGATGTCGGTCGGCAGGCAGCGACGCTAAGCGCGAAGTAGGCCGGCTCCCGTCCTAGATGACGGTTGTCCCCCCTCCGGCAAGTGGTGCCTGCGGGCCGAGCGGCGGGGCCGGTGGCAGCATCGGTGGCTGCCGTGGCGAGAGAGGTGGACCGGTGCCCGATGACCCGGCGGGGCTTGACCCGGTGCCGCCCCCTGCGGAAGGCGAGGGCAAGTGGCTGACCAAGGGCGTGGGCAGTGTCGGGGTGACGAGTTTCCTCTCGGACTCCGGACATGAGATCGCCACCGCGGTGCTCCCGAGCTTCGTGACCAGCACCCTGCACGGCTCGGCGGCCTCGCTGGGGCTGATCGAGGGGATCAGCGACGCGCTCACCGGTGTCATGAAGCTCGTGGGCGGTCCACTGGCCAACGACCCGCGCAGACGGCGCGGTATCGCGAGTGGCGGCTACCTCGGTACGGCCCTGGCGACCGGCGCGATCGGCCTGGCGACCGCGGTGTGGCAGGTGGGCGTCCTGCGGGCCCTGGCGTGGGCGTCGCGGGGGCTGCGCGGTCCGTCGAAGGACTCGCTGCTCGCCTCCCTGGCCCCGCCCCGGGCGTTCGGGCGGGCGTACGGTCTGGAACGGGCCGGGGACAATCTGGGAGCGGTGGCCGGTCCGCTGGCCGCCGCGTGGCTGGTGGCCTGGCTGGGGATCCGGCCGGCGTTCTGGTTCGCCTTCATCCCGGGGATCCTGGCCGCGGTCGCCATCACCGTCGCGGCCCGCGAGGCCCGCCGCCGCAACACCGACGGGGTACGGGAGCCGATCCGGCTGCGGTTCGCCGGGCTGCGCGGAGCGGGACTGCTGCGGCCGATGCTGCCGATCCTGCTGTTCGAGTTCGGCAATCTCGCCGTCACCCTGCTGATCCTGCGGGCCACCCAACTCCTGCACACCGACGGCCGGTCCGCCGCCGGGGCCGCGTCCCTGGCCATCCTGATCTACGCGGCGCACAACGCGGTCGCCGCCGTCGTCGCGTACGTCGGGGGCCACTGGATCGACCGGGCGGGCCCGCGCGTCGTGTTCGCCACGGGTGCGGCTCTCTACGTGGTGGCCTACGCGGGTTTCGCGGTGGGGTCGTCGTCCTGGTGGGTGCTGCTGGTCTTCTTCTGCCTGGCCGGGGCGGGTATCGGCTGCGCGGAGACCGCGGAGTCCGCACTCGTGGCGGGACTGCTGCCGGACCGGCTGCGCGGCAGCGGATTCGGACTGCTCGGCGCCGTGCAGGCGGTCGGAGACGTCGTGGCCACCGTCGTGGTCGGCATCCTGTACACCGCGCTGTCCCCGACAGCCGGATTCCTCTACGCGGCCGGCTGGATGCTGCTGTCCCTGCTGGGCGCCGGAGCCTTCACGGCGGGCCGTACCCGGCCGGCGTAGCCACCCGCCGTAGAGTGGGACCAGCGGCGGGTTCCTGTGCCGCGCGGCGGTGGGGCTCGCCGTATCCGAACCGCGGCACCACAGCCGCCAACAGTCCCTACCCGTGAAGAACCCGGTCCGCGAGCAGCGACCGGGAACCACGTGTAGGGAGACGTATGCCATCGCACGAGACCGACGTGCCGACACCGGCCGAGCCCATCGACCCCGATGTCGACCTCACCAATGCCGCTCAACGCCGTGAGCTGCGCCGTTCGCACTACGGCGTCCTCCTCGTGATCGCCCTCGGCGGCGCCATCGGCGCGGTCGCCCGGTTCGGCGCCGCCCAGGCGTGGCCGACCCCGCCCGCCGCGTTCCCCTGGACCACGCTCTTGGTCAACGCCGCCGGGTGCCTGGTGATCGGGGTCTTCCTCGTCACCGTCACCGAGGTCTTCTCCGCCCACCCCCTGCTGCGGCCGTTCTTCGGGACCGGGGTGCTGGGCGGCTTCACCACCTTCTCCACCTACTGCGTGGACATCGAGCGCCTGTTCCACGCCGGCCGTGCGGGGACCGCGCTCGGCTATCTGTCGGCAACACTCGTGGCCGCGCTGGCCGCGGTGACCGTGGGCGCGTGGAGCACGCGCCGGATCCTGGCGAAGCGGAGTGCCTCATGAGCTTCAGTACACAGCCCGCGGTACGGCTGACGGTGCTGGTCGACGACACCGACGTCTGGCACCACAAGCCGGTCCACAGCGAGATCGTCCACCGGGCGCACGCCGCCGGACTCACCGGCGCCTCGACCTTCCACGGCGTGGAGGGCTTCGGCGGCCGGCAGGTCGTCCACACCACCCGGCTGCTGTCGATGGCCGACGACCTCCCCGTGGCCGTGGTCGTCGTCGACACCGAGGAGAACATCCGGGCGTTCCTGCCGCGGCTGGCGGATCTCGGCATCGAGGGCCTGATCACCCTGGAACCCGTTCAGGTCGTACGCTTCGGCGGCGCGCACGCGGCGGCACGATGAGCGACTACCTGCTGGTGGCCGTCGGCGGTGCGGTCGGCGCCCCGCTGCGCTATCTCACCGACCGCGCCGTCCAGGCCCGCCACGACACCGTCTTCCCCTGGGGCACGTTCACCGTCAACGTCGTCGGCTCGCTGATCCTGGGCCTCCTCACCGGAGCCGCCCTCTCCGGCACCGCGGGCCACACCGTGCAACTCCTGCTGGGCACAGGCCTGTGCGGCGCGATGACCACGTACTCGACGTTCTCCTACGAGACGCTGCGCCTGGCCGAGAGCGGTGCGAAGTTCTTCGCCGCGGCCAACGTCATCGCCTCCGTCGCGGCCGGAATCGGCGCGGTCTTCGGCGGATTCGCCCTCTCCCAGGCGCTGTTCACCTGACCAAGGAGGGCCCTGCCATGCCGACGGGCCGGTGCGGCGCACCGGCCCGTCGGGGATCGCGGGTGTCAGTGATGCCTGACGCGCCGCTTACGGCTGACGAGGACGACCGTCGCACCCGCACCGAGCAGCAGTGCGACGAGGGCGAGCACTTCTCCCACGCCGGACGTGCCGGTTTCCGCGAGTGAACCGCCACCGCCGGCCGGTCCCGGGTTGTTGGGCACCACGCCAGACGGCTCCGGCGCCGGAGACCCGGGCGGCGTCGGTGTCGGGGACGGGGACCCGGGCGGTGTCGGTGTCGGAGTCGGTGTCGGGGACGGCGACGCCTCCTCCGGGATGTACACACCGGCGTCGATCGTGTGATCAACCCCTCCCGGCGTGCTCGGCGCCGTGACCGGGGCGGACCCGCTGCACAGCTGCCCGGTGGTCGGCGGGGTCACGTTGGAGTCGTGAACCCTGTCGTCACCGGTCCGCGGCAGCGTGAACCGCAGGTCGGTGGCGGCCGGCCGGCCCGGCACCTCGCTCGTGTCCGCGGTGCACACATCGAACTGGACGGTGTACTTGCCGCCGGGTGTCAGCTCGTACTCCGCGCCGACACCACCGAAGTAGTACTCACCGGCGGCATCGGTCGTGGTCGTGGCGACCTGCTCGCCCTCGGCGTCCAGCAGGTTGATCGTCGCCCCCGGCAGCAGCACCTGCCCGGGGTCCTGGACGCCGTTGTGGTCGCCGTCGAACCACACCACGTTGCCGATCTGGATCGGCGCGTTCGCCGCGGCGAACGCGATGTCGCCGAGACCGCCGGCCTTGCCGAACCCGTTCTGGTTCGCACCGACGAACTCGTACGCGTTGTTGACCGGGTCATTGCCGGGACCGAGGCCGGTGGCGACGTCGTAGTAGCCGGTTCCGCTGGTGGCGACCCGGCCGGTCGGGTCCATCTGCGTGCTGACGACCCACTGCTGCTGCGGGATGTAGGCGACCGATCCCAGCGCCGACTCCTGGTGCGGCCCGGGCTGGGTCGCGGAGCCGCCGTTCGGGAAGAAGTCACCCGGGAAGTACTCGACGACGCCGGGGGGCTGGACACCGTCGAGAGTGGGGTCCGTGGCGTGGTCGGCGCAGTTGCCGGTGCCTTCCCACTCGTACCCGCCGGTGGGCGTGGCGCAGGCCATGTTGATGTCGCCGCCGGCCATGCCGCTCTGCGGGGTGTCGTTGCCCGGCCTCGGATCCAGCCCGCCCCAGCCCACGACGTCCATGAACCGGTCGCGGAAGCCGAGGATCAGCGAGCCGTCGCGGGCGAAGGCCAGACTGGCCAGCTCCGGCTGCGGATCCATGATCCAGCCGCTCACGGTGTGGCCGTCCCAGTCCGCGAGGTCGGTGTTCCACGGGTTCCAGTGGTTGACCTGGTCGTTGCCGGAGGTGCCGGTGAGCACGGCTCCGCGCTCGAAGTCCAGCGCCTTGGACAGCACGGTGGTGAACTTCTCGCCGTCATAGGTGGCGACGACGGCCTTCAGGTCCGCGCGTTCCTGGGTGCTCTCCGCGCTGCACACACCCCCGACATGCAGGGTGTTGTTGTTGATGGCCACGCTGAACGGACGCCAGTCGTCCGCCGACGCGCAGCCCGGGTCGGGGATCGGCACGGTCTCCTCGGGCGCCGATGCCGTGGGCTTGGTCGCGTCGAAGCTGACCAGGCTGCGGGTGAGCAGGTTCACCGCGTACAGGGTCGAGCCGTCGTCCGACAAGGCGAGGCCGCCGATGCTCTCCTTGCCCGGTGCGTCGGTGAACCCGGCGTCCTTGATCAGGTTGCCGGTGTCGTGCTCCGTCTTGGTGGCGCCCGGCACCCTCGCGAACAGCTTCGTGGCGCTTCCGTCGGCCGCCACGGTGTAGATCGCGTTACCGCCGTCCGGCCCGTACTCCGTGTACCGCCGGGCGAAGGACGACTGGAAAAGCTGCTCGCGGTACCTGTCGTAGGCCAGCCCGTAGGTCGTGCCCACCTGCTCCTGGGTGTTGATCACCTCCGGGCATGCCTGCGGCTCGGGGCAGTTGCCGCGGGCGTCCGTCCCGAACGCCACCAGGGCCCGGGTCTCCGTACCGGTGGCGCCGCTCTGGATCGGCACGAAGTAGCGGGATTCGGGGAGCGCGTAGTCCGCCGGGTCCCAGACCCCGGTGATCACCGAGTCGTCCTTGCCGTCCGAGACGTCGACGAACGTGGTGAAGCTGTCGAAGTGGTTCGGCGCTGTCGAGGCGGGCGCCGCCCGCAGATAGCCGCTGTAGGGTGCCGGGACGGTGACGTCGACCCGGTACCGGCCGCCGGTCAGTTCGTCCGACGGCGGCACGATGACTTTCCCGGTGACATCCGTGACACCGGTGACGCGATGGCCGGCGGAGTCGGCCACCTCGACCTTCATTCCCCGCTGCGGCACGTCCATGGTCGAGTTGATCACGCCGGTGCCGAAGAAGTCCCGTAGTACCTGGACGGTGAGGGTGCCGTCGGAGGCCGAAGCGTCGGCCTGCCCGGCGCTGGTCAGTATCGTGCCCGCGCCGCCCCCCACCAGTAAGAGGCCGGACAGCCCCAACCGCACCACTCCACGTAATGGCATGGCACTCCTTTACCTCGTCTACCTCGTCCTGCGCTGATGCCGACTCGGCAAGTGCAGGGGTGAGCATATGAGTTGACCGTGAGTCATGTCTCGTAAACGCAGAGTTTGGTGGTGCCCCCGCGGGGACCTGTTACAGTCCCGCCGCGTGCGGAGCATCAGAACGCGGAGCGTCAGGACGCGCGGCGTCAACGACAAGCAGGGCCGCCCGGGGCGTGAGGCGGGCAGGCGCCGCCGGTGGCCGAAGTTACGGTGGGTGGCAGCCGCCGCCGTCGGGATCGCGGCTGCCGCGACCGCCGCCTTCGTCCTTCTCGGCGACGGCGACGACCCCGCCGCCCCGCGCGCGCTGACCTCGGACGAGGTGGACCGGCTGGCGATCACGCGGTTCCTCAACTACGAGGCGGGGGGCCGGGCGGTGAGGATAACCGTGCCGAACCCCGCCGGCGGGCTGGTCGTCACCGGCTCCGTCGACTACCGCACCCACACCGGTTACGGAGTGGTACGCGGGACGGGGCGCGACACGTCCAGCGACGGGCTGATCCAATGGACGGCCACCACCGTCCTCGTACACCCCATGACGGACCCGCCGGCAGCCGCGCCGGCGTCGCCGCCCGCGTCCGGTTGGCACAGCCGCCCGCTCCAGACGTCCGGCATGACGCTGGACAGCGCACTGGCCATCGCGCTCCGCCTCGGCAACGACCGGCCGGACAACTCCGTACTGCTGTCGCAGAGCGGCGCCTCATGGGTCGGAAAGGACCAGGTGCGCGGCCATCGGACGGACATCATGAACGGGCCGGACGCGGGCGGCGAAGCCCGTACGTCGGGGAACGTGCGCTACTGGATCGATTCGGGCGGCACCATGCACCGGGTTCAGGCCGGTATCGCCTCCGAGTCGCGGCCGGTGGTCTTCGACTTCGACACCCAGAAGTACGCCCCGGTGAAGCCGGTCCCCGGAGTCACACCGGCGCCGTGACTGCCTTCATGGGGCGGCCTTACGAGGTGCGCGCCCGCGCGCCGGTGGCGAGCAGCGACGGCGACGGCAGCGCGATGTCCGCGACGTCCGGCAGCGCGGGAACGTCCGGTACGACGGTGGCCCCGGCGGTGGTGGCCCCCGGGAACTGCGGCTGCGGGCCGGGCGCGGCCACGGTGGTGAAGGCGATGCCCGGAGGCGCCTTCGGGCTCGCCCAACTGCCGGAGGGTGTAGGCGACTTGGCGGGGACCGGGCAGGACGCGGAGTCCGCGAGACCGGCGGGCACGGTCTTGCGAAGCGCGTTCCCTCGCAGGCAGTTGCCCTGCCCCCGGGTGGCGGTGGGGAAGGTCCAGCCGATGTCGATGCCGTTGGCGGCGAAGGTGTTGTCCGTGATCCGGTTGCGGTTCGCCGTCAGGTCCGACGTCGCGGTGATCACGAGCCCGGCGCCGGTGTTGCCGGTGATCCGGTTGCGGATGAACTGGTTGTCGCTGCCGCCGTCGATCCCGACACCGATGCCCCAGCCGCCGTCGGCCTGTTCGGGGGTCCGGCTTTGCTGGTTGTCCGCGATCAGGTTGCCGGCGACGACCGCGTCGCGTTGCGGGAGCAGCTTCTCCTGGTGGTCGGAGTTGGTGGTCAGGCCGACGCGATTGCCGGCGAGCCGGTTGCCGACCACGTACAGGTCGCCGCCGGCGTTGGTGTTCTCGTAACCGACCGCGTTGAGTTCGGAGACGTTGTCCCGCACCACGATCCGGCACGGCTTGCACTGGCCGACATAGATTCCCGAGTCGGCCGCGCCCGATGTGTAGGAGTGCTCGATGACACCGTTCTGGGCGGAGAACGCGTAGATGCCGTACAGACCGTTACGGGTCGCGGTCACGTGCGAGACCACGAACGACTTGAGGAAGCTGACGGGTTCGTCACCGGTGTCGTAGCCGCCGCTCCCCGGCAGCCCGGCGACCGCCGCCGCCGAACCGGTGACCAGCACGCCGTTCTGCGTGTTCTTCTGTACGGTCAGATTCTCCACGGCCACCCCGGGCGCGGTGACGACCACCCCGTTCGGGCGGCGTAACTGCCCGTCGATGACCACCTTGTCCCGGGACTCGCCGCGCAGCGTGACGCGCGCCGTGTCGATCTTCACGGACTCGTGGTACACCCCCGGAGCCACCAGCACCAGGTCGCCGGACCGGGCCAGGGACACCGCGTCCGAGATCGTCGGGGCGTCTTCGGGCACCCGGATCGTCACCTTCGTACCGTCCGGCCGCCGGCCCTTGTCCGATCCCTCGTCGTCGCCGTCACCGCTGCCGCAGCCGGTCACCAACGTCAGTGCGCCCAGTACCGCCGCCACCACGCGAAGAGCTGATCGAGACATGATTCCAGTCTGGCACGACGGCGAAATCCCCGCCGGGAAAGGGAAGTTGACGGCGGTCGCGGGGCGGCTGTGGCACTCTGCACATCATGCACCGCGACGACCGCCACCCGTCACGCCGCGCGTTCCTCGATGTCACCGGCGCCACGGTGGCCGCCGGTCTCCTCACCGGGTGCTCGTCGGACTCCGCCCCGCCGGACCGGTCCGCCCCGTCCGCGGCGGCAACGCCCGCACCGCCGGCGCCGGTTCCGGCCACGGGCCGGCATCAGGCGGGCATCACGCTTCCCCGGTCGGGCCAGCGCAACCTGCTGGCGGTGGTGGCCGACCTCGACGCCGACGTGGCGCCCGGCCCGCTGCTGGCCGAACTCGGCGAGGCCGTCCGCGCTTTGACCGCCGGGTCCGATCCGCGGTTGCTGGGCCTGTCGCCGGGGGACCTGACCGTGACCGTCGGCGTGGGCCCGCGGCTGGTGCGGACGGCCGGTGCCGACCTGCCAGGCGCGACCGACCTGCCGCGGTTCTCCCGCGAGCGGATCGCCCCACGGGCACGCGGCGGTGATCTGCTGCTGCAGATCTGCGCCAGTGACGCGCTGGTCGTCCCGGTCGCCGCCGCCGCGCTCCTGGACCAGGCCGGCGACCGCGTCCGCGAACGCTGGCGGCAGTCCGGACGCCGCGGTACGGAGGTGCCCGTCGCCAAGGACCTCACCGCACCGCGCAACCTGCTCGGGTTCATCGACGGCATCGTGGGCCCGCACACGCCCGCCGAACAGGAACGCGACCTGTGGCTGGCCGGGCCCCCCGAGGTGGCCGGCGGCACCCTGGCCGTACTGCGGCGCATGGAACTCGACCTGCCCCGGTTCGCCGCCCTGTCCGTCGCCGACCAGGAGGCGGTCTTCGGACGCCGCCGTTCCACCGGCGTCCCCCTCTCCGGCGGCACCGCGGCCTCGCCCCCCGAACTCGGCGCCAAGACACCCGACGGCCGCTACCTGGTCCCCGCGGACGCCCACGTACGCAGGGCGAACCCCACGGTGGTCGGCGTCGGCCACATGCTCCGCCGCTCCTACAGCACCGACGAACCGGCCCCCGGCCTGCTCTTCATCAGCTTCCAGAACACCCTGCGCACCTTCACGGCGACGCTCACCCGCATGGACACCTCCGACGCCCTGCTCCCCTTCACCACAACGACGGCGAGCGCCTCTTTCCTGATCCTCCCGGGCTTCGACGACCAACACCCGCTCGGCTCCACGCTGTTCACCTGACCTTGCACGTCGAAGGTCCGCCCGCTCCTACCGGTGCCGGGGGTAGGGGCTGTAGACCGTCCGGGGTTCGGACGGCGACGGCCGGTCAGGTTCGAACCGCACCACTTCCAGCGTCGTCGTACGGCCCCGCTCATGGTTCTGCTCGCCCCTGAGCGGGAGTTGGCTGTGCCCGATGATGTACGTGAACAGCCGCAAGGGACGCGCGAAGGTCACCGGCAGATCCACCAAGCCGACTCGACGAGTCACGACACGACCTCCCGGACGAGTGAGAAGGCCACCCACGTTGTCACGTTCAGGGGACGTCGATGACCCGCCCGCTGATCTCCTCCGGCAGCAGCCGGATCCACAGGGGCCGCGACCCGCCCGCCCAGGGGCGTGATCCCGACCGGTTCGTGAGGGTGTCCGTGGTCGTGGGGTCGGTGATGTGCTCGGCCGTTCCCGTCAGCAGTACGCTCCAGCCGCGCATCCGCTCCTCGTCCAGGTGGTCGGCCTCGAAGGCGAGTGGTGTGCCCGCGCCGACCGCGCCGACGCTTTCGGGGCGGGTCCGGTACACCACGGTCCGGCCGTCGACGAGGAAGTTGACCGGGACGATCACGGGCGCGGTGTCCCCCCGGAGACCCAGGCGCCCGACCCCGTGTGTTCCGAGCCGGTCCCAGCACTCGCGCTCCGTGAGCCGCATCAGACGCTGGTGGGCGCCGGCGTTCGTCTGGCCGGGCGGCGGGTCGGCGCGGCCGTGAAGCAGCTCGTCGGACGTCATGCCCAGCGCGTCGGCCAGCCGGGTCAGTCCCTGCGGGTCGAAGTCGCCGCGCAGTGACGCCAGCTCCCGCAGGTAGGACATGGACATCCGCGCGCGGTGCGCCAGCTCGGAAGGCGAGAGCCCCAGCTGGATCCGGCGCAGCTCCACCCGGTCGGCCACGCCCTCGGTCCCGCGGTCCGGTGATGACTGCTCGTCCTCGCTCACCCTCGCCTCCATCGCCGACGGTCATGGACCCGTTCCCAGATGAACACGGGGACTCGGCACCTCGCCAGCGGGACGGTGCCCCTCCGGCCCCCGGTCGGGGCCTGTCGGCCCCTCCAGGAGTCGGCTCGGCGCGGCCACCCTTGGGGAGTGGAGAGAAGGCCCGATCGAGGAGGGACCATGCGTCACACGCCGTACGTGGTCGCCGATGTGATGACGAACCCCGTGGTCGCGGTCGCTCCGCGGGCCGGGTTCAAGGAGATCGTCGAGACCCTGAGGAAGTGGAAGGTGAGCGCCGTTCCGGTTCTTGAGGGCGACGGACGTGTCACCGGGGTGGTCTCCGAGGCGGACCTGCTCGACAAGGAGGAATTCCGGGACGCGGACCCCAGCCGTCTGGAGCAGATGCGCCGTCTCGACGATCTGCGCAAGGCGGGCGCGGTGACGGCGCGCGAGCTCATGAGCGTGCCCGCCGTCACGGTCCGGGAGGATGCCACACTGGCTCAGGCGGCCCGGACCATGGCACAGGGCGGACTGAAGCGGCTGCCGGTGGTCGACGCCTCAGGGATGCTGCGCGGGATCGTCAGCCGCTCCGACCTGCTCAAGGTCTTCCTCCGGTCGGACGACGACCTGGCTGAGGAGGTACGCGCGGAGGTGGTCGAGCCTCTCTTCCGCGTGTCCCGCGAGAACGTGCTGGTCACAGTCGTCGACGGGGTCGTCACGCTCAGCGGCGTGGTCCAGGACACCGCCCTTGTCCCGGTGGCGGCCCGAATGGTCCGGGCGGTCGAGGGAGTGGTGGATGTCGAGTGCGACCTGGTGGGGCCGCGGGCCGCGGCGCTGGGCCTCTCGTCGTCGGGACAGCGGCCCTGAACGAGGCCGCCTCCCCGGCCCGCCGTACAGTCAGGCCGGGTCGTGCGCCGGGACCGTCTCACCGGGGAAGCCGTCGGTGCACCACGACCGGCCGTCGGGCAGCATGCCGAATCCCTCGTAGCCGTCGAGCGACGCCAGCCAGTCCCGTGCCGACTCCCCTCTCGCGAAGGCGGCGGTGGCGTAGGAGTCGGTCATCGTGAGCCCGGGGCCGGTCACGGTGACCGATGCCAGGCCGTTCGCGGGTGTGCCGAGGTGCGGGTTGACGATGTGCGCCCCGCGTTCGGCCGTTCCGGACGTGGCGACGGCCAGGTCACGGCCTTGGACGACCGTGCACAGTTCCCCGGGGCGCAGCGGATGGGCGACCCCCACGCGCCAGGGAGCGCCCGGTGCGGCCTCACCCCTCAGCCGCAGGTCACCGCCACCGTTCAGGCAGGTGTTACGGGCCCCCGCCTCGTACAGGATCCGGGAGGCGCCCTCCACCGCCCAGCCCTTGACCAGACCCGACGGGTCGAGGAATCCGGTCGCGAGATGGCTGAACCAGCCGCCGCTGGTCCGTACGGCGCTCCGGCAGAGGGCGAGGACCTCGCGTACCTCCGCCGAGCAGTCGGCGACCTCGATCTCGTGGCGCGCCAGACGGCTGATGGTGCTGTCCGGCCGGTAGGTGGAGTACACCTCGTCGACATGGTGAAGCCAGGAGACCGCTTCGCTCAGTGCCGCCTCGATCGCGGGCACGCGTTCGTCGCGGATGTCGAAGGTGATGACGGTGCCCATGACGTGCTCGACATGGCGCAGGCCGCGCGCGGTGTCAGACACCGGCCCGGTCCAGTGCGCTCTGGAGGGACTGGATGTACCCCTGGCTGGTGTAGCTCGCCCCTGAGACCGCGTCGATGTGCGCGCTGTGGCGGGCCAGCGCCTCCTTGGTCAGGCGTGGCACGGCGTAGGCGGCGATCTGCTGGTCGCGCCCGTTGCCGGACGGCACCTGAAGCACCTTGACCGCGGTCAGCTTCCCGGCCTTGACGGTGGCCGCGACCTGCACCGTGCCGTACTGGGTGGACACGGGGTCACCGGTGTAGGTACCCGTGCCCGGCTGGGATCCGCCCGGTGGTGACGCCGGCCCTGTCGGGGCCGGAGATGTGCCCGTCGGCGGGGGCGGCGCACCCACCGGGGCCGCCGGCTGGTGCGGTTTGAGGGTGAGCAGCAGCACGACCAGGGCGCTGGTCGACGCGGCGGCGAGTACGGCTCTGCGCACGGCGGGCCTCCTCAGAATTCGAACGACTCGTGGTGGATGTGGCGGCGGGGTACTCCGGCGTCGCGCAGGGCGCCCTTGGCGGTGTCGGTCATTCCGGGCGGACCGCACAGGTACACCTCGTGTGCGGCGAGGTCCGGCACCAGGGCGCCGAGGGCGCGCGCCGTCAGCGGTGAGTGCCGGGAGGCCGACTCGCCCACGACGTAGTGGACGACGGCGCCCCGGGCCGCGGCTATCGCGTCGAGTTCGGTGCGCAGCGCCAGGTCTTCCGGGCGACGGGCCCGGTAGACCAGGGTCACCTCGCCCGGAAGGGTCTCGAAGAGGGCCCGCAGAGGGGTGATCCCTACGCCGCCCGCCAGCAGCAGAACCTTCCGGGATCTGGTGCGGGCCGACGTGAAGGCACCGTACGGGCCTTCGGCCCACACCCGGGTGCCCGGCCGCAGCCCTGCCAGCGCCGCGCTGTGCGCTCCCGCCGCCTTCACGGTGATCCGCAACTGGTGGGGGAGCGGCGGCGCCGAGAGGGAGTACGGGTTGGCGGTCCACCACAGGCCGGGTGCCAGGAAGCGCCAGCGGAAGAACTGTCCCGGTCGCGCTCCCAGTTCCTCCAGGTGCTCCCCCGTCAGATGAACCGAGACGACGCCGGGGGCTTCGTGCCGTACGTCAGCCACTCGCAGCCGGTGACGCAGCGAACGCCGTACGGGAACCAGGAAGCGGTACCAGCCGACGAGGGCGGCGACCCCGAGGTACAGCGTGTACCACGCCACCTGGGCCGGGAGGTGTCCGACGAAGTCGGCTCCGTTGCTGAGTTGGTGGGAGAAGGCCAGGAAGACCGCCAGATAGGTGGCGAAGTGCAGGTAGTGCCAGGTCTCGTAGCGCATCCGGCGGCGCGCGGCGCGTGCCGAGACGGCCGCCGTGAGGACGAACAGCAGGAAGGCGGCGGTGGCCTTGAGCATGTCCGGATAGTGGAACACCAATGTGCTCGTCTGGCTCACCACTCCGCTGCCCGACGTCAGCGTGTATCCCCAGATGATCAGCAGGACGTGGGCGAGGATCAGCGAGATCGTGTAACGGCCGCCCAGGGCGTGCCAGCGCGCGAGCCGGTCGGTGCCGATGCTGTGGTCGAGGAGGGGGACGCGGGCCATCAGCGCGACCAGTACGGCACAGGCGTAGCCCGCGAGGAGACCGGTGATCCGGCCCGCGTCGGTCAGCCACGCACCGGCGCCCACGACCGAGGTGGTGTCACTCCACCAGAGACCGAGAACACCCGCGGCGCCCAGCCAGATCGCGCTCTGGACGGCCAGGGGGACCATCGAACGCGGCCGTCGCAGCCGTGGAGCACGCTCCGCCCGGTGCCGCGCGTTCGTCGTCGTACTCATAGGCCCTCTTCCGCCGGTTGCCGACCACCGTCGCAGCGCAACCTCTGAGGCTCCTCTGAGACAGGTCACCCCCGCCGCATTCAGAGGAAACTCAGAGCGTGCCCAGAGCCCCGCGGCCCCGGTTCGGGAGGATGCTGGAGAGACCATGAACGACCACAGCACCTCATCCCGGACCCTGCGGGGCAGCGACGGCGGCCCCGTGCGGGTCCTCGTCGTCGACGACGAGCCGGATCTCCTGGAGGTCCTCTCCGGCGCCCTGTCGGGCGAGGGCTGGCAGGTGCGGACCGCGGCCGACGGCGCCTCCGCGGTGGAGACCGCGCGCGCGTTCCGTCCCCACGCCGTCGTCCTGGACTGGATGCTCCCGGACACGGACGGCCTGAGCGTCCTGCGTGGCCTCCGGGGCGACCTGGACAACGTGTGCGTGCTGTTCCTGACCGCGCGCGACTCGGTCCAGGACCGCGTCGCCGGTATCACCGCGGGCGGCGACGACTACGTGACCAAGCCCTTCAGCCTGGAGGAGGTCCTGGCCCGGCTGCGCGGCCTGCTGCGCCGGGCCGGCATGGCGCGCGAGTCGGGCCACGACCGGCTGGTCGTCGGCGAACTGGTGATGGACGAGGAGGCCCGGGAGGTCACCCGCGGGGGTGAGATCGTGGAGCTGTCCCGTACGGAGTTCGAACTCCTGCGGTTCCTGATGCGCAACCCCCGCCGTGTGCTGTCCAAAGCACAGATCCTCGACCGGGTCTGGTCCTACGACTTCGGCGGCCGCGCGCACGTCGTGGAGCTGTACATCAGCTATCTGCGCAAGAAGATCGACACCGGTCGGCCCGCGATGATCCACACCGTGCGCGGCGTGGGTTACGTCCTGAAGCCGGGGTACTGATGCGGCCAGGGTTTCGCCGGATCCCCCTGCCGCGCACCCTCCGGGCGCAGCTGACCACCGGAATGGTGGTGCTCCTCGCCGTGGCGTGCCTGGCCGTGGGGATCACCACGGTCCTCGCGCTCGAAGGCTTCCTCGTACGGCGCCTCGACCAGCAACTCACCGCCTCCGACGGACGATTCGCGGCCAGCCTTGAGCACGAGGCCCGGCCCGACGCCGACAACATGCCCGACACCCGCGGCCAGTCGGAAGGCACGTTCGGCGCCCGGCTGCTGAACGGCTCGATCGACGCGGCGGCGGTCGTCAGGGACGAGGCGGACGCCGACGTGCGCCTGACCACCGCCGACCGGCGGACGCTCACGCACCTGCCCGTCGACGGGGACGCCCACAGCCGGAGACTGTCGGCGCTGGGCGCGTACCGCCTCACCGCCGTCCGCGGGGACGACGGGGATGTCCTCGTCACCGGCCTGCCGCTGCATTCTGTCGAGGAGACGGTGCACCGGCTCGAAGGGGTGGAGGCGGCGGTGTTCGCCGCAGCCCTCGTGGTCACCGGGATTCTGGGAGCGCTCTGGGTGCGCGTCTCGCTGCGCCCTCTGCGCCGGGTGACCAGTACGGCGGTGAACGTGGCCGAACGGCCCCTGGCCAGCGGTCAGGTCGCCATGCCGGAGCCCGTACCGGCCGGCGACCCGCGCACCGAGGTGGGGCAGGTCGCCACCGCCGTCAACCGCATGCTCGGGCACGTCGGCGACGCCCTGGAGCGACGACAGGCCAGCGAGGAACGCCTGCGGCACTTCGCCGCGGACGCCAGCCACGAACTGCGCACCCCCGTGGCGAACATCCGTGGGCACGCGGAGCTCGCACTCCGGACCACGAGTCCCGTACCGGCCGAGGTGCGCCGCGCGCTGGACCGTATCCAGTCCGAGTCCGAACGGATGAGCCGCCTGGTGGACGACCTGCTGCTGCTCGCCCGCATCGACGCGGGCCAGGCCCTCAGCCGCTCCCGGGTCGATCTGACCCGGCTGGTCCTCGACGCCACGGACGACGCGCGCGCCGCCGGTCCGGACCACCGCTGGCGGCTGGACCTGCCCGAGGAGTCGGTCACGGCGGAGGGCGACGAGCACCGTCTGCACCAGGCCGTCGGGAACCTGCTCGCCAACGCCCGCACCCACACTCCGGCGGGCACCGAGGTCACCGTCCGCCTGTCCGCCGGCGGCGGCCGCGTCAGGCTGACCGTGACGGACGACGGTCCCGGTATCGGCGAGGACCTGGTGCCCGAGGTCTTCGGCCGCTTCGTACGCGCCGACCACGGCCGTTCGCGTACGACGGGCAGCACCGGACTCGGCCTGGCGATCGTCCACGCGGTGGTCACGGCCCACGGAGGCACGGTGGACGTCGAGAGCCGACCCGGCCGCACCGTGTTCACGATGACCCTGCCGACGGACGCGCCCGGCTGAACCGGGCCGGACCCACCGGCGGTACCGGGCGCGACAGTTGACCGGCTCCCGTCATCAACCCGGACGAAACGTTCTTCGGGCATTCCTCCGGGTTTGGAAGCATTAGCTTTGTCGGACTTGCTGGAGAGACGCCGGTATGGGAGACACGTATGGCCAAGCAGCTCCTGGAGTTCGTCATGGAGGATGGCGAGATCGCCGTCTTCGAGGTGGACAGGTCCGAACTCTCCCAGGACCTTCAACTCGCATCCGACTCCGCGGACGGATTGGCCGTCCGGGCGCGGGAACACCTGCAGTCCACGCTTGCCTCGATACAGCCGGTTGTGCGCCAGGTCCGGGACGCCGTCGCGCACGCCTCCCCCGAGGCGGTGGAGGTCGAGTTCGGGATCAAGCTGGGAGGGGAGACAGGTGTGATCTTCACGAAGGGCACGGCCGAGGCGAATTTCACCGTCCGTCTCTCGTGGGGTGGTCGTGACACCGCAAGCTGACCGCGAGCGGTTCACCGTTCGCATACTCCGCGCTTCGGGTGACGTACCGGCAGGCGTCGGTTTCCTTGTCAATGGAAGACAACTGATTTCCTGTGCCCATGTCATCAACACGGCGCTGGGACGCGGTCCCAGGGCGCAGGAGCGCCCGTCCGCCGGCGAGGTGATCCGTGTGCGGTTTCCCTTACTGGAGGGGGAGCAGACGACCATCCGCACGGCCCGGCTCGCGTCGTGGAGTCCGCCGCCCGCCGGCGGTGTCTTCGGCGGAGACGTGGCGGGACTCCTTCTGGACGAGGCCCCGCCGCCCGCGGCCACGTATGCGCGATTCCTGCGCCAGGAGGCCAACTGGGGCCGCGAGGTCTACCTTTACGGCTTCCCAGGGGACCCACCCCGCCGGGAACGCGGTTCCTGGACGACCGGGACCTTGCGGGGCCGTGTCGGTCCTGGCGTGCTTCAGATCGACAAGGCGACGGAGTCGGCGCTCCGGGCTCAGCCCGGCTACAGCGGGGCACCCGTCGTCGTGGTCAATGGCCGTTACGGAGACCGGGTTACGGGAATGCTCGCCGTCGCCGCCGCTGACAGCGACATCAAGGACGCGTACGCGCTGTCCGTCTACCACCTCTCGGAGTGCTGGCCGCAGGCATTGATGCTCGCGTCCCATCCCGACGCGCATCCCGACGCACAGCAGTTCTTCCGGAGGCGTCTGGAGTATGTTCTGCGTGCGGCACCCGCGGGATGCTCCCTGACCTTCCCTGAGCAGATCTCCGACGAGCAATGGTTCAGGTGCCGGCACAAGTTGTCCCTCGGTGTGGCGAAGGATGACGTCCTCGCACTGTGGGGAGACATCGGCTCCTTCAAGGTGGGGGTCGCCATGGCCTTCCTTCGTCACTCGGTAGTTCTTCGGTACGGCGAAACCGTTTCTGTGCCCTACGCGGATCTCCCCGACTACGAAGTGGCTGAGAGCTACCGGAGCAGCCAGACGTACGGGCGCCGCTACCGCGGCGTCAAACTTGTCAGGGGCCAGGTCAGCCACGGAGCGTGGCCGTGGTTCCGAGGTTCCGACGGATGGAAGGAACAGAACGCGAGGAAGGGGATGGTGACACTGATGCGGCAGGTGACATCCCTGATGGCGGGAGAGGACGCCACCGGCTTCGGGTAGGCACCAGCAGTGACCAGGTTGGTCCCGAAGGAGCGGGGCACGTACGTCGTCCGAGCCCTGCGCGACACTGGTCGAGTGATTGTCGAACGCGCGTATGCCCATCTCACCTCGTACGACGAGAGCGCCTGGCCCTGGTCCGTACCCTGCGTTCGGCAACTGCTCGACGAAGGGCTGCGCTTCACCGCACCGGTGACCTTTCTGGTCGGTGAGAACGGTTCAGGGAAGTCGACCCTGGTCGAGGCGCTGGCGGAGGGGTTCGGTCTGGACTCCTACGGCGGCTCCCACGACTGGCGCTACTCCTCCCCGCGTGGCAAGTCGGCGCTCGGCGAGCGGATGAGGTTCGACGCCGCCCCGCGCGGGCGCCGTATGGCCACCAACTGGTCGGCCCGCAAGGGCTTCCTCCTGCGGGCGGAGACCGCGCTGGACGCCCTGGGCAGGGAGGGGCTGTCACCGGACTCGGTCAGCCATGGCGAGGGCTTTCTCGCGGCGTTCCGCGGAAAGTTCCTTCACGCGGGGCTTTACGTCCTCGACGAGCCGGAGGCGGCGCTCTCCTTCTCCTCGTGCCTCGAACTGATCGGGCACATCGACCGGTTGGCCAGGGAAGGCGGCCAGGTCATCTGCGCCACGCACTCCCCGTTGCTGACCGCGTTGCCGGGCGCGGACATCGTCGAGGTCGGCGAGCACGGCATACGGAGGGTGGTCTGGCGGGAGCTCGGCGTCGTGGATCACTGGCGCCGCTATCTCGCCGACCCGCACGCCTATCTGCGGCACATCGTCGAACCGTAGGGGCGGTCACGGACCGGATGGCAGGCGACGCGGAAGCCACTCGTAGACCGCCGCGCTCGGGCACCATGTTCCAGCCCTGTGCGGATTCATGAGGCCGTGTCACGGTCGGTGCGTCGGCTCGCGGGGAGACCGGCCTGCGGGTTGCCGAGGTGCCCCAGCATGGCCCGCCCGAGTGGGGTGAGCTCGTGGCGGACGCCACTTCCTTCTCGTCGGGTGGTCACCAGGCGTGCGGCGCGCAGCACACTGGCGTGGTGGCTCGCGGTCGCGTCGGAGATGCCGGTGCGCAGAGCCAGTTCGGACGTGCTCGCGGTGTTCTCGACGGCCCGTAGGACGCGGGCGCGTGTCGTGCCGAGCAGCGCGGCGAGCCCGCCGTCGGGGCCGGTGGGGGCCGGCTGAGCCCAGAGCGCCCGGTGGTCGGCGAGGTCGAGGGCGACGGGGTAGCGCAGTACGAGGGGCCGTTCGGGGTCGGCGTTGTCGACCAGTGCCAGGGGGCGCGGCCAGAAGAAGGTCGGTACGAGCAGTACCCCGCTGCCCGGCAGCCGCAGGTCGGCGTCCGACGCGCACGGAACATGCAGAACGGGCGAGGTCCACCGGATCGCCGGGTGAAGCGTCGACAGGAGCCCGTCGACTCCCGCGTCGGCCAGCGTCACCGCGCGGCTGCCGCGGTCGCTGTGGGCGGCGGCGGTCAGCTGCGCCCAGTAGGGGGCGATCGCCACGGCGTGGTAGCGCGACAGAGCCCGGCGTACGAGACTCCCCCATTCCCGGTCGCCGTGGTGCAGGGCGTGGATCCAGCGGGGCGCGCGCGGACGCAGCTGATCCGTGGCACGGAGGTCGGCCATCCACTGGCGGCGCGGTAGCGACCAGGTGTGGTCCAGCCCTTCATCGAGGGTGACGCCGGTGGCGTGGGTGAACACCTCCGGCAGGTACTCACCGGGTCCGGCGGGTGCCAGTTCGAGCAGCGGCCTCAGGGCGGGTACCACGCCCGTACGGGTGCGCTCGCGCCAACCCGAGAGGGCGAGTCCGTGGCTGCCGGGCGCCTGGAGGGCGGGCAGGCTCAGGATCGTCTCGGCGAGCGGGTCCGGGTGAGGGGCGATCCGTACGCGTGCGAGGTCTTCGGGGGTGAAGTGGACGCGCAGCACCTGGTCCCCCTCCGCCGGCTCGTGCGTACAACGCTAGATGTTGCTGTGCGGGGTCGTCCGCCACACCGCCGAAGTGGCCGGGAGACAGCGTCTCGCGCGGTGTGCTGTCCGGATTCGAGGTGGATCGAAAGGCCTCGCCCACCGCCGGCGGTCGCGCTGAGACTGGCCCGGCCGCCCACACGGTGGCGGGCGTGCGAGGCCACGCCCAGCTCGATGCCGAGGAGAGCATCCGTCATGAGAACTTCGCGTTCGTTCGCCCCACGCTCCGCTGTCGCCCTGAGTGCGTTACTGGCGGCCGTCGGGCTGCTGACGGGCCCGGCCCATGCCGCGCCCGCCCCCTCCGCCGGGTCCACGTCGCAGACGGTGACGCGGTCGGCCGACGCCGGCGAGACGATCATCCGCGCCACCTCCCGGCTGGCCCGGGGCGAGAGCTGGTCCTCGCCGGACGGGAGCACCGTCCTTCACCAGCAGTCCGACGGGCACGTGGTGCTCTACAGCGACGGTGTCGCCATCTGGACCGCAGTCGGGACCTACGGCCTCGGCACGTACTTCTACGTCCAGGCCGACGGCAACCTGGGCGCCTACGACGCCGCCATGCGGCGTCTGTGGGAGAGCCGCACCGGACGCAATCCGGGGGCCTACCTCGCGATCCAGAACGCCGGGAACATGGTCGTCCACCGCGGCGACGGCCTGCCCTTGTGGTGGTCCAACTTCCGTCCGGGGACGGGCCCGGTGGACCCGGGCGACCCGGGGGAGTGCCAGCCGCGACCGAACCACCTCTGCCCCTGAGGCCGACCGGACCGAACCCGAACGAACCCGGAAGACCCCGACCGCCCCGTCACCTCCGGCGAGCGCGCCGCCCGGTCCGGTCCCCGTCGGCCCCTGAAGGCGGGAGACCGGGCGGGTGGCGC
>NZ_MDCR01000370.1:0-460 GCF_001723055.1 Streptomyces niveus
TCGTCGGCTGCGAGGCAGCCGGGCACCTCGCCGAGCAGAACGACGCACAAGTGAAGCCGGGCGACGGATGCAGGGCGGCGAACGGTGGCCGATGGGGCTTCACCGTCGTCGTCGAAACCCAGCAGACGATGGGCGACAGCATTCTGCCCGGCACCGAGGACAAGCGGGCCGAGGCCACGGCCACAGCGATCGTCGTACCTCGCTGTGAGTTCAGGCCGGCGGTGGAAGACGGCGACGAGGGAGAGGACTCCGAGCCCGAGGAGGGCGAGGAGGAGGAGCCTTCGCTGCCCGGTGAGCTGATCTGTAACGGGAACCCCCTCGACCTGGATCCCGAAAACCTGGTGTTGCCGGACATGTCTGTCCTGTTCTCCGTCCGACTGGCCGAGGACTGACCGCGAGTGAACGCAAAGGATCAACACTGATGAATATGCGACATGGAACGAAGGCCCGTAGGGCCGCG
>NZ_MDCR01000370.1:466-1303 GCF_001723055.1 Streptomyces niveus
GACGACGACAACGGCGGCGGCGAAACGGTGCCGGACACCAGCCAGACCCTCGCCACCATCAACGGCAACGACGGCATCCAGCTGGTCGTGCACACCGCCGTCCGCGACGAGGACGGTTTTCTGACGGTGACCGGGACGCTCAAGAACACCACCGGGGAACGTGTGGGCGCCCCGATCTCCTGGAACGGCGACGAGAGCCAGGTCCGGCGGACCGGCAGGTCGTTGGCGGGTCTGACACTGGTCGACAAGAAGGAGAAGAAGCGCTACTACGTGCTGCGGGACACCGAGGGCTATCCGCTGACCACCACAGGCATCTCCTCCCTGAAGGCCAATGAGAACATCGGCGTCTTCGCCCAGTTCCCCGCNNTCATCTCGGTCGTCGAGTCGGAGGGCGGCGAGGAGCGTCGTGAGGACACCAGCGAGTCGGTGAAGTTCGCCCTCCAGGCCGAGGTCCTCTTCGGCAAGGACAGTTCGAAGCTCTCCAGCGCGGCGAACGCCCGTATCGCCGCCGTGGCGGCGGAGATCGAGAAGCAGGGCGCCACCAAGGTGCGGGTCTTCGGCTTCACCGACAACCTGGGCTCGTCCGCCCACGGTGACGTCCTCTCCAAGCAGCGCGCGGAAGCCGTGCACGGGGTCCTGGAGAAGGAACTGGCCTCCGCGGGGATCACGTACGAGATCCGCGGTTACGGCGAGCAGTATCCGATCGCGGACAACAGCAACGAAGAGGGCCGCAAGAAGAACCGCCGCGTGGAGATCTCCTTCCCGCGCGGTGAGGCGGACAGTTCCCAGAGCTGACCCGTCGGTCTCATGTCGTGAGCACACGGCCGGTGTCGTATG
>NZ_MDCR01000371.1 GCF_001723055.1 Streptomyces niveus
GCGGGCCTGCTGCCGCCGAGGAGGGCGCGGAAGCGGGGGCGGGCGGCCCGCGAGCGCAGGACGCGGTTGACCTCGCGCCAGGTGACGTCGGAGGCGTACGACACGGTGCGCGCCGCTTCGTAGACCTGCCGCAGGAGTTCGTCGGCGTCCTCGATGCCGAGGTCCGCGGCGACGCCGTCCTGCTCCTGGAGGGCGAGCCGGTCGGTGGCCCGGCCGGTCGTCAGATGCAGGGAGTCGCGTACGTCGAGGAGCGCGCGGCGGGCGTCGGCGAGGCCCTCGCGGGGGGCGTCGGCCAGCCACGAGGCGGCGACGGCGCGCAGGGCGGTGGCGTCCCTGAGACCGCCCCGTGCCTCCTTGATGTCGGGTTCGAGGAGGAACTGCAGCTCGCCCTGGCGCTCGGCACGTTCGCGGCAGAGTTCGTCGAGTTCGGGGAGGCGCTTGGGCGCCTGGTTGCGCCAGTCGGCAAGTACGGCGGTGCGCAGGGCTGCGGTGGGCGCCGGGTCGCCGACGATGTGGCGTGCGTCGAGGAGCCCCAGCTGCACCTTGAGGTCCTGGCCGGCCGTCTTGCGGGCCTCGGCCGTCGTACGGACGGAGTGGTCGAGGGCGAGTCCGAGGTCCCACACGGGGTACCAGACGCGGTCCGCGAGCGCGGCGATCGCCGAGGCGTCGGAGCCGCCGTCGTGCAGGAGGAGAAGGTCGAGGTCGCTGCGGGGGGACAGTTCACCACGTCCGTAGCCACCGACGGCGACGAGGGCCGCGCCCTGGACGCCCACCTCGCGGACCGCGGCGGTGAACAGCGCGTGCAGCCAGTCGTCGGTGAGGCGCGCCAGGGCGGCGCGGCGCGGCGGCCCGGGGCGCGTCTTCTCGTGGAGGAGGCGCAGCCGGGCCGCCGCGTAGCCACTGGGTCCGGGGTCGGGTTGTCCGGTCGTCTGTTCTGGGGTGGTCACCCGGCGGGTCCCGTCTTTCGGCGGGCGTCTCGCGTGCGGGGACGCCCGGTTTCGCTGCGCGTCCCGTCTCCGAGCGCGCTCGGTGTCTCAACTCGCGCGACGTTGTCACGAGTTGGGCGCCGGAGCGTGCCCGCTCACCGAGCACGCGCCGGCATCGGATCGAGTTCGTCCGGTGTCGGAGCGCCTGGAATCAGCGTCCGGTTTCAGAGGGCGTCCGGGCCGCGTTCCCCCGTACGTACCCGGACCGCCGTGTCCACCGGCACACTCCACACCTTGCCATCACCGATCTTGCCTGTCCTGGCGGCCTTCACGACGACCTCGATGAGTTCGTCGGCGTCACCGTCCTCGACCAGCACCTCGATGCGGATCTTGGGTACGAGGTCGACGGTGTACTCGGCGCCCCGGTAGACCTCGGTGTGGCCGCGCTGCCGGCCGTAGCCGCTGGCTTCCGTGACCGTCAGCCCCTGGACGCCGAAGGCCTGGAGGGCTTCCTTGATCTCGTCCAGCCGGTGTGGCTTGACGACTGCGGTGATGAGCTTCATACGTCCACCTTCTTGTTCTGCGCCGCGGCGGCGAAGTCCTTGTCCGGAGCGGTCACACTGCTTCGGCCCGAGGGCGAGCCTCCCACCGCGCTGAAGTCGTAGGCGGATTCCGCGTGGAATGCCATGTCCACACCGCTGGTCTCGTCGTCCTCCGAGGCCCGGAAGCCGATGGTGACGTCGACGATCTTGGCCAGGATCCAGGAGACCACGAAGGAGTACGCCATCACCGAGAAGGCGCCGACCGCCTGCTTGCCGAGTTGCGAGAGGCCGCCGACGCCGTCGATGGCGAGGACACCGACGAGCAGGGTGCCGATGACGCCGCCGACGAGGTGGACGCCGACCACGTCGAGGGAGTCGTCGTAGCCCAGCTTGTACTTGAGGCTGACGGCCCACGAGCAGGCCGCTCCGGCGACGACGCCGATGAGCAGCGCGCCGAACGGGTTGACGTGCGCGCCGGACGGGGTGATCGCCACGAGACCGGCGACGGCTCCTGAGGCCGCGCCGAGGGTGGTGAACGCGCCGTGCCGGATGCGCTCGTAGATCAGCCAGCCGAGCATGGCCGCGCCGGTGGCGATCTGCGTGTTGAAGGCCATCATGGCGGCCGTGCCGTTGGCGGCGAGTGCGGAGCCGGCGTTGAAGCCGAACCAGCCGAACCACAGCAGCGCGGCGCCGAGAACCACCAGCGGCAGGTTGTGCGGCCGCATCGGGTCCTTCTTGAAGCCGATGCGCTTGCCGACGACCAGCACCGCTGCGAGTGCGCCGATACCGGCGTTGATGTGGACCGCCGTACCACCGGCGAAGTCGATCACTTCCAGCTTGAAGAGCCAGCCGTCCGCCTGCCAGACCCAGTGCGCGACCGGGAAGTAGACGACGGTGACCCACAGGGCGATGAACAGCGCCCAGGCGGTGAATTTGACGCGGTCGGCGAGTGCGCCGCTCATCAGCGCCGGAGTCAGTACGGCGAACATCAGCTGGAAGAGGGCGAAGGCGTAGACGGGAATTCCCTCGGTGCCCCCCGTGAGCGTCTCGGCGTTGATGCCCTTCAGACCGATGTGGTCGAAGTTGCCGAGCAGCCCGGCGCCGATGTCGTCACCGAAGGTGAGCGAGTACCCGTAGAGCACCCACAGCACGCTGACGATGCCGAGCGAGATGAAAGACATGATGAGCATGTTCAGGGCGCTCTTCACCCTGACCATGCCTCCGTAGAAGAAGGCCAGGCCGGGCGTCATCAGCATGACGAGCGCGGCACTGATCAATACGAATGCGGTATCTGCGCCATTCAAGGCCGGCGTCTCCTCGTGGGTGGGAAATACGGCCCGTGCGGATGCTCTTACTTCAGTGGGCCGACTAGTGGTGAGGAGATTGACGTGGGGTGATTTCGGTCGATGCCGCCCGATGTTTCACGCCAGTGACGAAGTGGTCCAGGGTGTTACGCCTGGATGAACTGCCGTGTCGCGGGATGCGGCGGTGGCAGAATCCGGCGGCCCCAGGGGTACGGCGCGGACTTCACGGGTCACGGCCCACCCAAAGCCCGCCAGGCGCCTCACAGCCCGTCCAGGGACCGCTCAGGGGCCGCTCAGGGACCGCTCATACGGCTTCCGCCGTCTCGGGGATCTCCTCCGTGAGCTGCTCGGTGAGCTGACTGATCTCTGAGACGTCCCCGAAATCCCTGGTGGCGGTGGCCACCGTCTTGCGCAGCCGTGTGTTGACGCGCTCGGAGCGCACCTTCTTGGCGATGGCCAGCGCCTCCTTGATCAGAGGCGTGGACCGCTCGGGCTCCCTCTTAAGGAGGTGGACGGTGGCCATCCCGACGAGATTCAGCGCGTACGACCGCTGATGCTCCTCGTCCTTCTCGAACAGCTCGACGGCGCGCGTCATGACGGGCTCGGCGAGCGAGGCGTACGTGGGGCTGCGCCCGGCCACGTAGGCCAGGTCTCTGTAGGAGTGCGCGTTCTCGCCGTTGAGCTCCGCCTCGGAGAAGAAGCGGATCCAGTCGGGCTCCGGCTCGCCGTCGTCCCCCGCGTCGGCGAAGGTGTTCTCCGCCATCCGCACCGCGCGCTTGCACTTGCCGGGCTGCCCCATGTTGGCGTACGCCCGCGCCTCCATCGCGTACAGCATCGACTGCGTACGTGCCGTGGCGCAGCCCCTGCTGCCGTACTGGGCGAGGTGGATCAACTCCAACGCGTCGTCGGGGCGGCCGACATGGATCATCTGGCGGCTCATGGAGGAGAGGATGTACGACCCGAGGGCCTTGTCCCCCGCCTCCTTGGCGGCGTGCAGGGCCAGGACGAAGTACTTCTGGGCGTTGGGCTGAAGTCCGACGTCGTAGCTCATCCAGCCGGCCAGCTCGGACAGTTCGGCCGCGCACCTGAACAGGCGCCGCGTGGTGCCGTCGGACTGCGGCTCCTGAAGGAGGTCCGTCACCTCGTGGAGCTGGCCCACGACCGCCTTGCGCCGCAGACCGCCGCCGCACTGCGCGTCCCACTGACGGAACATCACCGTGGTGGACTCCAGGAGGTCCAGCTCCGGCGTCGAGAGCCGGGAGGGGCGGCGCACAGCGGCGCTGCCCGCGCCGTCCTCGTCGGCGGGCGAGGTGGGCACCAGCCAGCGCTGCATCGGTTCGACCAGAGCGGGTCCTGCGGCGAGCGCGAGCGACGTCCCCAGGAAGCCGCGCCGGGCCAGCATCAGGTCGCTGCGGGAGAACTCACTGATCAGCGAGATGGTCTGGGGCGCGGCCCAGGGCAGATCGACGCCGGAGACCGAGGGCGACTGGTGCGCGGAGCGCAGTCCGAGGTCCTCGACCGCGACGACGGTGCCGAAGCGCTCGGAGAACAGCTCCGAGAGGATGCGCGGAATGGGCTCACGCGGCTGTTCACCGTCGAGCCAGCGGCGCACCCGGGAGGTGTCGGTGCTGATGTGGTGCGCGCCCATCTGGCGTGCTCTGCGGTTGACTTGGCGCGCCAGTTCGCCCTTGGACCAGCCGCTGCGCCGGAACCACGAGCTCAACTGCCCGTTCGGGCGCTTGCCGGTAGCCGTACCGTCTGCGCCACTGACGCCCACTGGAATGCCCCCATCCGCTGAAGCCCTGTCGCGCGAACTTCTACCAGAATGCCGTCAGTTACGGTCGTCTGTCCGGAGATTGCGCTCCTTCGAACAGGAAACCGAGTTGCCCGCGGCATAACCACGAACGTGTGACTTCCCACCGTTCGCGTACTCAAAGTAATCCTACGATCACCCCTCCGGCGAGGGCCGTTCCGTAAACGCCACCATTCGCCACCCCTTCGAATGAACTCGCCTGCGGTCAGGCGCGATTCACTTGACGGGGCGACGATCAGGAACGGGTGGAACGTTGCACGCGGGGGCGCACGCACCCGGTCGCACCACCCCGAATGTCGCTCGCGCCGCCGGAGCGAGAGCGAAACGAAGCGGAACGAGGCCAGGACAACACCGAGGAACGGGGCTCCGACAGAGGGTCACAGGATGACTCCGCATCGTAACCACCCACGAGTTCGACCCGTTGGAGGGGGCATGGGCTTCACGATCGGCGGTATCCGGGAGATGCGGTCCGGTTCACGGCGCCGCAGCCGCGCCACCGAGTACACGACGGTGGCCGAGTACACGGGGCTCTGGGGCTGGGACGTCGTCCCCGGTGCGCGGGCCGCCGCGGGCCGCTGCTCCTGCCGCGCCGCCGGATGCCGCGCACCGGGCGCGCATCCGCTGGACCCCGCGCTGGAAGTCCCCGCAGGCGCCACCCTGGACGATGCCGCCAAGGCCTGGTCCGAGACCCCGGGGGCGGCCGTCCTGCTGCCCGTGGGGCGCACCTTCGACATCATCGACGTCGCCGAACCGGCGGGCCGTCGCGCCCTGGTCAGGCTGGAGCGGATGGGACTGCCGCTCGGGCCCGTCGCCGCCACACCGACGGGGCGCGCGTACTTCTTCGTCGCGCCGGGCGCCGCCGCCGAACTGCCCGAACTCCTCTACCGGATGGGCTGGGACGACGCCGGTCTCGACCTGCGCTGTCTGGGCGCGGGCGACCACGTCACCGCGCCGCCGTCGGACCTCGGCGGCCTCGGGCCCGTCCGCTGGCTCCGGCCGCCGGTGCTGGACACGGCGGCCGACCCGCCGCAGGCGCGGCTGCTGCTCGGCACCCTGGCGTACGTCTGCCATCGCTCGCCCGTCCGCGACTGAGCCCCGGCTCAGTCCCGGCTCAGTCCCCCGCCGGCTCCCTGACCACGCCCCGTCGTCGCCTCCTCCGTACGAAGGGCCCCACCGCGTACACCACGCGGAAGGGCCCTTTCTTCGTACGGCGTCCCCGTACGGCGCCTCGCAGGCCGTCGGTCCGGCCGGCTCAGCCGTCGATCAGCGCGTCGACGAACGCCTCCGGCTCGAACGGCGCCAGGTCGTCGGGCCCCTCGCCCAGCCCGATCAGCTTGACCGGCACCCCCAGCTCACGCTGGACCGCGATCACGATGCCGCCCTTGGCCGTGCCGTCCAGCTTCGTCAGCACGATTCCGGTGATGTCCACGACCTCGGCGAAGACCCGCGCCTGCACGAGGCCGTTCTGCCCCGTCGTCGCGTCCAGGACCAGCAGCACCTCGTCCAGCGGACCGTGCTTCTCCACGACGCGCTTGACCTTGCCGAGCTCGTCCATCAGCCCGGTCTTGGTGTGCAGACGCCCCGCCGTGTCGATAAGGACGACGTCGGCGCCCTCCGCGATGCCTTCCTTGACCGCGTCGAAGGCGATCGACGCCGGGTCGCCGCCCTCGGGGCCGCGTACCGTACGGGCGCCCACGCGCTCGCCCCACGTCTGGAGCTGATCGGCGGCGGCGGCGCGGAAGGTGTCGGCGGCGCCGAGCACGACCGACCTGCCGTCGGCCACCAGGACGCGCGCCAGCTTGCCCGTCGTCGTGGTCTTGCCGGTGCCGTTGACGCCGACGACCATCACGACGCCCGGCGTGTCCAGACCGCTCTCGGTCTTCACCGCGCGGTCGAAGTCCGTACGGAGCAGGGCGAGCAGCTCCTCGCGCAGCAGCGAGCGCAGTTCGTCGGGCGTACGCGTACCGAGCACCCTGACCCGCTCACGCAGCCGGTCGACCAGCTCCTGGGTGGGCGCGACGCCGACATCGGCGGTGAGCAGGGTGTCCTCGATCTCCTCCCACGTCTCGTCGTCGAGGTGCTCGCGCGACAGCAGCGTGAGCAGCCCCTTGCCGAGGGTGTTCTGCGAGCGGGCGAGCCGGGCCCGCAGTCTGACCAGACGGCCCGCGGTCGGCTCCGGGATCTCGATCGCCACGGGCGGGGCGGCCACGACCGGGTCCTCGACGGCGGGCGCCGTCGCGGTCGCTTCGGTCCCGTCGGGGAGACCCACCTCCTCGATGGTGCGGCGGGGCTCCTCCCGGGGCGGCCCCGACTCGTCGCCGACGTGCGGCTCCGCGGGCGGGGTCGTGATGGTCGGCGTGCTCGACGGTGCCGAGGGCGGCAGCTGCTTCTTCCTGCGGCTGCTGACCACGAGCCCGCTGATCACACCGACGGCGACCAGGGCGATGACTACGGCAAGAATGACGATGTCCACGCCGTCATCTTCGCAGGCGCCGGCCGGCTTCGGCCGATGGGGAGATTCCGGGCGCCGACGGGGCGCGGAATCCCGGGAACGGGGCGGGTCAGCCCATCTCCTCCAGCCGCTTGCCCTTGGTCTCGGGAACCCACTTCAGAATGAAGAAGATCGAGAGCAGGGCGAAGGCGGAGTAGATCACGTACGCGCCCGAGAGATTCCAGTCCGACAGGGTCGGGAACGACACGGTGACGGCCCAGTTGGCGATCCACTGCGCCGACGCGGCCACGCCCAGTGCGGCGGCCCGGATCTTGCCGGGGAACATCTCGCCGAGGAGTACCCAGACGACGACGCCCCAGGACAGCGCGAAGAAGAGCACGAAGGAGTGGGCGGCGACGAGCGCCACGGTGCCCTGCGTGTTGGGGATGGAGATGTCGGAGCCGCTGCCGCTCTTGTACGAGAACGCCCAGGCGGCCAGGGCCAGCGACACCATCATGCCGAACGAGCCGATCAGCAGCAGGGGCCGGCGGCCGATCCGGTCGACGAAGATCATGGCGATGACGGTGCCGATGATGTTGATGATCGACGTGGTGAACGAGTAGAAGAACGAGCTGGTGGGATCGATGCCCACGGACTGCCACAGCGACGAGCTGTAGTAGAAGATCACGTTGATGCCGACGAGTTGCTGGAGCGCGGAGAGGCCGATGCCGATCCACACGACCGGCAGGAAGCCCACCCTGCCGAGCAGGTCCTTGAACGTCGGCTTGTGCTCCTTACGGAGGTTGAGCTCGATCTCCTCGACTCGCGCGTCCAGGTCGACACCGCTGTCCTCGACCTCGGCGAGTACGCCCCTGGCCGCGTCCTTCCTGCCGACGGAGATCAGGAAGCGCGGCGACTCGGGGATCGCGAAGGAGAGCAGCCCGTAGAGGATCGCGGGGACGACCATGACGCCGAGCATCCACTGCCAGGCCTCCAGGCCGGCGATCGTGCCGCGCTGGTCGCCGTCGGCGATGTGCAGGATGCCGAAGTTCACCAACTGCGAGAGAGCGATGCCGAGGACGATCGCCGCCTGCTGGAACGAGGCGAGCCGGCCCCGGTACGCGGGAGGCGACACCTCCGCGATGTACGCGGGGCCGATGACGGAGGCCATGCCGATGGCGAACCCGCCGATGACGCGCCACATGGCGAGGTCCCAGAGCGCGAACGGCAGCGCCGAGCCGACGGCGCTGACGGTGAAGAGCGCGGACGAGATCCGCATGCAGTGGATACGGCCGATCCGGTCGGCGATCCGGCCCGCCGTCGCGGCGCCGATGGCGGAGCCGATCAGCGCCGCGGCGATCACCTGGGCCAGCTCGCCGGAGCCGATGTCGTAGCGGTCCCTGATCGCCTGGACGGCGCCGTTGATGACGGAGCTGTCGTAGCCGAAGAGGAAGCCGCCCATGGCCGCCGCCGCGGTGATGAAGATGACATGGCCGATGTGCTCGGGGTGGGCCTGCGGGCCTCCCGGCCTCGGCGGCTGTGCTGCGCTCGTCACATGGGCTCCTGTGGCCGCCCGGACGGACGCCGGGCATGGGGAAAGCCCTTCAAGTCGTGCACGACCGCGCCGGACCCACCACCTGACGGGGGCCGTTCGACGGAGACGGTGGTCGCGGCGGCTGTCGTGACGGCGGTCCTGGCGGCCATTGGAGACGGCCTTGGCGGTGGCTGCCGCACCCGGTCAGCGCAGGCGCTGGCTGATCACCTTGGAGACGCCGTCGCCCTGCATGGAGACGCCGTACAGCGCGTCGGCGACCTCCATCGTGCGCTTCTGATGCGTGATCACGATCAGCTGGGAGCTCTCCTGAAGCTCCTGCATGATCCGGATCAGCCGCTGGAGGTTGGTGTCGTCCAGCGCGGCCTCGACCTCGTCCATCACGTAGAACGGGCTCGGCCTCGCCTTGAAGATCGACACCAGCAGCGCCACGGCGGTCAGCGACCGTTCACCGCCCGACAGCAGGGACAGCCGCTTGACCTTCTTGCCGGGCGGCCGGGCCTCGACGTCCACGCCGCTGGTGAGCATGTTGTCGGGATCCGTAAGGATGAGGCGCCCCTCGCCCCCGGGGAAGAGCCGCGAGAAGACGCCCTCGAACTGAAGGGCCGTGTCCCGGTACGCCTCCGTGAAGACCTGCTCGACCCGCTCGTCGACCTCCTTGATGACCTGCAGCAGATCGGCACGGGTCTTCTTGAGGTCTTCGAGCTGCTCGGAGAGGAACTTGTGCCGCTCCTCCAGCGCCGCGAACTCCTCCAGGGCGAGCGGATTCACCTTCCCGAGCTGCTGATACGCCCGTTCGGCCGACCGGAGCCGCTTCTCCTGTTCGCCCCGTACGTACGGCCGGGGCTGATTGCGCGGGTCCTCGGGGTCCTCGGGCAGTTCCTCGCCCTCGGCGGCCAGGGACGGCGGTACGAGCTGGTCGGGGCCGTACTCGGCGATCAGACCGGCCGGCTCGACGCCCAGCTCCTCCAGGGCCTTCGCCTCCAACTGCTCGATCCGCATCCGCTTCTCGGCGCCCAACACCTCGCCCCGGTGCACCGAGTCGGTGAGTTTGTCGAGTTCGCTCTTGAGGTCGCGGCCCTGGTTCCGCTCCGCGACCAGCTCCCGTTCGCGGCCCGCCTTCGCCGCCTCGGCCGCGGCGCGTTCCTCGTCGGCGCGTACGACCGACACCTCGACGTGCGCCAGCAGCTGCCTGGCGCCGGAGGCGACGGCCCCGGCCACGGCGGCCTCGTGGCGCAGTCTGGCGCGGCGCTGCTCCGCGCGTGCCCGTGCCTCGCGCTCGGCGCGGGCGCCCCGGTCGAGCGAGTCCGCGCGGCCGGCGAGTCCTTTGACGCGCTCCTCGTGGGTACGGACCTGGAGACGCGCCTCCATCTCCGTCTGCCGGGCGTTGGCCCCGTCGGCGGCCAGCCGGTCCCGTACGGACGTGTCGGGCTCTTCCTCGGCCGGTGCCTCCTCCGCGACGAGCAGACGCTCCGCCAGCTCCTCCGCCTCCTCGGTGGCCCGGTCCAGCGCGTCCTGGGCCTTGGCGGTGGCCGCGGACGTCCGCTCGGCCTCCCCCGCGGCGCCCCTGGCCTGGCCGGCGAGCCGCCCCAACTGGCCTGAGACGGCGGACTTCTCCCGGTCGGCGGCGCGCCGCCGTTCCCCCAACTCCTCGACGAGGGCGGCGCAGTCGGTACGTCGGGCGGCCGCCCGGCGCTGAGCTTCGGCCAGTTCGTCGCACCGTAGGGCGAGTTCGGCCAGCTCGGCGGCTGCCTCGTCGACGGACGCCTGCACTTCGAGCAGGCTGGGCGCCCCGGCGGAGCCGCCGTGCGCGAAGTGCGCGCCCAGGAGATCCCCCTCCGCCGTCACGGCGGTCAGTCCGGGGTAGGCGCCCACAAGCTCCTCGGCCTCCTCCAGCGTCCCGACCACGACCATGTCCCGTACGA
>NZ_MDCR01000372.1 GCF_001723055.1 Streptomyces niveus
ACCCGAAACCGTCCGCCCCCTCACCCCCCGCTGCGCGACCTCGCCTTGAAGGCCGCCTTGCGGGCCTCCTTCGCCGACTTGCGGTCGCGGTGCAGGCGGCCCATCGCCTCCAGGACGTCCGCCGTCGCCGGGTGGTCCACCCGCCAGGCNNCCGGCTCGCCGTCGGCGTCCAGTTGGGCCGCGATCGTGTCGATCGCCAGCCAGAAGATCATCGACTCGGGCGGCGGCGGCACATCCGAGGCCCCCAGTTCGGCGAGCCAGACGCGGGCGAGGCCGCCCAGCTCCGGGTCGTCCAGGACGTCCCGCACCGCGGACTCGGCCTCGACGCCGACGAGGGCCAGGGACTGCTGGCAGTGCAGCCGCCGCAGCGGGGCGCCCGGGTCGGTTCCCTTGGCGGCGAGGAGGAGTTCACGCGCCGCCGCCGCGGGCTCGCGGCCGGCCAGCCACGCTTCCGTCTCGGCGCGCGCGGCCGGCTCCGGGAAGTACGCGACCCCGTCGAGCAGCGCGTCCGCGCCCTTCTCGGCCAGGTCGCCGACGGCGGGCGCCTCGACCCCCGCGTCCCGCATCCGGGACCTGATGCCGTGCAGCCCGAGCGGCGTCAGGGTGACCACGCCGTACCGGGACACGTCCTCGTCGTCACCCGACGGCACGGCGTCCGGACCGGCCTCGGAGTCCTCGACCATCAGGGCCTCGTCCACGGGTACGTAACTGACGAGCCCGATCGGCTCCAGCAGCGCGAACTGGTCGTCCAGCCGCATCATCGCCTCGGACACCTGCTCAAGGACGTCGTCGGTGGGCTCGCCCATGTCGTCGGGCACGATCATCGACGCGGCGAGCACCGGCAGCGGTACGGGGACGGGGTCCGTCCCGCCCTCGCCGACCGTGAGCAGATACAGATTCCCGAGGACGCCCTCCAGGAACTCCGCCTCCACCTCCGGGTCCCAGTCCAGCGCGTCGAGGTCGATCTCGCCGTCGTCGCCGATGGCGCCGGCCAGATCCTCCAGGACGGGCGCCGTCGCGTCGGCGAAGACGACGTCGAGGGCGTCCAGCCAGAGGGAGAGGATGTCCTGCGGGCTGCCGGAGGTGATCAGTTCGAGCGCGGCCCCTGCGCTCACGGTGCCGTCGGCGTCCCCGTCGCCCCCGTCGGGTCCGTCCGCCTCCGGGTCCTCGACCTCCACCAGCCCCGTGTCGACGGCGACCCGCCACGCCTCGCTCGCCTCGGCCTCGGCGTCCGCCCGCGCCTGCGCCGCGAGCGCCTCGTCGCTCTCGGTCGGCTCCGGGCTCTGGGCACCGGCGAGTCCCAGCACCTCGGCCGCGGCGGGCAGTTGCTCGTCGACGAGTTCACCGCCCGCGCCGACGCGCGTCCCCGGCCCGGCCCAGCGGGCGAGGCGTACGGCCCTGGCGAGCAGCGGTACGGCGAGCGCGTCCCGCGCCAGCTCCGCGTCCGAGGGCAGCCGCACCGGCGGCAGAGTGGGGCGGTCTCCGGACATCTGGTGATTCTCCTTGCGCCTTACGGGGTCCAGGGCGCCCCAGCGTAGACGTATTTCACCCCATGCCACCCGGTTCACTTGGCCGACAACGGGTGTACACCCGGACTCCCTTGACAACACATGGGCGCACACAAGAGATTGACGCGCGTAGAACTATGTATCCACGCCGCCCCCCTTCCGTCGCCCCTCCTCACCTCCGGAGTCCCGTGATGCCTTCATCCGTACCGAGAACGGCCGCTGTTTCGGCCCTCGTCGCCGCCGCGCTCGGCGCCGGTCTGCTCGCCGGATCCTCCTCGGCCTCGGCCGCCGAGGTCAGGATCCACGGCATCCAGGGCAGTGGCCGGATATCGCCGCTCGTGGGTACCCCGGTGGCAGACGTTCCCGGCATCGTCACCGGTGTACGGACCTACGGTTCCCGGGGCTTCTGGTTCCAGGACCCCAACCCCGACAAGGACGCGGCGACGAGCGAGGGCATCTTCGTCTTCACCAACGCCGTGCCGACCGTCGCCGTGGGCGACTCGGTCAAGGTGTCCGGCACGGTCACCGAGTACATCCCCGGCGGCGTCACCTCCGGCAACCAGTCCCTCACCCAGATCTCGTCGCCGAAGATCACGGTCGTCTCCTCCGGCAACAAGCTCCCCGCGCCGGTGACCATCTCCGCGAAGTCCGTCCCGGCGGCGTACGCCCCGAAGGGCACGGCCGCGACCGGCAACAGCATCAACGGCCTTCAGCTGAAGCCCCGCAGCTACGCGCTGGACTACTACGAGTCGCTGGAGGGCATGAACGTCCGCGTCGGCACCTCGCGCGTGGTCGGCGCAACCGACCCGTACTCGGAGCTGTGGGTCACGGTCAAGCCGAGCGAGAACGAGAACCGCCGCGGCGGCACGGTCTACGGCGGCTACGACGACCAGAACACCGGCAGGCTCCAGATCCAGCAGCTCGCCCCGGCCGCCGAGCAGCCGTTCCCGAAGGCGGACGTCGGCGACACGCTGTCCGGCGACACCGAAGGCCCCCTGGACTTCAACCAGTTCGGCGGCTACACGCTGACCGCCCGCACGCTCGGCAAGGTCACCGGCAACGGCGCGAAGCCCGAGAAGACCCGTGAGCAGCGCCGCGACGAGCTGGCCGTGGCGACGTACAACGTCGAGAACCTCGACCCGTCCGACCCGCAGGAGAAGTTCGACGCGCTCGCCGCCGCCGTCGTGGACAACCTGTCGTCGCCGGACATCCTGGCCCTGGAGGAGATCCAGGACGACAACGGCGCCAAGGACGACGGCACCGTCTCCGCCGACGCCACCATCGCCAAGTTCACGGCGGCGATCGTCGCGGCCGGCGGCCCCGCGTACGAGGCGCGGACCGTCGACCCCGAGGACAAGACCGACGGCGGCGAGCCCGGCGGCAACATCCGCCAGGTCTTCCTCTTCAACCCCGAGCGGGTCTCCTTCACCGACCGCGCGGGCGGCGACGCCACGACGGCGACCGAGGCCGTACGGAGCGGCGGCAAGGCCGCGCTGAGCCTGTCCCCCGGCCGGATCGACCCGGCGAACGCCGCCTGGGAGAACAGCCGCAAGCCGCTCGCCGGTGAGTTCGTCTTCCGCGGCAGGCCCGTCATCGTGATCGCCAACCACTTCGCCTCCAAGGGCGGCGACGAGAGCCTGGTCTCGCACCACCAGCCGCCGAGCCGGATCTCCGAGACGCAGCGGCACCTCCAGGCGAAGGCCGTCAACACCTTCGTGAAGGACCTCCTGGCGATCCAGCGGAACGCCGACGTCCTGGTGGTCGGTGACATCAACGACTTCGAGTTCTCCACGACCACGAAGACGCTCACCGCGGGCGGCGCGCTGTACCCGGCGATCAAGTCCCTGCCGGCGCCGGAGCGTTACTCCTACGTCTACCAGGGCAACAGCCAGGTTCTCGACCAGATCCTGACGAGCCCGTCGATCGACGACTTCGACTACGACAGCGTCCACATCAACGCCGAGTTCGCCGACCAGAACAGCGACCACGACCCGCAGGTGCTGCGCTTCCGCCCGTGACCGGGACCGGGACCTCTTGAAAGTCCGTCGACGTCCCTGACCGACCGGTGGTCCGGCCGTACCCGCGTACGGCCGGACCACCGCCCCCTCACCCGGCGCTGAGACTGAGCGCCGGCGTGTACCTGTTCACCGTGCTGCCCGCGAGGCCCGGGAAGCTCTGGACCCTCTCCCACTGCTCCGTGCTCGAACCGATGCCTTCGCCGGGCGCGGCGAGCGCGGCGATGTGCCCCGCCGCGTTCTCCCACTCGGCGAAGTTGAGCACCCGCGTCCCGTCCACGCTCGTGTGGAAGTACGCGGCGATCGCGGCCGTCTGCTCGTACGGGTCGCTGTCGAGCGCCGCGAAGACGGCGTCCGTCCACTCCCGCTGCCGCGCGGGGTCGGGCCCGTCGAACTCGACGTCCACGATCACCACGCAGCCGGGCACCCGGGTGTCACCCTCGGCCGGCTCCCCGCTGCGGTACAGCTCGTACGAGTTGAGCCCGACCCGCTCGATCCCCGGCACGGCCGCGTCGATCTCCGCGTTGCGCGCGTCCCGGCCCGTACGGAAGAAGTCCTCGTACGCCGCCTCGTCGCGCCACTGCGAGTAGTGCAGCAGCGTCTGCCCGTCCTCGCCGACCATGACGCTGTACGAGAGCAGGCCGCCGTCCGGCCAGTCCCGGCTCCGCCAGGCTTTCCCGATCGCGTCGACCGTCGCCCGCTGGCGCTGCGGCGTACCGACCCGCCAGGTGCTGACCTTGACGACGCCCACGCCGGGGCGGGTGATCTCAGGGACGGTGCCGACCCGTACGGACATGGTGATCCTCCTCGTCGCCGCACCCCCGTGGTGCGGCGTCGCTCACCATGCTCAAACATGAAGTGCGGTTGAAGTCAACAGGATTCAGCGTGTCTTGACCCAGTGCGCGACCCACGCGGCGAAGCCGGACGCCCCGGTGTCCCCGGGCTCCTCCTCGAAGGGCGCGGCGCCCACGTCACTGACCGCCCACACCCGCCCGCGCTGCGCGCCGGTGACGATCAGATGCCAGTAGAGCCCGCAGCCGTCCGTGCCCAGCACGACGCTTCCATCGTTGCTGACCTCGTCGATCAGCGGCTCTATCTCCTCGTACGGCCGGGGGTCGTCCTCCCACACCCACGCCGCGGTCAGCGGGAACGCCTTCTCGGGGGCGCGCTGACCGTCGTCGGGACCCCAGTCCCCGGGCAGGGACGTCAGCGGTATCAGTCCGTCGATGTCGGCGGGACCCTCGCCGCTGCCGTCGCATATCTCGGCGACCAGGGTGCGATACGGCTCCGGCAGCACGACGCCCTGCTCCCGCTCGAAGGCGTGGACGGTGTCCCAGCCCAGCGGGGGTCTGCGGACCTCGGGCGGGAAGGCGGCGCGCAGCGCGTCGAGGTCGGCGGGGTCGGCGTGTTCGGTGTTCATGCGCTCCATTGGATCACCGGCCACTGACAGGATCGACCGCCCAGGAGGTCACTTCCAGGGTGCCGTCCGAGCCGATGTCGACGGCGAGCGGCAGCGAGACCGGTTCCTCGCCGGGGGCGGGTGTGACGAGGACGTGGGCGCCCGCGGCGGGGGCGCCGTCCAGGGAGGTGACGCGGTTGTTCCAGTGCAGTACGGCGTCGGCGGTGTCGTTGGGCTCCAGGGTCAGCTGCCGGGCCCGGTCGTCGCGTCTGCCGGTGTACGTGTAGTCGCTCTTGTGGCTGATCTTGACGTCGACCGGCTCGCGGCCGGCGTCGAGGAGTTCGACGCCCGGGTGGCCCTTGACGCGGTAGGGCTTGTCGCCGCAGTTCCAGAGCTTGAGGGTGATCACGCGGTGGCCCATGGCGGCGTTCTCGCCGCCGACCACGACGTCGAGGCCCGACGGCGGGCATCCCGGCGCGTTCGCCTCGGCCGACAGGGACGTGGTGCCGGACGGATCCAGGTCGAGCGGCGAGGGCGGGGGCCGCCGCTCCCGTGCCGTCGGCGCGGCGCCACCGCCCTGCTCCGCCTCGATCTCGCTCCTGAGGTCCGAACAGCCCGCCGCGGTCAGCAGCAGGACGCACGCCCCGGCCAGCAGCGCGGCCGGGCGGTGTCGCCTCGTCATCGATCCCCGTCCCCCGTGAAGTGCGCCCGAGTCACCGGCGCCGATCGACCGTCAGTTGTTGCTGTGCAGAACGTCGTTCAGACCGCCCCAGACCGCGTTGTTCGGGCGGGCCTCGACCTTGCCGGTGACCGAGTTGCGACGGAAGAGGATGTTCGACGCGCCGGCCAGCCCGCGCGCCTTGACGATCTCCCCGTCCGGCAGCGTCACGCGCGTACCCGCCGTGATGTAGAGACCCGCCTCGACGACGCACTCGTCGCCCAGCGGGATACCGACGCCGGCCTCGGCGCCGATGAGGCAGCGCTCACCGATCACGATGCGCTCGGTGCCGCCGCCGGAGAGGGTGCCCATGGTGGAGGCCCCGCCGCCGATGTCCGAACCGTCGCCGACGACGACGCCGGCCGAGATCCGGCCCTCGACCATGGAGGTGCCGAGCGTGCCCGCGTTGAAGTTGACGAAGCCCTCGTGCATCACGGTGGTGCCCTCGGCGAGGTGCGCGCCGAGCCTGACCCGGTCGGCGTCGGCGATCCGGACGCCCTTGGGGGCGACGTAGTCCGTCATACGCGGGAACTTGTCGACGGAGCCGACCTGGAGGTGCAGCCCCTCCGCGCGGGCGTTCAGGCGCACCGTCTCCAGCGCGTCGACGGCGACCGGTCCGAGCGAGGTCCAGGCGACGTTGGCGAGCAGACCGAAGAGTCCGTCGAGGTTCTGGCCGTGCGGCTTCACCAGACGGTGGCTGAGCAGATGCAGACGCAGGTACGCGTCGTGCGCGTCCAGCGGCTTGTCGTCGAGCGAGGCGATGACCGTGACAACGGCGACGACCTCCACCCCACGGCGCGGGTCGGGCCCGACGGCCTTCCGCGCGGCGTCGCCGAGCAGTTCGGCGGCGCGGTCGGCGTCGAGCCGCTGGGTGCCGGCGGGGCCCGGCTCGTCGCTGAGCACGGGGGCGGGGAACCAGGTGTCGAGGACGGTGCCGTCCTCGGTGACGGTGGCGAGCCCGGCGGCGACGGCGCCGGTGGTACGAGTAGCAGTCGTGTCGGTCATGAGCGAAACCTAACGGGCACCCGTACGCGGAGGCCAACCGGTCTCGGCGTACGGGCACGGTGCCCGTGGTTCAGGGGCGTTCGTGGTCCTTGTCGACGAGCGCCCCTTCGAGCCGGACCCGCTCCACCAGGACGTCGCCCTTCTTCCAGGTGGTGGTCGGCGTGTCCGCGGCCGGCGTCCCGTCGCCGTACTCCCCCTCCGTGTACGAGCCGTCCGCGTCCGCCGTCCACCGCTGCCCGACCGGCAGACCGGTCGACGGGCGCAGCAGGTACGCGCGGACATGGCCGGGGGGACCTCCGGACTCCGCCCTGCTGATGGCGAGGGCCTCGCGGCCCGTGAGGTCGACGACCCGGCTCGCCCGGATGCCGGGGATCGTCGCCAGCGTGCGGTAGATCTTCGCCAGCCCCTGGGGGTGCGGGACCGGCTGCTGCACGGCCAGGAGCCCGAGCGCCCGGAAGGCGTGCTCGTCGGGGGTCTCCGGGTTCTCGGGAGGATTGGCCGGATAGAAGGCGCGCACCTCGTCGAGAATCGCTTTCGGGTCGTCGGGCAGGTCGGCGAGGAAGCGGAAGATCTCGCGGGCCGAGTACTTCTGGTCGGTCCTGCTCCTCTCGGCGTCCTGATCGGCGTACGGGATCCACTCCTCGGCCTGGTCGCGCGGGATCCCGTCGGGCTTCGGGACGAGATACTTCTTCTCGCCCAGCGGGTGGTAGTTCACGTCGGGCTGGGCCACGAGGCCGGCCGGCTTCTCCTCGCGCACCACGTCGTAGTAGCGCTCGCGTACGTAGATCCACTGGTCGGCACGCGGTGCCGGCACCGGATCGTCCCCGACCATCAGGGCGGCGGTCCGCAGCACCTCCGCCGCGCTGCCCGCCGGAGCCCGCCCGCTCAGCAGCGACTCCTCGGCGGCCGGGTCGCCCCCGCCCACCAGCAGCGTCGCCGACAGGGCTGCCGCCGTCATCGCGGCCACGGCACCGACCGCGGCCGTACGCCAGTCGGAGCGCAGTCCGCGCAGCCGGCTCATCAGGCCGCCGGATGTCGCCTCGTCGAGCAGCCGCCGCCGGCCCGGTGCGAGTCTGGTCCGGTCGGGCAGCGGCGCGCCGGCGCGCAGATCACGTACGAACTGCGTCTCATCCATGGGTCATCGCCTCCGCGACGTCGGTCACCCGGGTGGGGTCGTTGTCGCCCAGCGCCGTACGTACCTTGCGCCGGGCCCTGTTGAGCCGCGACCGGACCGTGCCGATCGGTATGGAGAGCGCGTCCGCCACCTCCTGGTAGCTGAAGTCCGCCCAGGCGACGAGCAGCAGGACGTGCCGGTCGCCGCCGGACAGCGCGGCCACCGCCCCGGCCAGCGCCGCCTGTGAGGCCTGCGCGGTGACCCGGCTGTCGGAGCGCTCGACCCAGGACTCGGCGACGGGGTCGCGGCCGGTACGGGCGAGGGCGCGCAGGCCCCGTAATTCCTTGCGGCGCTGCTTGCCGATCAGGTTGGCGGCGATGCCGTAGAGCCAGGGCCGCGCGCTGTGGTGCGTGGTGTCGAACCGGGCGCGGACACGGAACGCCGTGAGGAAGGTGTCGGCGGTGATGTCGTCGGCCGCGCCGTCGCCGAGCCGGCGTGCGGCGTAGCGGTGGATGTCGGCGGCGTGCCGGTCGTACAGGAGCGCGAAGATCTCCGGGCTCTCCAGGGACTGCCCGACGATGGCCGCGTCGTCCTGGTAGTCGCACTCGTGGTCGTGGTCGTGATCACGTTCGTGATCGTGTTCCTGGTCGTCCGGTGATCTTCCGGTCACGAGCCCTCCGTATGCGGCGTGGTCAGGTGCGCTTGCACCACCTGTTGCCCGATGCGCCGCAACGGGTTCACACGGTGCGCCGCGCGGGCGGCGGCGCGTGCGTGTTCGTTCAGCCGAGCCGGTTGGCGTTGTTGTCGGGTTCGCCCGCGGCGCGGCCGGTGTCGTCCTCCGCGCGCGGCAGGAGCCGGTGTCCTTCGGAGTGGTGGTTCACCCAGCCGCAGACTCCGCAGCTGTAGCGGCCGTCGAGCCCGGCGATGAGCGTGCCGCACTGCCGGCACTCCGCGTAGGTGATCTCGGGGCCTATGGCGACCGCGGGCTCCGGAGCGGGCTCCGGCACGGGCTGGGCGGGCGGAAGGCTCATCCGGTCAATCTACCGGGACCGCTTCCCGCCCGGCCGACGCCGGCGGCGATGCCGCGAGGATCCGGCGGAGCATCTCGCGTGTGTAGCCGACGTCGTACTCCCGTCCGGTGAGCAGCACTTGAAGGCAGATGCCGTCGAGCAGCGCGACCACCGCGCGGGCGGTGACCGGGTCCACGCGGTCGGCGACGATCCTCGTGACCCCGACGCACCACTCGGCGGCCACCGGGCGCAGCGCGGGGCGCCGCAGGGCGGCGAGGTACAGCTCGTACTCCAGCTCCATGCTGGTGGGGTCCTGGGTCAGCCAGCTCCCGGTGATGCGCGCCAGCTCGTCGGCGATGTCGCACTCCGGGTCGGCGAGGGCGCCGCTCTCGGTGAGGGCGGTGGCGAAGCCTTCGTTGGTCTGTCGCAGCGCGGCGACCAACAGCTCGTCCAGGGAGGCGAAGTGGTACGTCGTGGAGCCGAGCGGCACGTCCGCCTCGGCGGCGACGGTGCGGTGGCTCAGCCCCGCGATCCCGCCGCGCCCGACCAACCGGATCGCCGCGTCGATGATCCGCTGCCGCCGCTCGGGGTCGTAGCGCCGCACCATCAGTGGGCTCCGCCCAGATTGAGGAGGACGACACCGCCGATGACGAGCGCGATGCCGGCGAGCTTGGCCGGGGTGGCCGCCTCGCTGAGGAAGACCATACCGATGGCGGCGACGGCGGCGGTGCCGACGCCCGCCCAGATCGCGTAGGCGGTGCCCACCGAGAGGGTCTTGAGCGTCTGCGCGAGCAGGGTGAAGGCCAGCACATAACCGACCACGGCCCCCAGCGAGGGCCAGAGCCTGGTGAAGCCCTCGCTGTACTTCATGGCCGTCGTGCCGGCCACCTCCGCCACGATCGCGACGGCGAGCAATCCGTATCCGAGTCCCATGTGTACGAGGGTACACATGGATGCGTACGCGCGTACACAAGATGGCGGAATTCCTGGCCGCCGCACCAGCGGCTACGGTGTCCCGGCCACAGTCGGCGACAACGCATCGGAGCAGAGCAGTGACGCAGCACGCGGGGTGGGGCGGCGGCCAGGGACCGTACGGCGGGGGCGGCCCACCTCCGTACGGAGGGCAGCCCCCGTACGGCGGCGGGCCTCCTCCGTACGGAAGCGGCCCCCCGCCCGGCTGGGCGCGACCGCGCGGGCCCAAGCCCGGCGTGATACCGCTGAGCCCGCTCGGTCTCGGCGAGATACTCGGCGGCGCGTTCTCGACGCTGGGCCGCTACTGGGCGCAGGTGCTGGCCATCGCCCTCGTCGTGTACGGCTCCGCGCTCGCCGTGAGCGGCGGGGCGCTGGCCGTCGCGTACGCGGCCGTCGGCGACCATCTCTCGGCCGTCGTCGACGCACCGGACAGCGCCGACCCCGCGTGGGACGACCTGCGGCCGCTGATCGTCGCCATCGGCTGCCTGTGGGTCCTGCTGACGGTGGTGCTGACGGTGGCCACCGCGATGATGCAGACCTGCTGCCCGCTGATCGTCCAGGAGGCGGTGCTCGGCAGGCAGTTCAGGGTCGGCACGATCCTGCGGCGGGCGCTGTCCCGGGTGCCGGCCGTGATCGGAACGGTCTTCCTCAGCGGGCTGATCGCCCTGGTCCCGGTCCTGCTGTTCCTCACCGGTGTGGTCGCCACGATGGTGACGCTCCTCGCCGCCGGCGGCTGGGACCCGGCCGGCTGGCTGATCGCCCTGGGATTCCTGGGCGCGCTGGCCCTGGCGCCCCTGGCGATCTGGCTCTGGGTGCTGTTCTGTCTCGCCCCGGCGATCGTCGTCGTCGAGTCGCGTGGGCCGGTCGCCGCGCTGCGCCGCTCGGCCGCGCTGGTGCGCGGCTCCTGGTGGCGGATCTTCGGCATCTCGCTGCTGGCCTTCGCCATCGCCTCGATCGCAGGCCTGGTGGTGCAGCAGGTGCTCAACGTGCTGGGCGCCCTGCCCAACACCTTCAGCTCGGGCGGGTTCAGTTACGAGCCGACCATGGGTGAGATGTTCGTCGCCCTGAGCGGCTACATGATCCTGGCGCTGGTGGGCCAGTTGATCAGCCAGATCTTCTCGACGACCTTCCCGCAGCTGGTGCTCAATCTCCTCTACATCGACCAGCGCATCCGCAGGGAGGATCTGGCGGCGTCGCTGATCCCGGTCGCGGCAGCCGCACCGGCGGCCCCCCACCCGGGCGGACTGCACCGCTGAGGCCCGGAAGCCGACCGGCAACGCCTTGAGCCGGATTCACCGATCGGCGGCCAGCACCGCCGCGAGGCCCTCCCGCAGATCGGTGACGAAGTGGCCGGGCACCTCCAACGACGGGAAATGGCCCCCGGCTTCGGGTGACCTCCACCGGACGATCCGCCGGTACCGCTCCCGCGCCCAGGGACGGGGACACTTCTCGATGTCGCGGGGATACATGCTGATCGCCGACGGGACGTCGACCCGGAGTCCGGGGTCGAGCGAGTTGTGGCTCTCGTAGTAGATGCGGGCCGCCGACGCACCGGTCCGCGTCAGCCAGTACAGGGTGACGTCGTCGAGAATCCTGTCCCTGGAGATCCTCTCGAACGGGCTGTCCTCGGTGTCCGACCACTCGGCGAACTTGTCGAGGATCCAGGCGAGAAGCCCCACCGGTGAGTCGACGAGCGAGTAGCCGATGGTCTGCGGCCGGGTCGCCTGCTGCTTCGCGTACGCCGCCCGGTGGAGCCAGAAATCGCGGGTCTCCTCGGTCCACTCGCGCTCGACGGCCGTCAGCCCGTCCGTCGTCAGCCCGGGCGGTGCCTGCGCGAGCGTGGAGTGGATGCCGAGGACGTGCGCCGGGAACCGGCCGGCGAGAACCGTGGTGATCACACCTCCCCAGTCGCCCCCGTGGGCCGCGAACCTGGCGTAGCCGAGCCTTCCCATCAGTTCCACCCAGGCGGCGGCGATCTTCTCGGTTCCCCATCCGGTGGTGGCCGGTTTGTCGCTGTAGCCGAAGCCGGGCAGCGACGGGACCACGACGTGGAAGGCCGGCGCGCCCGCGTCTTCGGGATCCGCCAACTCCTCCACCACGTCGGTGAATTCGGCGATGCTGCCCGGCCAGCCGTGCGTGAGGATCAACGGGGTGGCGTCCGCGCGCGGGGACCGGCGGTGCAGGAAGTGGATTCCCAGGCCGTCGATGGTCGTACGGAACTGGCCGATCCGGTCGAGGCGCTCCTCGAACGACCGCCAGTCGTACCCGGTGCGCCAGTAGTCCACGACATCGACGAGATCGGCGAGCGGAACGCCCTGCTCCCAGCGGCGGCGGCCGGGCGCGGCGCCATGGACCGTCTCGGCCTCCGGCAGTCGCGCCGCGGCCAGTCGCGCCCGCAGATCGTCGAGGTCGGCGTCGCTCGCACGGGCTTCGAATGCTTCTACGTCTTCGGTCGGACGGGGCATGGGACCTCCTGGCCGTCGTGGAGCCGGCCATGAGCTGTCGCGAACCGGCTAAGACGGTTCTAACAGCTCTCGGGGGTACGCCGCAACCGGCTAAGGTGGTTCCATGTCTGCCGGTTTTCCTGACTTCCGCCTCGGCAGCGTGCTGGCGACCAGCTTCACGGGGACTCTGTCGGAGCGGCACGGCAACGCTGTGGAGCGCGTTCCCACGCCGGGGCGACTTGTCGACTGGCTCGCGGTGAGCGGCCTCGCCGTGGACTCCTGCACCCCTGCCCAGCTCGACCTCGCCCGGGAACTGAGGGAGTCGATCCACGCCGCCGCGACAGCGGCGGCGGTCCAGGACGCCCTCCCCGCGCCCGCCGTCCGGGTCATCAACGACCGCAGCACTCAGGGGCGGGCGGCGGCGGTGCTGACGCCCGAGGGCGAGCGGCTGTGGCGGCTCGGCCCGGCTTCCCGCGTGGAGGATGCCCTCGGCGTGATCGCCGCCGACGCGATCGGCGTCATCTCGGGGGAACGGGACGGAAGACTGGCCCTGTGCGCGTCACCGACCTGCCGGGCCGCCTTCTTCGACACCAGCCGGAGCCGCACCCGCAGATGGTGCGACATGAACACGTGCGGCAATCGCGAGAAGAAGGCGCGCTTCCAGGCGAGCCGGCGGAAGAACGCCGGGCCGGCGCGGTGAGCGCTTCCCCGGTACGGCCGAAAGGGCCGCACGCCACAGGCCCCGCACCCCGGGCGATCTCGGGGTACGGGGCCTGGTGAACGGACTGCTCAGACGTTGAAGCCCAGCGCGCGCAGCTGCTCGCGGCCGTCGTCCGTGATCTTGTCCGGACCCCATGGCGGCATCCAGACCCAGTTGATCTTCAGCTCGTTGACGATGCCCTCCGTCGCGGACTTCGCCTGGTCCTCGATCACATCGGTCAGCGGACAGGCCGCCGACGTCAGCGTCATGTCGAGGGTGGCGACGTTGGACTCGTCGATGTGGACGCCGTAGATCAGGCCCAGATTGACGACGTCGATACCCAGCTCGGGGTCGACGACGTCGTACAGCGCCTCGCGGACCTCCTCCTCGGAGGCCGGCTTCATCATCACGGTCTCGTTCTCGCTCATGCCGTCTCCTTCTGCGCGGTGTCGCCCAGTGCCTGGGCCGTCGCGTCCTTCCACGCCATCCAGCTCAGCAGCGCGCACTTCACACGGGCGGGGTACTTGGAGACGCCGGCGAACGCCACGGCGTCCTCCAGCACCTCCTCCATGGCGTCATCGGGTTCGATCTTGCCCTTGGACTGCATCAGCTCCAGGAAGGTGCTCTGGATCTTCTGCGCGTCCGCCAGTTCCTTGCCGACCAGCAGGTCGTTCAGCACGGACGCGCTGGCCTGGCTGATGGAGCAGCCCTGGCCCTCGTACGACACGTCCGCGACCCGCGAGCCCTCGTACTTCACGCGCAGCGTGATCTCGTCACCGCACGTCGGATTGACGTGGTGCACCTCCGCGTCGCCGTCCCGCAGACCGCGCCCGTGGGGGTGCTTGTAGTGATCCAGGATGACTTCCTGGTACATGGAATCCAGCTTCACCGGTCAATCCCTCATCCGAAGAAATTACGGACGTGCTCCAGCCCGTCGACCAGGGCGTCGACCTCGGACGGCGTGGAGTACAGATAGAACGACGCCCGTGTGGTCGCCGGAATTCCGTACCGCAGGCAGACCGGCCGTGCGCAGTGGTGACCGACCCGGACGGCGATGCCCTGCTCGTCCAGCACCTGACCCACGTCGTGCGGGTGGATGTCTCCGAGTGTGAAGGAGATCGTCGCGCCGCGCTCCTCGGCCGTGGACGGGCCGATGATCCGGAGATCGGGGACCTCCAGCAGCCGCCGCACCGCGTACTCGGTGATGGCGTGCTCGTGCGCGGCGATCTTGTCCATGCCGATCGCGCTCAGATAGTCCACGGCCGCGCCCATGCCGACGGCCTGGGCGATCGGGGGCGTACCCGCCTCGAACTTGTGCGGGGCGGGGGCGTACGTGGAGGAGTGCATCGACACGGTCTCGATCATCTCGCCGCCGCCGAGGAACGGCGGAAGGTCCTCCAGCAGCTCCTGGCGGCCCCACAGGACACCGATACCGGTCGGGCCGCACATCTTGTGACCCGTGAAGGCCACGAAGTCGGCCTGGAGCGCCTGCACGTCGACCGCGACGTGCGGGGCCGCCTGCGAGGCGTCGATCAGGACCAGCGCGCCGACCTCCTGGGCGCGCCGGACGATCGCCTCGACCGGGTTGACCGTGCCCAGGATGTTCGAGATCAGCACGAAGGAGACGATCTTCGTCTTCTCCGTGATGATCTCGTCGATGTTCGACAGGTCGAGCCGGCCGTCGTCGGTGAGACCGAACCACTTCAGCTTCGCTCCGGTGCGCTGCGAGAGCAGCTGCCACGGCACGATGTTGGAGTGGTGCTCCATCTCCGTGATGACGATCTCGGTCTCGTGGTCCACCCGGTAGGGCTCGTCGGCCCAGCCCAGCATGTTCGCCACGAGGTTGAGCGACTCGGAGGCGTTCTTGGTGAAGATCACCTCGTCGCGGCTCGGCGCGTTGATGAAGGCGGCGACCTTGTCGCGGGCGCCCTCGTACAGGGCCGTGGCCTCCTCGGCGAGCACATGGACGCCGCGGTGCACGTTGGCGTTGTGCTGCTCGTAGTACTCGTTGAGGGCGTCGAGCACCTGGCGCGGTTTCTGCGACGTCGCCGCGTTGTCCAGATACACGATCTTCTTCCCGTCGTGGACCAGCCGGTCCAGCAGGGGGAAGTCCTTACGGACCGCTTCGTCGAGCAGTCGGTCCGCCCCGGTGAGGAGGCCTGACGGCTGTGTCACGCGGATACGCCACCCTTCACGTACGCCTCGTAGCCCTCGTTCTCCAGCTTGTCCGCCAGCTCGGCGCCGCCGGACTCGGCGATCCGGCCCTGCGCGAAGACATGCACGAAGTCGGGCTTGATGTAGCGGAGGATCCGCGTGTAGTGCGTGATCAGCAGTGTGCCGACCTCTCCGCTCTCCCGGACGCGGTTGACGCCCTCGGAGACCACCCGCAGCGCGTCGACGTCCAGACCGGAGTCCGTCTCGTCGAGGATCGCGACCTTGGGCTTGAGCAGTTCGAGCTGAAGGATCTCGTGGCGCTTCTTCTCACCGCCGGAGAAGCCTTCGTTGACGTTGCGCTCCGCGAAGGAGGCGTCCATGTGGAGCTGCTCCATCGCGCCCTTGACCTCCTTCACCCACGTACGCAGCTTGGGTGCCTCGCCGCGCATGGCGGTGGCGGAGGTGCGCAGGAAGTTGGAGACGGAGACGCCGGGGACCTCGACGGGGTACTGCATCGCGAGGAAGAGCCCGGCGCGGGCGCGCTCGTCGACGGTCATCTCCAGGACGTCCTCGCCGTCCAGCGTCACGGTGCCACCGGTGATCGTGTACTTGGGGTGGCCCGCGATGGAGTACGCGAGGGTCGACTTGCCGGAGCCGTTGGGGCCCATGATGGCGTGCGTCTCGCCCTGCTTGACGGTCAGGTCGACGCCCTTGAGGATCTCGCGGGCACCGCCCTCCGCCTCGACAGTGACGTGCAGGTCGTTGATTTCAAGGGTTGCCATGGCTGTCTCAGGACTCCTGGGTGACGGAGACGAGCACATCGTCCCCTTGGATCTGTACGGGGTATACGGGGACGGGGCGGGTCGCGGGCAGGCCGTTGGGCTTGCCGGTCCGCAGGTCGAAGCTGGAGCCGTGCAGCCAGCACTCGATCGAGCAGTCCTCGACCTCGCCCTCGGAGAGGGAGACGTTGGCGTGCGAGCAGATGTCGTTGATCGCGAACACCTCGCCCTCGGTACGGACGACGGAGACCGGTATGCCGTCGAGTTCGACCCGCTTGGGGGTGCCGTCCTCCAGCTCGGTCAGTCCACAGACTCGGACGAAGGCCATCAGACCGACGCCTCCAGCTCCGCCTCGATCTTGGCGATCAGGCGCTCCTCGACGTCGGGCAGTCCGATCTGCTGGACCAGCTCGGCGAAGAAGCCGCGGATGACGAGGCGGCGGGCCTCGACCTGCGGGATGCCGCGCGACATCAGGTAGAAGAGCTGCTCGTCGTCGAACCGGCCGGTGGCCGAGGCGTGACCGGCGCCGGCGATCTCGCCGGTCTCGATCTCCAGGTTCGGCACGGAGTCGACCCGGGCACCGTCCGTGAGGACCAGGTTCCGGTTCATCTCGTAGGTGTCGGTGCCCTCGGCGGCGGCGCGGATGAGCACGTCACCGATCCAGACGGCGTGCGCGTCGTCGCCCTGGAGCGCGCCCTTGTAGACGGCGTTGGACTTGCAGTGCGGGGCGTTGTGGTCGACGAGGAGCCGGTGCTCCTGGTGCTGGCCCTTGTCGGTGAAGTAGAGGCCGAACAGCTCGGCCTCGCCGCCGGGGCCCGCGTACGCCACGCGCGGGTGGAGCCGTACGACGTCGCCGCCGAAGGTCACCACGATCGACTTGAACGAGGCGTCCCGGCCGACCAGCGCGTTGTGCTGGGAGACATGGACGGCGTCCGCGTCCCAGTCCTGCACGGACACGACGGTCAGCTTGGCGCCGTCGCCGACGAGGAAGTCGACGTTGGCGGCGACCACCGCGTCACCGGTGTGGTCGATGACCACCACGGCCTCGGCGAAGGCGCCCAGCTCGATCACCTGGTGCACGAAGGCGGTGCCGCCCTGGCCGTGCACGGTGATGCGGATGGGCTCGGTGAGCACCGTCTCCTTGGGAACGGAGACGACCGACGCCTTCTCGAACGAGGTGTACGCCTGGGCGGCCACCCGGTCGACCGGCGTACCGGCCCTGCCCACGCGCGGGTCGTCGCGGCCGACGGTCTCCTGGGTGACACCGTCGGGGGTGTACACCTCCGTACGGATACGGCCGTCCGCGACGGCCGTCCCGTCCTGGAGACCGCGCAGCCGCTCCAGCGGGGTGAACCGCCACTCCTCCTCGCGGCCGTGCGGAACGGGGAAGTCCGCGACGTCGTAGGACGGCGGCGCGCTCATGCGCGTGGCGACGGTCGACTCGGCGGCCACCGCGATCGAACCGGCGGTGGTGGAACCCACCGGAATGTTCTGAGCCTCAGCCATGGCTGTCGTCGTGCTCTCTCTCTGCCTCTGGGGGAATCGGTCGCTGCTGCCGGCTGCCTCTCAAGGAGGCGTCAGCCGACGGAGCCTTCCATCTGGAGCTCGATCAGCCGGTTGAGCTCCAGGGCGTACTCCATGGGCAGTTCCTTCGCGATGGGCTCCACGAAGCCGCGCACGATCATCGCCATGGCCTCGAACTCGGTCATGCCGCGGCTCATCAGGTAGAAGAGCTGGTCCTCGGAGACCTTGGAGACGGTCGCCTCGTGCCCCATCGACACGTCGTCCTCGCGGACGTCCACGTACGGGTAGGTGTCGGAGCGCGAGATGGTGTCGACCAGCAGCGCGTCACAGAGCACGTTGGACTTGGATCCGGGCGCGCCCTCACCGATCTCGATGAGACCTCGGTAGGAGGTACGGCCGCCGCCTCGCGCCACCGACTTGGAGACGATGTTGGACGAGGTGTTCGGGGCCATGTGGACCATCTTGGCGCCGGCGTCCTGGTGCTGGCCCTCGCCCGCGAAGGCGATGGACAGGGTCTCGCCCTTGGCGTGCTCGCCCATCAGGTAGACGGCCGGGTACTTCATGGTGACCTTGGAGCCGATGTTGCCGTCGACCCATTCCATGGTCGCGCCCTCGTAGGCCACGGCACGCTTGGTGACGAGGTTGTAGACGTTGTTCGACCAGTTCTGGATGGTCGTGTAACGGCAGCGGCCACCCTTCTTGACGATGATCTCGACGACGGCGCTGTGCAGCGAGTCCGAGGAGTAGATCGGCGCCGTGCAGCCCTCGACGTAGTGGACGTAGGCGTCCTCGTCGACGATGATCAGCGTCCGCTCGAACTGGCCCATGTTCTCCGTGTTGATACGGAAGTAGGCCTGGAGCGGGATCTCGACGTGCACGCCCTTCGGCACGTAGATGAACGAACCGCCCGACCACACGGCCGAGTTCAGCGACGCGAACTTGTTGTCGCCGACCGGGATGACCGTGCCGAAGTACTCCTGGAACAGCTCCGGGTGCTCCTTGAGCGCGGTGTCCGTGTCCTGGAAGATGACGCCCTGCTCCTCCAGGTCCTCGCGGATCTGGTGGTAGACGACCTCGGACTCGTACTGGGCCGCGACACCGGCGACGAGGCGCTGCTTCTCCGCCTCGGGGATGCCGAGCCTGTCGTAGGTGTTCTTGATGTCCTCGGGCAGGTCCTCCCAGGACTCCGCCTGCTTCTCCGTCGACCGGACGAAGTACTTGATGTTGTCGAAGTCGATGCCCGACAGGTCGGAGCCCCAGCTCGGCATCGGCTTCTTGCCGAAGAGCTTCAGGCCCTTGAGGCGGAGCTTCAGCATCCACTCGGGCTCGTTCTTCTTGGACGAGATGTCGCGGACGACGTCTTCGGACAGACCCCGCTTCGCGGTGGCACCGGCCGTGTCGGAGTCGGCCCAGCCGTATTCGTACTTGCCCAGTCCGTCGAGCTCAGGATGGGCGGTCTCCGTGGGGAGCGTCATGCGGGGTTCCTCCCGGCCGTGCTTTCGGATGCGTGATGATCGGTCTGCTGGCTGATCTTCGGTGTGTCGGTCTGTGGGGCGCCGTCCTGCGGAGCACCCGGTGGCGCGCCGTGGCCGGGGCCGTGGGGGATGAACGTGGTGCACACCCCGTCGCCGTGGGCGATGGTCGCGAGCCGCTGCACATGGGTCCCGAGCAGCTCGGAGAAGAACTCCGTCTCCGCCTCGCACAACTGCGGATACTTCTCGGCCACGTGGGCCACCGGGCAGTGGTGCTGGCAGAGCTGCTCGCCCTGCTGGTTCGGTGCGCCACGAGCCGTAGCAGCGTACCCGTCGGCACTCAGCGCCCTGGCGAGCGCCTCCGTACGCTTCTCGGGCGCGGCGGCCTCGACGGCCTCGCGGTACGTCTGCGCCTGGGTGGCGATGCGGTCGCGCGCGAAGGCGCTGACGGCCGCGTCGCCCTTGGCGCCGCCGCCCGCGCCGCGGGCGATCCACTCGATGGCGTCGGCGGCGAGCTTGTCGTACGACTGGTCGAAGGCGTCCCTGCCGCAGTCGGTGAGGGCGAAGACCTTGGCGGGCCTGCCACGCCCGCGCGAGCCGTAGACTCGCTGGTCGCGCGGCTCCACGACGGCGTCGGCGGCGAGCGCGTCGAGATGGCGGCGGACGGCGGCCTGGGTCAGCCCGAGGCGCCCCGCGAGATCGGAGACGGTGGACGGGCCGTGGTCCAGGATGGAGCGCGCGACCCGGTTGCGCGTGGAGCGCTCACCGGTCGCGAGTTCCTCCTGCGGAGCCTCGCCAACGTATTTCACAACGCCATTGTTGCGTAATTCCTTCGGGAGTGACAACAGCCGTCCGGAACGATGAGTCGTGCCCTTCATCACTTAGGGTCACCTAAGAAGGCCGCGGGGAACCGCACGAACGAGCGGTTTGGCCGCCCCCGGAACGGGGGTCCCACACTCGCTGCCTAGACTCACCGCATGCGCAGCGTCGTCGGAGAGCCGGTGGTCCAGATCCGGGGCCTGGTCAAGCGGTACGGGGCCAAGGCCGCCGTGAACGGCCTGGATCTGGCGTTCCGGGCGGGCACCGTGTCGGCGCTCCTCGGTCCGAACGGCGCCGGCAAGACCACCACGATCGAGACCTGCGAGGGCTATCGCAGGCCGGACGAGGGCACCGTACGCGTCCTCGGACTCGATCCCGTGACCGACGCGGCGCGCCTGCGTCCCCGGATCGGCGTGATGCTCCAGTCCGGCGGCGTGTACTCCGGCGCCCGCGCGCACGAGATGCTGCGCCACATGGCCGCACTCCACGCGAACCCGCTCGACGTGCGCGCGCTGATCGAACG
>NZ_MDCR01000373.1 GCF_001723055.1 Streptomyces niveus
CCCGGTCGCCGCCGCCGCGCTCCTGACCGACCCCGCGGGCTTCGTCTTCTGGACCGTCACCGGATCGGGGGCGTACGCCTTCTCCCTCACCGGCTCCGAACTCCACGTCCTCATCCGGGCGTTGGTGAACAGCCTCATCCTGTGCCTGTGCTGCGTCGGCATCGTCCCACCGGTCCGCAGGGCCCTGCGGACCACCCGCGGGCCTGCCGGGAAGCCCCCCACCGATCTCTGGGTCTGGTTCGCCGCCTCCGCCGGAGCCGTCACCGTCGGCTTCCACTTCTACGGCCACTACTTCCTGCAACTCCTGCCGCCCATCGCCCTGTTGGCGACCGCGGCCCTGCGCTCACTGCGCCACGAGCGGCTCAGACACGTGCTGTCCGTACCGGCCGGGGCCTGCGCGCTCTTCGTGATCTGGGCCTTCTTCGCCCCCCACGCCGAACTCACCCACGCCGAACGCGTCGCCACCGCCGTACGGGAACACAGCGACCCCACGGACCGGGTCCTCGTGTGGGGCATGCACCCGCAGACCTACCGCCTCGCCGACCGCGAACCCGCCAGCCGCTATCTGACCGCCGGCCTCCTCACCAACTTCAGCGGCGGCAGGGACGGCCCCCAGGTCGGCGAGGAGTTCGGGATGCCCGGCGCCTGGCGGGTCTTCGCCGAGGAGATGCGCGCCCGCCCGCCGGCCCTGATCGTCGACGACTCCCGGGGCAAGCCGTACGCCCCCGAACGCCTCCCGACGCTGCGGCGGTTGCTCGCCGCGCAGTACGAGCCGCTGCCCGGCACCGTCGAGGGCACCGTCCTCTACGTACGCTCCTCCGGGAGCTGACGCACCGTACGGGGCCCCACGCACCGCGCCCCGTACGCCTCGACCCGCCGCCGCAGCTCCCGGTCGGCGGTGACGACGACACAGGGCCACCCGGCAGCGCCCGCGGCCAGCTCGGCGATCAGGTCGTCGCCGCTGCCGGGCGCCGACTCCACCCGTACCCCCGGTACGGACTCCACGCCCCGCGCCTGACCCTCCACGACCAGCACCAGCTCCACCGGCCCGGGGATCCCGGCCCCGGGCAGCCCGTCCACGGCGAGCGGCACCAGCCGCTCCCGCAGCCGCTCGGCCGCCGCGCGCCGGTCCCGCCACCATCCGTCGGGCACCGAACCGACCACGTTCGCCCCGTCGACAATCAGTAGAATCCGCACTTCAGGAGCGTGCCACAACCGGCCGGGGCGGTACGGTTCCCGTTCGCCCGCGAATGCTATCGTCGGGGAAATTTCATGCGCTGGGGAAGGTGGCAGTGGGTCATGGCACTGCGGTCCGCACGGACGTCGAAACGATCCGGACGCAGCCCCGGCGAGGCCCCGGACACCGGCGCCCGGCCGGCTGAATCCATCCCCCTCCCCACCGCCGACGGCGCACTGCCCGCGACCACCGGCTGGCTGGTGCGCGGCAAGGACGGCAGGCTCACCGCGTACGCGCCCACCGAGAACGGCGTGCTGCGCTGGACGGAGGACCGGCTCGGCGGACCGAGCTGGTCGGGCCCCGAACTCCTCCCGGCCCCCGGCCTGTTGCCGTACCTGTCCATCGCCACCGGCACCGAGGGGTACGTCCATCTGGTGGGCCTGCGGCGCAAGCCGGCCCCCGAGAACCAGATCCGCACGGACGTCGTCTACGCCGTCCAGTTCCAGACCGGCCGCCCGCTGCGGGACTGGCAGGCACTCGGCACGCCGTACCCGAAGGACCTCGCCCGTGGCGGCCTGCTCGGCCTGCCGTCGGCGGTGATCGACCCCAACGGCTCGTTGCACCTGTTCGCCCGCAACGCGGGCCGCGGCCTGTCGGCCCGGATCCAGAAACCCACCGGGGCGTGGCTCGCGTGGGCGGACCTCAAGGGGTCCCGGATGACCGGCGAGTCGGCGGCCGTCGTGGGCGAGGACGGCCTGATCGAGGTCCTGGGCCCGACCGACGACGCGGTCATGCGCTGGCGCCAGCCCAAACTGGCGGCGAAGGCCGAGCGCGATCTGAAGAGCTTCGCGGCGCACGTCGCCCCCGGCACCCTCACCTCGGAACGCACCGGCGCCGACCGCCTCACGCACTACTGGCGCGACAAGGACGACCGTACGGTGCACGCCTGGCGCCTCGACGACGGCGAGACCGCCCCACTGGGTGGCCCGGGCACCGGCCCGATCGCCCTGCTCCGCACCCCCGTCGACGGCCACGACTGCACGATCCTGGCCCAACGCGGGCTCGACGGCCGCCCCCTGCTGGCCGCGTACCCGACGGAGAACGAGGCGGCGGGCGTCACCTGGACCCCGACGGGCGAACAGTGCGTGGGCGCCCCGGCGTTGGCCCTGGACGGCCGTGGCCGCGTGGTGATGGCGACGCTGTCCAAGGACGGCACCCTGCGTGTGGCCCGCCAGAAGGCGGAGCCGGGGCTGGCGCTGGAGGCGTGGTCGCGGGTCTGAGGTGTTGCGCCTGCGGCGCGGGTTGCTGGTTGCGGTGGTGTCCGGGT
>NZ_MDCR01000374.1 GCF_001723055.1 Streptomyces niveus
CCAGGTCGTCGCCGTGGTACTCGAAGTAGCTGAAGAGCCGGTCGCCGAGCAGGTGGATCGAGTAGTTGGCGATGTGACATTCCCGCAGCCGGCCCAGTACGGCCTCCGGCACGGCCCGGTGCATCTCCCGGTACTCGTCCAGCTTCTCCGGCCGCACCCTGATCACCTGCGCGATGCGCTGCATCGACCCTCCACCCCTGTCCACCACCGGGAATCCGCTACCAGCGGGAACCTATAGGAACAGCCCCCTTCGCCGTGGGTGAATCGGTCTACTGCGTGGGGCACTTCGCCGAGCGGCTGCCGTCCGGGTCCGCGCCATCACCCGTAGCGCTGATCAGTCCGAAGCCGGGGCGGCGTCCCGTCCCGCGTGGGTGTAGAAGACGGAGTTGTTCTGCTTGCTGCGGTGGGCCTGGGACTTGGCGACGAGCAGTTCCAGCGCGTTGCGCACCACGTTGACGTTGGAGTTGCGCCGCGGATGGTCCGCGGCCAGCTCGGCCGAGATCTCCGCCGCCGAGCGGGGCTCGCCGTGCGCGGCCAGCAGCGTGCCCAGCAACTGCGCGAGGCTGGGCTGCTTCCCGGCCGTTCCGGCCTTCGCCGACGCCTTCGCGGATGCCCTCTTGGCGGGGGTCCTCACGCCGCGTACGGCGCCGCCGGGCCGGGCTCCCTCGGCGAACACCCGCTGCACACCCAGCAGCAGGGCGTGGTCCCGCTCCAGCGCCTCCAACTGGCCCTGAAGCGTGTCGATCTCGGCGCGGATACGTTTCTGCTCCGCCTCGTTGCGCTCCAGATCGCCCGCGACCTGGACCTCGTACTGGGACTGGACGCTCGTGAACTCGGTGGCGGCACTGCCGGACATGAATGGCTCGCTTCCTGTGGACGGCCTCAGCATGGCCTCTCACGTTGTCGGCGATGGTACTTCTGACCAAGTGCCCGCACGGCGGGGGTCCATCAGGTAACAGCTCGCTGAACCATGCGTGGTTGCTGGGTGGGCCCCTGGGGCAAGTGCACCTTGAGCGGCGATCTCGCCGCGACTGTCGAACAAGAGTGAGGGCCGGGATGGGTGACATGTGGGTATTCGCGGTCGAGTCGGGCCATGTGCCGGGTATGGACCTCACCGGTTACAGCGTCCATGCGACCGACGGAACGGTGGGCAGTGTGGACAGACAGTCCGAGGACTCACCGTTCGAACATCTGGTGGTGGACACCGGGATGTGGGTCTTCGGCAAGAGTCTCGTCATTCCCGCCGGGCTGGTGACCTCGATCGACCGGAGCGCGCGGGTGATCCAGGTCGCCTGTACGAAGGCGACCGTCAAGGGCGCCCCGGTGTTCGAGCGCGATCACGACACCCGGGATCCGGTCTACCTGGGCGGTCTGAGCACTTACTACACCTCTTTGGTCACCACGTCCTGATACGCCGTCACACGCACCAGCGCCCCGGCAGGACGCTGCCGGGGCGCTGGTGGACACACGTGGTGGTGTCCCTGGGCGAGGTGCCCTAGGCGGGGACGATGTTCTCCGCCTGGGGGCCCTTCTGGCCCTGCGTGACCTCGAAGGTCACCTTCTGGCCCTCCTGGAGCTCACGGAAGCCCTGGGTGGCGATGTTGGAGTAGTGGGCGAAGACGTCGGGGCCTCCACCGTCCTGCTCAATGAAACCGAAGCCTTTTTCCGAGTTGAACCACTTGACGGTACCGCTGGCCATGTGTCCTCCAAAGGACTCATAACGGTCCCCGCACCGTGCGGGAACCGGAGGTGATCGCCCTGGTCCTCAGAGACGTTGAACAGCCGAATCGCCCGCGACTGTGATCACGGGCGACAAAGTACTTCGGAACCACGACAGCTAAGGCTGACGCTACACGTCTCCTTGCCCGCAGACCACAGAAACGATCAAGCGTGACGTCCGACAACACCCGCACAGTGCAGTGATCGCCTCCCGCGCGCCGCATTATGTCCCCCGGGAGAGGGAAGCGTCCGTGAATGTCCCCTGCCCGCGTCGCGTGTCGGAACTGTCGGTAGGCTGAGTGGTGATGTTCACCCCACAGGGCCCGACCCTTCGCGAACTGACCGTGCAGGCGCTCTCGTCGACCGAGCGCGGCTACGACCTGCTCGCGCCGAAGTTCGATCTGACCCCGTTCCGCACCCCGGACAGCGTGCTGGACGGCGTGGCCGACACCCTCGGCGTTCTCGGCCCCTTCCGGGCCGGGCTGGACATCTGCTGCGGTACGGGAGCCGGTCTGGACGTCCTGCGGGAGGTCTGCGTCGAGCGGGTCACCGGGGTCGACTTCAGCGCCGGCATGCTCGCGACGGCGAAGGCGAGCGTGCTGCCCAAGGAGCTTGCTGCCGGGCCGGGTTCGGCCGGGGACCGTACGGGCGGGCCGGTCGTGGACTTCGTACGGGCCGATGCCCGCGCCCTGCCCTTCGGGGCGGCCTTCGACGTGGCGGTGAGCTTCGGCGCGTTCGGCCACTTCCTGCCGTCGGAACGGCCCGCGCTCTTCACCCGGGTGCGTGAAGTCCTGCGGCCCGGCGGGGTTTTCGTCTTCCCGGTGCTCGCGCCGCCGCGTGTCGGCTCGGGGCTGTACTGGACGCTCTGGGGTTTCGACGCGGTGATGCGGGCGCGCAACGCCGTGTGGCGTCCGCCGTTCGTCATGTACTACCGCACCTTCCGCCTGGCCGACGTGGTGGACGAGTTGACCCGTACGGGCTTCGAGGTGGATCTCGTCGCGCTCGACGGGCTGGGGCGGCTGCCGGACGGAAGCCCGCGCGGTCGTGTGGTGGTCGCGCGGCGGCCGTGAGCCGTCAGGCCGGCGGCCGGGGGCGTTCGCCCCGGTGCCAGGCCCAGCCGAGCATGACGACGGAGGCGAGCGCGGCGAAGGCGCACCACGTCGAGACGAACTCCAGCCGCCAGATCACCGCGCAGATCACCGCCCCCGCGGCGACCAGGACGCCGAGCAGCCGCACGGTCCGGTCGGCGCAGAGCAGCAGTGCCCCGATGGTGGCGAGGAGATAGCCGGCCACGACGATCTCCGGCTGTGGCAGATGGACGGCGTAGCCGATGGTGTGGCCGCGGATGTCGGCCGTCACCGTCCGGGTCGCGAGGTAGTACGAGAGCACGGCGGCGGTGGCGGCACCGGAGGCGAGAGGCACGGCGATCCGGCGGCGGGAGCCCGGCGGGGAGGCGAGCAGGACGGCCAGGGGGACCCAGAGCGCCAGCAGGGGCATCGCGATGACGGCCCAGGCCGTGGTGGCGGGTCCCGCACCGCCGCCCGAGTCCCATACGACCGCTTCGACGATCTGGTGGGCGCCGAGGAGGAGGGGCAGTGCGGCGAGCGGCAGTTCGCGCACGCGGCGTACGCGCGCGACGCAGGCCACTCCGATCGCGCCGATGCAGACACCGGCGGTGAGATCGGCGGTCGCGCTCCAGCACATCGCGCCACCCGGGGACGGGGACAGGGACAGGGACAGGGGGCCGGGAGGGGGTCGCGTGATCACCGCACAGCCGGTCCGATCGTACGGTCGCGGCCCACGTCCGGGCGGGTGACACGACGGGCGCGGGGAATGACGGACGGAGGGCCGACGGCATTCCGTCGGCCCTCCGTGGTGAAGCTGTCGGCGTCGCCGCCGTCGTCAGATCCGGCCTCCGGTCAGCCGCGAGAGGGGACCTCGCGGCCTGGCCGTCCGCCGCCCGAGGGCGAAGGCGCCTGAGGCGAGGCCGACGACACCTGCGGCGGTTCCCGCCGAGACGGCCTTGCGGTGCTTGACGACGGTCCACGCGGTGGTGGCTTTGGTGGCCGCCTTGCCTGCCGTCGACGCCACGGCCTGCCGGCTGTTCGCCCAGCCGGCCGTGGCGGCGCGTTTGGTCGCCTCGCCGGCCGATCGCACACCCGCTTCGGCGGACTTCTCGGCGGCCCGCGCCGCGGGTTTGGCCTTCGAGGCCGCGAGCGCCGAGTTCGTCCTGGCACGGTCCACGGCGTCGCCGGTGGTCCTGCGGCCCCTGGAGACCGCCGACTCGATGCTCGAACCGAGCTTCGCCGCCTTGCCGTTCGCGTTCCTGTTCGCTGCGCTGTCCTCATTCATGTGGTGCGTGTTGCCGTTCGTCGCGTCCTGAAACAGCGGGGCTCGGCCGGGTGCGGCGATCGCGTCACACCTGTTGCCAGAGGGCGGGGACGTTCGGGGGCTGCCAGCCGGGCTGTGCCTGGTGGGCCTGGAGGCACCGGTAGGTGACGCCGCCGTAGGTGACCTGCGCGCCCGCCGCGTAGACGGTGCCCGCGGCCCAGGTGCCGCCCGGCTCACCGGGCTCGCCGGGGTCTCCGGGGCCGGGGCCCGTGGTGGTCTTGAGGGTCAGGGCGTACGCCTGGAGCAGCGGGTTGACGGGCTGGTAGAAGGTGGTGCCGCCGGAGGAGCAGTTGCCGGAGCCGCCGGAGGTGACGCCCTGGGCCTGGCTGCCGGAGATGTACGAGCCGCCGGAGTCGCCCGGTTCGGCGCAGACGGTCGTACGGGTCACCCCGGAGATGGTGCCTTCGGGGTAGGTGACGCTGGTGTTGTGCTGCTGGATGACGCCGCAGTGCCAGCCGGTGGTGGAGCCCGACCGGCAGACCGAGGCGCCGACGGGTGACTGGGTGGAGCCGGTGACCTGGACGTTGGCGGCGCCCTGGCCCTTGACGTACGGGGTGGATGTCCAGTTGGTGTTGGTGGCGACCCACGCCGTGTCGCGGCCGGGGAAGGTGGAGGCCTGGAAGGAGCCCTGCGCCACCTGGTTGTAGCCGCTGGTGGTGGTGCCGGGGCGACCGCAGTGGCCGGCGGTGGCGAAGCCCTGCTGGGTCCCCTTGGTGACGGCGAAGCCGACGGAGCAGCGTCCGCTGCCGTTCATGTAGTACGCGTCGCCGCCCCGGATGTCGTAGAGGGGCCGGGGCCGGTCGGCGGACGTCTCGACGCGGACGAGGGCGCGGTCGATCCCGGCGGCGACGACGAGGTCGTGCGCGGCGGCGGGCCGGACGGCCTGGACGACCAGGGTGTTCGTACGGACGTCGACGTACCGGACGGGAGCGTCGACCGCCGTGGTGCGGGCGGCGGTTCGAGAGGCGGCCCGGTCCACGGCGGCCGACGCGGCTTCGAGTGCGGCGAGCGTGTGGGTGACGACGGCCGCTCGCGCGCCGTGGGCCTCGATGGCCGGGATGTCGGCGGGGTCGGTGGTGGCGACGGTGAGCCGGGCGGACTCGGCTCCCCGTACCCAGGCTCCTGCGTAGGCGTCGCCGAGTGCGAGGCGCAGCCGGCCGGCGGTCGCGCCCGCCGCCGCCTCGTCGACGAGCCGGTCACGGGCCTGTGCGCGGGTGAGGCCGAGGTCGCGTCCCATCGCCGTCAGCAGCGCGGGGGAGGCGTCGGCAACGGCCGCCGGGCCGGGCAGGCCCGGCGAGTCGGGGGTACGGGCCGACGCCGTGCCCGGGAGTCCGGCCGCGGCGAGTGCGGCGACGGCCACGAGCGCGGCACACGCGCTCGCGGCGGGTCTGTGAAATCTGGGCATGGGGAGTCTCCTCGGTTTCGGTGCGGGGAGCGGGCAGGGACGTACCGAAACCGTAGGAGTGGTCAACTGCCGTTCATAAGATGCCGGTTCTCCCTCTGCCCGGCGTTATGGAAGGCGGCGGCTCCCGCGGGGTGGAGGCTGCCGGGCGGCAGCCAGGCGAGGGGGCCGTGCCCGCCGTGGAGCCAGTCGGCGTAGCTCTCGCTGCGTTCCGCCGCCTGGGCGTGCGCGGCGCGTGCCTGTTCGAAGACGGCGGGCGCGCTGTCGGCGGCCCGCGCCGCCGGGTGCCAGCCGAGCAGATGGCGCCAGCTCAGCGGGGTGCCGGCGAGCGGCCGGGTCACCAGTCCGGCGGTGGTGGGGAAGGTGGCGCGGCAGAGTCCGACGGCGCGGCCGACCTGGACGAGATGGACGCAGGAGGCGGTGTCGGTCTCGTACACGCTCGTGGGGGTGAAGCCCGCGCGGGCGCAGGCGGCGGTGAAGCAGTCGGCGAAACAGCCGTCGCCCGGTACGTCGGTCCATGCCTCGTCGGAGAGTTCGGCGAGTCCGATCTCCTGGCGGGCGGCCAGTGGGTGGTCGGCGGCGAGCATCACGAAGACGGGGTCGCTGGCGATCTCGCGCCACTCCAGCCGCTCGCCGTCGGGCGGCCGGCTCGCCCCGCAGCAGCCGATCAGCGCGTAGTCGATCCGGCCGTCGGTGACCGACGCGGCGATCTCCCGTTCGGACCAGGAGGTGTACGTGGTGACGGGGACGCCGGGGTGGGCGGAGACGAGCCGGTCGACGAGTCCGCCGAGGAGGGGGCCGTGGGTGCCGCCGAGGCGGAAGCGGCTGGTCTCCTGCGCGGTGCGGGCGAACCGGACGGCGTCCTGCTGGAGTTCGGAGACTGCGGGCAGCACGATCTTGGCGCGGGCCAGGACGAGTTCACCGAGCGCCGTCGTCTGCACGCCGTGCCGTCCACGGTCGAACAGCCGTCCGCCCAGGGCGCTTTCGATCCGTTTCAGCTGTGCGCTGAGGGCCGGCTGGGCGAGGCCGAGCGCGGAGGCGGCCTTGGTGAGGCTGCCCGCGTCGGCTATGGCCCGGATCGTCTTGAGATGCCGCAACTCCAGCTCCATGAGGCGAGCTTGGACGTCGGCCGGTTCGAGGGCAAGGGCCCGGTCCAGACCAATAGCGGCGCCGCCGCATACGCCGGGAGCATGCGCGCCGGAGCACGCGCCCGGGTACGCGCCCTGCGAACGGGCCCGTCAGTCGGACACCCCCCGTCGGTCGACATCCGCCGCCGTCAGTCCGACACCCGCCTCAGATGGATCGCGGTGCTGGCCCAGTCCCCCGGCGGCAGCTCCAGCGGCAGTCCGTACCCGGTGAGCACGGTCGCGTGGTGGGACACCCCGGTCGCCACGTCCCGGTAGACGGCGCCCGGTTCGAGCCCGGCGAGATGGACCGGCAGCTCCGGCCGCCCCCGGCGCGGCGCCCGCTGCCAGGCGAGCACCAGGACCTCGGCCCGGTCGGGCGACGTGTACTGCACGACGGTGGGGCCGTCGTCCACCGGCGCCCGCAGCCGGTGCTGGACGCCGTGCTGCACCAGATGACGGACCTGTTTGTACGCGTCCACGAACCCGGCCGCCTCGGCGAACTCCTCCGGGGACCAGCGGGCGAGGTCGCCGCCTACGGCCAGCACCCCGGCCGTCGCGACATGGAAGCGGAAGGCCAACGGCACGGTGCGCGCGGTGAGTTCGTTGGGCACGTCGGTCACCCACGCGGCCATGGTCGACGCCGGGTAGAGCTGGCCGAAGCCGTGCTGGATGGCGATCCGGTCGGCCGCGTCGGTGTTGTCGGAGGGCCACGCCTGATCCGTGCGGGACAGGATGCCGAGGTCCACGCGACCGCCGCCGCCGCTGCACGCCTCGATGCGCAGCCGGGGATGGTCGGCGCGCAGCCGGTCGACGACGCGGTAGAGGTTGTGCACGTAACGGCTCCACAGCCGGTCGTCGCGGTCGGGGCCGGTGGGGCCGACCTCGCTGAAGGACCGGTTCATGTCCCACTTGAGGAAGTCGATGCCGTTGTCGGCGACAAGTGCGGTGAGCCACCCGTACGCCCAGTCGGCGACGTCGTCCCTGGCGAAGTTGAGCACGAGCTGGTTGCGCAGCTCGGTGCGCGTACGGTGCGGGAAGTGCAGGACCCAGTCGGGGTGCGCGCGGTAGAGGTCGCTGTCGGCGTTGACCATCTCCGGTTCGACCCAGAGGCCGAAGAGCATGCCGAGCCGGTGCACCTCGTCGGCGAGCGGTGTGAGGCCCTTGGGGAACCGGTCGGGTGACGGTGTCCAGTCGCCGAGTCCGGCCCGGTCGGCGCGCCGGGCGCCGAACCAGCCGTCGTCCATGACGTACAGCTCGGCGCCCAGTTCGGCGGCCCGTGCGGCGAGGGCCAGTTGGCGCTTCTCGTCGAAGTCGAAGCCGGTGGCTTCCCAGGAGTTGTAGAGCACGGGACGGATCTCGCCGGGGTGCGGCAGGACGTGCGCGCGGATGTACGCGTGCCAGGCGCGGCTCGCCGCGCCGAAGCCGCCCTCGGTGTGCAGCCCGGCGAAGCGCGGCGTGGTGTGGGTCCGGCCGGGGCCCAGGCGCAGGGTGGTGGAGTCGTGTCCGGCGCCGCCGGTGAAGCCGGCGCGGCCGTCGGACGCGGTGCGCTGGGCGGTGATGCGCCAACTGCCGCTCCAGGCGAGGGCGGCGCTCCACACCTGGCCGTGGTCCTCGCTCGCGTCGCCGTCGTCCAGCATGACCCACGGGTTGGCGTGGTGGCTGGGGATGCCGCGCCGGCTGGTGAGTACGGTCTCGCCGAACGGGAGTGTCTCGCGCCCGAGTTGGGTCTCGGCGGCCCACTGCCCGGTGACATGGCTGAGCCGGTAGTCGGCGCGCGGCGGCAGGGTCCAGGCGGCGGAGTCGGCGCGCAGCAGGACGATGTCGTCGCTGCCGGTGTTGCGCAGGGTGGTCCAGCGTTCGATCACGTCGCTGTCGTCGTACACCCGGTAGTGCAGGCCGATGCCGAGCGGATAGTGGCGGTCGCGGAAGTTCAGGTCCAACTCGGCGGCGCCGCCGAGGGTTTCGCGGATGTCGTGGCCGGCGGGCTCCCATTCGACGGCGCGGGTGCCGTCGGCGAACCGGACCTGGAGCGAGGGCACTCCGTAGCGGGCGCCCCCGTCGACGGGCAGTTCGTCGCCGACGGGCGGGCGGCCCTCGAAACTGCTGATCTCGCGGTCCGCCGGGGGCTGCCGCGCGGCGATCTCCACCGCCTCGTCCAGGGTCAGCCGCCCGCCCCAGGCCACATGGCAGGGCGCTCCCCCGCTGTCGATCCGCACCGCGTACGAGGTGTGCGGGGTGCTGATCAACCACAGGGCGGCGTCCGGTGCGCAGGAGATCTGAGGCATGGAGATCCTTACGTTCAGGGGCAGCACTGTGACGGCAGGTAGCCAATCCCGGCCTTTGATCCGCTGTCAAGTGCCTTGCTCCGACAAACTTTTCCCTGGAGAGAGGATGATCAACTTCTACTTCGCAGGGTTCCTGCTTTTTTTATTGACAGAGGAAATTAACTCACCTACGTTTCCGGCCATGTCAACGACCGACCAGGTGGAGGCGTTTCCGGCGGCCACCCCCGCCGCCTCCTTGGTCTTCACCACCGTCCTCTCCCAGGGCCCCCTCTCGCGGGTGGAGCTGTCCCGACGCACCGGCCTCTCGTCGGCCGCCGTGACCAAGGCGGTACGACCGCTGATGGCGGCGGGCTACTTCGTCGAGGCCGCCGACGACAGCGCGCCGCCGGCCGTCGGGCGGCCCGCCAACCCGGTGCGGGTGGACGGCGGCAGGGCCCTGTTCATCGGCGTGAAGGTGACGGCCGACGAGGTGATCGCGGTCCTCGCGGACCTGTGCTGCCGGATCCGGCTGGCCCGCCACGTACCGCTCACCGATCGCGAGCCCGGTGCGGTGATCGCCGTGATCGCCGAGCTGACGGCCGAGTTGAAGACGGAGGCCGAGGGGTTCGGCGTCCAGGTGCAGGGTCTCGCGGTGGCCGTGTCCGGCGATGTGGACCGCGCGGCGGGAGCCGTCCGGTACTCGCCGTTCCTGGACTGGCGCGACATCGCGCTGGCCGAACTCACCGCGGCGGCGACCGGGCTGCCCACCACCGTCGACAACGACGTACGGGCGCTGACGGTCGCCGAGCAGTGGTTCGGCGCCGGGGTGGGACTGTCCAACTTCGCCCTGGTCACCGTCGGCGCCGGTATCGGCTGCGGCCTCGTCGTCAACGGGAGCGTGGTCGCCGGGGCGCACGGGGTGGCCGGCGAGATCGGCCATCTGTCCATCGACCCGCGCGGGCCGCTCTGCCACTGCGGCAACCACGGCTGCGTCGAGGCCATCGCATCGGACTCGGCCATCGTGCGCCGGATCCGGCGCGACACGGGCGAGCCGCTGGCCGGCCCGGCCCAGGCGCTCGAACTGGCCCACGGCGGAAGCCCGGTGGCCCGCGAGGCGTACGCGGACGCGGGCGCGGCGATCGGCCGGGCGATCGGCTCGGTGGTCAATCTGCTCGGCCCCGAGCGCGTGATCATCTCGGGGGAAGGACTCGCGGCGTACGACCTGTTCGCCGCCCAGATCAAGGAAGCGTTCTCCGCGACCGCTTTCAGCACCGCCGATCAGTGCGACGTGGTCACACGTCCGCTGCCGTTCGAGGAGTGGGCGCGCGGGGCCGCGGCCACCGCGATCCAGACCTTCATCGGATCCGACACCATCCAGGAGAAGCGATGACGCAGCAGAGCCGCATACCCGCAGCCGGTGGTCCGAGACGACGCAGCGTCGTCAACGGGCTGATGGGAGCGGGAGCTGTCGCGCTCGCCGGGCCCGCCCTCGCGGCGTGCGGCGGCGGACCTCCGGCCGCCGACCCGAAGACCGTGACGTTCGGTTCCAACGGCGCCGACGCCACACCGAAGAAGGCGTACGCGGCGCTGACCGCGGCCTTCACCAAGGAATCCGACCTGAAGGTCAAGACCAACACGGTCGACCACGACACCTTCCAGAAGAGCATCTCCAGCTACCTCCAGGGCACCCCGGACGACACGTTCACCTGGTTCGCCGGCTACCGCATGCAGTACTTCGCGGAGAAGAAGCTGGCCAGTCCCATCGACGAGGTGTGGGAGACCATCGGCTCCGGGTTCAGCGAGGCCGCGAAGCAGCTCTCCAAGGGCGCCGACGGCAAGTACTACTTCGTCCCGCTGTACAACTACCCGTGGGCGGTCTTCTACCGCAAGAGCGTCTTCCAGGAGCGCGGCTACACGCCGCCGGCCACCTGGGCGCAGTTCGTCGCGCTGGCCAAGAAGATGAAGAAGGACGGGCTCTCGCCCATCGCGTCCGGTTACGGCGGCGGCGACAGCTGGTCAATCCTCGGCGCCTTCGACTATCTGAATCTGCGCGCCAACGGCTACGACTTCCACATGGAGTTGATGCGCGGCGACGTCGCGTGGAGCGACCGGCGCATGAGCACCGTGCTCGACCTGTGGCGGGAGGTGGCCCCGTACTACCAGTCCGGCGCCGGCGGGCGCTCGTGGCAGGACGCGGCCCAGTCGCTGCTCGACAAGAAGTCCGGCATGGCCGTCATCGGTCTCTTCCTCGGCCAGCAGATCACCGACACGGCGCTGCGCGAGGACATCGACTTCTTCCCGTTCCCGGAGATCGACCCGGCCCACGGCACGGACACCGTCGAGGCGCCGACCGACGGGTTCATGCTCAGCCGCAAGCCCAAGAACGCCGAGGGGGCCGGTAAGTTCCTCGAATTCCTGGGCAGCCCCGAGGCGGAGGGCATCTACATGGGCGTCGACCCGAGCAACGTCGCCGTCCACAGCGAGGCCGACACCAGCACGTACAACGCGCTGCAGAAGAAGTCGGCCGAGCTGATCGGCGCCGCGAAGCACATCACCCAGTTCGGCGACCGGGACAGCGATCCGGGGTTCATCTCCACCGTCGTCCTGCCCGGACTGACGCAGTGGCTCGGCCATCCGGACGACGGGGCGGCCACGCTGAAGAAGATCGAGTCGCAGCGCTCGCGCTTCTTCTCCGGCTGAGCCGGTCCCGACGCCGAAGTCCCCGCTCCCCGACACCCCGAGCCGCCGCCCCGTCGACCCGCCTGAGGGACGCCCACCCCTATGACTTCCACACTCGAAGCACCGGAGGAACCGGCCACCACGCCGGCCGCGCCCCCCGTACCGGCCCGCCGGCGCAGGCCGCGCCGGCTCGGTCTGCGCGACCGGCTGTTCCTCGGCGTCATCGTCGGTGTACCGCTGCTGGCCCTGCTGATCTTCGTCTGGCTGCCGGCGCTCGCCTCGTTCGCGCTCTCCTTCACGAGCTGGGACGGCCTCTCGCTGTCCGAGATCGACTGGATCGGCTGGGCCAACTACCGGGAGATCTTCACCAATTACCCGCCGTTCTGGCCGGCGGTCCAGCACAACGTCATCTGGCTGCTGTTCACCGCGCTGCTGCCGACGCCGTTCGGGATCTTCCTCGCGTACCAGCTCGACCGGAAGATCCGCTTCACCCGGATCTACCAGACCGCGATCTTCCTGCCCATGGTGCTGTCCCTCGCGGTGGTCGGACTGATCTGGGAGATCATCTACAACCCGGACAACGGTCTGCTCAACGGCATCATCGGTGCCGCGTCGCCCGGCACCCACATCGACTGGCTCGGCGACCCCGACCTCAATCTGTGGGCCGTGCTCGTCGCCTCCGCGTGGCGGCACACCGGCTACATCATGATCCTCTATCTGGCCGGGCTCAAGGGCTTCGACCCCGCGCTGAAGGAGGCCGCCGCGCTCGACGGCGCCAACGGCCGGCAGACGTTCCTGCGCGTGGTCTTCCCCGCGCTGAAGCCGGTCAACATCGTCATCCTCGTCGTCACGGCGATGGAGTCGCTGCGCGCCTTCGACATCGTGTACGTCCTCGGCGGCGGCATCGGCAGCAAGCCGGGCATGGAGCTGCTCTCGCTCCTGATCACCGACAACATCGTCGGCGAGACCAGCCACATCGGCTACGGCTCGGCGATCGCGGTGATCATGCTGCTGGTCTCGCTGACCGCCATCTGCACCTTCCTCGTACAGAACTTCCGCAAGGACAAGGAGGAGGCGTGAGCGCGACAGCCACACCTCCGGCCGCCCGGCCACGGGCCCCGCAGGACACACCGCCCGCCGGGCGCTCACGCCCGCGCCGCCAGACCGGCCGCCATCTCTTCCTCGGCGGTATCTCCCTGCTGTGGCTGGTCCCGCTGCTGTGGGCGATGTACACCTCGCTGCGGCCGTACGAGGACACCGCGAAGAACGGGTATCTGTCCTGGCCCAGCGGGCTGAGCCTGGACAACTTCACGGACGCCTGGGCCCAGTCGGGCCTCGCGCACTTCTTCTGGAACTCGGTGCTCGTCACCGTGCCCGCCGTGCTCGGCACGCTGTTCTTCTCCGCCGCCGTCGCCTTCTACGTCTCACGCTTCGACTTCCGCTGGAACATCGCGCTGCTGATGCTGTTCACCGCGGGCAACCTGCTCCCCGCCCAGGTCCTGATCACCCCGCTGTACCGGCTGTATCTCCAGTGGAACCTGCCGGGCTGGATGAGCGACTCGTTCCTGCTCTACAACTCCTACTGGGGCATCATCGTCATCCATATCGCCTACCAGTGCGGCTTCTGCACCTTCGTGCTGAGCAACTACATGAAGACGATCCCGAAGGAGATCACCGAGGCCGCGCTCGTGGACGGCGCGCCCGTGTGGCGCCAGTTCTTCCAGATCGTGCTGCCGCTGTGCCGGCCGGCGTTCGCCGCGCTCGCGACGCTGGAGTCGATCTGGATCTACAACGACTTCTTCTGGCCGCTCGTGCTGATCGAGACCGGTGACAAGCGCCCCGTCACCTCCGCGCTCGCCAGCCTGGAGGGCCAGTACTTCACCAATCCCAATCTCATCGCGGCCGGTGCGCTGATGACCGCGATTCCCACGCTGATCGTGTACTTCGCGCTCCAGCGCCAGTTCATCAGCGGTCTGACGATCGGCGCGGGCAAGTAGCGCCACTCCCCCGTCCCGTACCTCCCCTTCACAGACAAGCAGGAGGCTCCCTCCCATGCGCCCACCCACTCACACCGTCGCGAGAACGCTGCGCGCCGCGCTCGTCCTCGCCGTCACGGCCGGCCTCGCGGTCGCCGTGCCGACCACCGCCCAGGCCCAGCGCCCCGACCAGGCACCGATCCGGACGTCGTCGGCACAGGACCCCGTCGCCGAGAAGCCGTACATGGGCTGGAGCAGCTGGAGCCTCCAGACCACGTCGTACCCGGGGGTGAACCCCGACGGCAACTACAGCTATCTCACCGAGGCCAACGTCAACAAGCAGACGGACGCGCTGGCTTCGAAGCTGAAGAAGTACGGCTACGAGTACGTCAACATCGACGCGGGCTGGTGGCGCGGCTGGGACTGGACGCCCGAGTTCGACGAGTACGGGCGCCAGAAGACCAACACGGAGCGCTTCCCCAGCGGGATGAAGGCGGTCGCGGACCGTATCCACAGCAAGGGTCTCAAGGCCGGCATCTATCTTCCCGTGGGTCTGGAGAAGGAGGGGTACGGCGACGGCAGGCTGAGGATCTGGAACACCGACGACTGCACCACCGGCGACATCGTCCACAGCGACCTGCGCACGACCAACGGCTGGGACAGCTCGTACAAGATCGACTTCTCGAAGCCGTGCGCGCAGAAGTACATCGACTCGCAGGCACGGTTGATCGCCGACTGGGGCTACGACTTCCTCAAGCTCGACGGTGTGGGTCCCGGCTCCTTCAAGAGCGGTGACAACTACGACAACCGCGCGGACGTCGCCGCCTGGCAGAAGGCCATCAAGTCCACCGGGCGGCCCATCCACCTGGAGATCTCCTGGTCGCTCGACATCAACTACGCCAAGGACTGGCAGGCCACGTCCAACGGCTGGCGCGTCGACACCGACGTCGAGTGCTACTGCAACACCCTGGTGTCGTGGGAGAACTCGGTCGAGGACCGGTGGCGTGACACACCGGGCTGGACGCGGTACGCGGGGCCCGGCGGCTGGAACGACCTGGACGCGATCAATGTCGGCAACGCGGACATGAGCGGTCTGACCAAGGCCGAACGGCAGAGCTACATGACGCTGTGGGCCATCGCCAAGTCGCCGCTCTACAGCGGCGACGACCTGACCAAGCTCGACGACTACGGCCTGTCGCTGATGACCAACCGCGACGTGCTGAAGATCAACCAGCAGCCGGGGAAGCCCGCGAAGCCCGTGACCTCCGTCGGCGACGAGCAGGTCTGGGCGTCCGAGAACCCGGACGGCAGCTGGACCGTCGCCCTGTTCAACCAGGGGGACTCCGCCTCGCCGGTGACCGCCGACTGGCAGGCGCTCGGCTTCACCGGCCAGGCGGCGGTACGTGACGTGTGGAACCGCGAGAGCCTCGGCCGGCACAAGGACGGCATCACCCAGGCCGTACCGGCGCACGGCTCGCGGCTGTTCACCGTCACCCCGCAGGGGCCGGAGCTGAGGACCACCGCGTACGAGGCGGAGTCCCCCGGCAATGTGCTGAGCGGCTCGGCGTCGGTCGCCGGCTGCGACGAGTGCTCGGGCGCGAAGAAGGTCGGCAATCTGTACACCGGCGGCAAGGTCCAGTTCACGGACGTCGTCGTCAAGAAGGCCGGCCGCTATCTGGTCAAGGTCGCCTACACCTCGGGCGACCCCCGGTCGATCGGTGTCTCGGCCAACGGCAAGGCGCCCGTCGCGACGGCCTTCCCGGCCACCGGCGGCTGGCAGGCGGTCGACTCGATCAGCGTGCCGGTCACCCTGAAGGCGGGCAGCAACACCATCGCCTTCGACAGCGGTGAGGGCTACTCCCCGGACATCGACAAGATCGACGTACCGCGCGTCTGATTCCCGGCGCCGTACGAGTACGAGCGGGGGCGCGCCTTCGCGGGCGCGCCCCCGGCCTGTCGCTCCCCGTACCTCCTCTTCCGCAGGTCCGCAGGAATGGAGTTGTTCCGTGAACGATCAGCACCCGCAGCCCCCTGCCCGGTCCGGGACCGGCCCCACGCGGCGTCGCGCGCTCACGCTCGCCGCGGGCGCCGGCGCCCTCACCGCGCTCGGCGCACTGCCCGCCTTTGCCGCTTCCGCGCCGCCGAAGCGACCCGCCGTCTCCCCCATGCTCGCCGAGGGCGAGGGCTCGACGACCCGGATGTGGTACCGCGCGCCGGCCGGGAGGACGACGATGCTCGAACGGGCGCTGCCGGTCGGCAACGGCCGGCTCGGCGCGCTCGTCGGCAACGACCCCGGGCAGGAGGTGATCTTCGTCTCCGACGCCACGATGTGGACCGGCGGGATCAACGACACACTGGAGGCGGACGGCCAATTCCCTTACGGGCGGGCCGACTTCGGCAGCTTCACCCAGCTGGCCCATGTCACGGTCGACATCCCCGACCACGATCTCGGCGCGGTCAACGACTTCCGCCGCGAACTCGACATCGACCAGGGCCTCGTCACCTCCCGCTACGTCCGGTCGGGGGTCGGCTACGAGCGCCGCGTCTTCGCCAGCCACCCGGACGACGTGGTCGTCGTCCACTTCTCGCAGCGCGGTGGCGGTCACTACACGGGCACGATCTCCCTCGACGGCACGCACGACGAGAAGACGTCGGCGGACGGCAAGGACAACAGCCTGTTCCTCGGGGCCGAGTTCGCCAACGGGCTGCGGTACGGCGCGGCCGTGACCGCGCGCAGCAGGAGCGGTTCGGTCACCACGGACGGCGCGCGGATCGTCTTCACCCGGTGCGCCGACCTGACCGTCGTGATCAGCGGCGGGTCGAACTACGCCCCCGACCACACCACCGGCTACCGCGACCCGGACCTCGATCCGGCCACGCTCGCCAGGACCAAGGCGAGGGACGCCGTACGCCACCCGGCCACCACGCTGCTGCACACCCATGTCGCGGACTACCGGGAGCAGTTCGAGGGGATGAGCGTCTCGCTGGGCCCCTCCACGGGCGAGCAGCGGGCGCTCGACACCTGGGAGCGGCTGAAGTTCCGTACGCAGCAGGACGTGCCCGATCCCGAACTCGAAGCGCTGTACCTCCAGTTCGGCCGCTATCTGATGATCAGCAGTTCGCGGGACGGACTGCCGGTCGCCCTCCAGGGTCCCTGGCTGGACGGCAACGACCCGGACTGGATGGGTGATTACCACACCGACATCAACATCCAGATGAACTACTGGATCGCCGACCGCACCGCGCTCTCGCGCAACTTCGACGCGTTCACCGACTACTGTCTCGCGCAGCTGCCGGTCTGGTCCGAGCTGACCCGGACCCACTTCAATGACCCGCGCAACCGGTTCCGCAACTCCTCCGGCAAGGTCGCCGGGTGGACCGTGGCGTACTCCACGAACATCTACGGCGGACTCGGCTGGTGGTGGCATCCGCCGGGCAACGCGTGGCTGTGCAACACGCTGTGGGAGCACTACCAGTACACGCAGGACCTCGGGTTCGTGAAGAAGATCTACGCGATGCTCAAGGGTGCCTGCGAGTTCTGGGAGACCCGGCTGGTGACGATGACGGTCAAGGACGCGTCGAGCGGCGAGGAGCGCGAAGTCCTCGTCGCCGACAACGACTGGTCGCCGGAGCACGGCCCGCAGGACGCGAAGGGCATCACCTACGCGCAGGAGGTGGTCCGCGACCTGTTCATCAACTACCGCGAGGCCAGTGAACTCCTCGGCAGGGACGCGGAGTTCGCCAAGGCCGTGGCCGGGCTCCAGGAGCGGCTGTATCTGCCGGAGGTCAGCCCGAAGACCGGCTGGCTCCAGGAGTGGATGTCGCCGGACAATCTCGGCGAGACGACGCACCGTCATCTCTCGCCGCTGATCAGCCTGTTCCCCGGTGACCGGATCCGCCCCGGCGACTCGCCCGACGCGCTGGTGAAGGGCGCCACCGAACTCCTCACCGCCCGTGGGATGGAGAGCTTCGGCTGGGCGAACGCGTGGCGCGCCCTGTGCTGGGCGCGGCTGAAGGACGCGGACCGGGCGTACGAGTTGGTCGTCAACAATCTGCGGCCGTCCGTCGACGGCACCAACGGCACCGCGATGAACCTCTTCGACATCTACGAGGTCGAGAAGGGCCGGGGCATCTTCCAGATCGAGTCCAACTTCGGTACGCCCGCGGCGATGATCGAGATGCTGCTCTACTCGCGGCCCGGCCGTATCGAGCTGCTTCCGGCGCTGCCCGCCGCGTGGGCGCGGTCCGGTTCGGTCACCGGCATCGGCGCGCGGGGCGGATTCGTGGTGGATCTGAGCTGGCGGGACGGGAAGGTCCGCGAGGCGAGGATCCGCAGCGTCGGCGGGCGCAGGACGAAGGTGACGGCCGGTGGCGTCTCGCGCGATGTCGACCTCCGTGCCGGGAGAAGTGTCACGCTGCGGAACTTCGGATGAGCGGGGCCGTACGCCGCCGGCTGACCTCGCTGGTCCTGGCGCTCGCCGCGGTGCTGCTCGTCCCCGCGCACGCCCCGTCCGCGAACGCGTCCACCGCGGCCGTCCCTCCCCCGCCCGCGCGGTCCGTCGTCACCTGGGCGGCGAGCGCGGACCGCATGGGTGAGGCGGCCGGCGACCGGACCTACCGGCTGATCGTGCGAACGAGCGTGGGCGGTAAGGGACTTCGGGTCCGGATCTCCAACGCGTTCGGGGACCGGCCGCTGGTCGTCGGCGCCGCGTACGCCGGACTCCGCGAGAGCGGCGCCCGGCTGCGCCCCGGCAGCAACAGGAAGCTCACCTTCGACGGGTCCGCGTCCGTGACGCTGGCGCCGGGCGAGATCCGCTACAGCGACGCGCTGCCCGGCAGGGTCGCCGCGATGAGCGATCTGGCCGTCAGTCTGTACGCGCGCGACGCGGGCGGCCCGGCCACCGGGCACGGGATGGCCCTCGCCACGTCGTACGCCGCGAGCGGGAACCACGCGGCGCGGGAGCGGGAGGGCGCGTACACGCAGCGGCTGGGTTCGTGGTTCTACCTCGACGCGGTCACCCTGGACGCGGACGCCGGGGCCGGGGCGGTCGTGGCGCTCGGGGACTCGATCACGGACGGCTGGCAGTCCAGCACGGACAGGAATCTGCGCTGGCCCGACTTCCTGGCCCGCCGGCTGCACGACTCCCCCGCAAGCACGGTGAAGGGCGTGGCGAACGCGGGGATCTCGGGCAACCAGGTTCTGGCGAACGGCGCGGCGCAGAGCGCGCTGAAGCGGCTGGAGCGCGATGTGCTGTCGCTGCCGGGTGTGCGGACGGTGTTCCTGTTCGAGGGCGTCAACGACATCAAGTCCCACTCCGGTGTCACCGCCGCGTCCCTGACGGCGGGTTACCGCGAGATCATCGACCGGTCGCACGCGGCGGGTCTGTGTGTCGTCGGCGCCACCGTCATGCCGTTCAAGGGCTGGTCGGAGTGGGATCCGGCGGGTGAGGCCGTGCGCGTCGAGGTCAACGAGTGGATCCGCACCAGCGGGGCGGTCGACGCGGTGGTGGACTTCGACAAGGTGGTGCGCAGCCCGTACGACGCGCAGCGGCTCCTGCCGACGTTCGACAACGGCGACCATCTGCATCCCAACGACAAGGGCATGCAGGCGATGGCCGACTCGGTCGCGCTGAAGTCCCTTGAGTGCGCCCGCGATTGAGTCAGCCGATGGGGTCCGGATCGGCGGCGAGGAGGTCGGCCGCGAGGAGGTCCATCAGGAGTCCGTCGTGCCAGGTGCCGTCGGGACCGCGCTCGTAGTCCCGCATGATCCCGACGGGCTTGAAGCCGACCTTGCCGTAGCACCTGATCGCGGCGGCGTTGTCGGCGGCCGGATCGATCACGACGCGGTGGTGGCCGAGGTCGGTGATCAGGTGCCTGGCCAGGGTACGTACGGCGTCGGTGCCCACCCCGCGGCCGTGTGCGGCGGGGTCGAGATAGATGTCGATGTTCGCGTGCCGGTAGTCGGGGTCCTCCTCGGCGCCCCACTGGATGGCGCCGACGGTGGCGCCGTCCAGTTCGACGACCAGTGAGGTGAGGCCTGGCTCGTCGAGATCCTCGGTCACGGCGGCGAGAAGATCGTCACCGCCGCGCCATGTCGCGTAGACCTCGGGCGTGGCGCGGATGGTGGCGAGTACGGGGATGTCCTCGGGGACGGCGGGGCGCAGGAGCACAAGGGCGCCCTTCAGTGTCTTCTCCATGAGGGCACGCTAGTGGATCAGCGATTCGAATTCCCCTGGCGGGGTGCCTGGTTCGCCTCGGGCGGGGCCGCCCAGGCGTCCGCGCCGATCAGGACGGTCATGTCCAGCGTGGCGAGTCGCTGGGCGACCCCGCGACCGATCCCCTTGCTGACAGCGATGGAGTGCTACGACTGCGACACCGAGGCCCGTACGGACACCAGCGCGATAGGTGTCTGCGATCGCTGCGGCCTGCTCACGTGTCAGGACCACTCCTTTGTCGTACCGGCCGGGGTCCTCGTAGCCAACGGCCTGGGCCGGACCCTCAGCCCACTGCCGGCCCGCAGGGTCGTCCGCCGCACTTGCCGCGCCGCCGAGACGGCCCGCTGAACCTCCGGACCGCTGGACCTTCGGGAGAGGGCGTGTGAAGCATGGAAGATCTCAGCGAGTCGCTGAGGAAGAAGGGCCTGCGTAACACTTCTCAGCGCCGAGCCGTTCTCGCCGCGCTTCACGGGTTCCCGCACTCGACGGCGTCCGACGTCGAGGCCAGGGTTGGCGCCGCCGACACCTCGGCCGGCATGTCACGCCAGGGGCTCTACAACGTGCTGGAGGACCTGACCGGGGCCGGCCTGATTCGCCGCATCGAGCCGGCCGGTTCACCGACCAGGTACGAGCTGCGCGTGGGCGACAACCACCACCACCTCGTCTGCCGCCGGTGCGGTCTCATCGAGGACGTCGACTGCGCGACCGGCGTCGCCCCCTGCCTCGAACCGGTCGGGCGGACGGGCTTCGCCGTCGAGGAGGCCGGGATCACCTGGTGGGGCCTCTGCGTCCGATGCCGGCCGGAGGCCCCACAGTAGGGGCGGCGAACCCTCAGAACGCGCCGAGGTCGGAGGAGACCCAACGCTGGGGCCGCATCCGGTAGACGACCTCCTCGCCGTGGTCGCGGGTCGCCATGGCGACGTAGCCGTCGACCTTCTCGGCGGGCAGATAGCGGGACGCCAACTCCACGACCTGGTCATGGGTGCCTGCGGTCCGGTCCGTGACCGGGCCCTCGACGGAGACGTACCGCACCGTGGGGGTGATCCGCTCGACCAGCAGCGTGAACCGGCCCGCCGCCTTGATCAGCTTGTCCTTGCGGGAGCCGGCGCCCGTCAGAATCCAGATGTCGCCGCCCGGCGTGTACTGGTACCAGATGGGGACGACGAGCGGCGCCCGCTCCGGCGAGCCGGAGTCGATGGCGATGGCCGCGATGTGCGGCTCGGCGAGAAACCGCTGGCGTTCCTCGATGTTCAGGGCCATGGGATGTCTCCTTCGTACGATGTACGCGGGTCTGTCCCACCATCCCTACCAGCGGTGGTGGATCTCCGCACGGATGCGGCGGTCGTACAGGTCGCGTACGGCCTCCAGCGTGCTCTGCGACAGCGGTGCGAGAGAGCCGGCGGCGGCGTTGGCCCGTGCCTGCACGACCGAGCGGGCGCCGGGGATGACGGTGCTGACGCCGGGCTGCTGGATGATCCAGCGCAGCGCGGTCTGGGCCGGTGTGGCGCCTTCGGGGGCCAGGGCCGAGAACTCGGCGGCTGCCGACAGACCCGTGGTGTAGTCGATGCCGGAGAAGGTCTCGCCCTGGTCGAACGCCTCACCGTGCCGGTTGAAGCTGCGGTGGTCGTCGGCGGCGAAGACCGTGTCCTTCGTGTACTTGCCGGACAGCAGTCCCGAGGCGAGCGGGACGCGCGCGACGATGCCGACCCCCGCCTCCCGGGCGGCGGGCAGCACCTCTTCGAGCGGCTTGAGCCGGAAGGGGTTGAGGATGATCTGTACGGAGGCGACGCCCGGCCGGGCGATGGCGGTCAGCGCCTCGGCGCAGGTCTCGACGCTCACCCCGTAGGCCGCCGTCCGCTTCTCGGCAACCAGGGTGTCGAGCGCGTCGAAGACGGCGTCGGAGGAGTAGACGGCCGACGGCGGGCAGTGCAGCTGGACGAGGTCCAGGGTGTCCACGCCGAGGTTGGCGCGTGAACGGTCGTTCCAGGCGCGGAAGTTGTCCAGGCTGTAGTTCTCGGGGCGCTGCTCGGCCCGGCGGCCCATCTTCGTGGCGACGAAGACGCCGGCGTCGGGGCGGTTCTTCAGGAACCGGCCGATGAGCTGTTCGCTGCGGCCGTCGCCGTACACGTCCGCCGTGTCGAAGAAGGTGACGCCCGATTCGAGGGCCGCGTCGAGGACCGCGAACGCGTCGGCCTCGACGACGTCGCCCCAGTCGGCCCCCAGCTGCCAGGTGCCCAGTCCGACGACGGACGCCTCGCGGCCCGTCCTGCCCAGTACGCGCTTGTCCATGCGGACGATGCTACGTCGGGGGCAGGCGGGCCTCGCGGGTGGGCTCAGAGCTGCTGCGTGAGATTGACGGCGTTGCCGTCCGGGTCCTTGATGTGGGCGACCCGCTGGCCCCACGGCATGTCGGTGGCGGGCCCGAGCAGCTGCCCGCCCAGTCCCTCGACCTGCCCGACCCGCTCGTCCACGTCGGCGACCGCGACGCTCAGGAGCATCCGCTGCGCGGTGCCCAATTCGACGTCGGCGTCCGACACGAGCCCGAGGTCACTGTCGCCGACCCGCAGATTGATGAAGAACGGGGGCCCTTCCTCGGGGGTGCGCGAGGTCTCCACGGCGCCGAGCAGACCTTGGTAGAAGGCCAGCAGACGGTCGATCGCGGGGGTGACGACGATGGGTTGGACGGTGGCAGACATGGTGTCCTCCTGACTGGGTGATCTCTCCATGGTGACCGGCGGCGGGGCCGCGACTCATCGGTCGCCTCCGAATGAACCACCCGCGCCGCGGGCCCGTTGTCACTCGCCGGGGAGATGCCCCACCGAATCTCAAGAAGGAAACCGGTTTGGACGAGCAAGAGGATTTCGACCTCAATACGTTCGAGGGACGGCGTGGGCGGATGGAGGCGGCGATTGAAAGGGCGCTGGACAGGAGGGACGGCAACCACATGCCGGCGCTGGAACACGCGAATGTTCTGGATTACTCAAGGGACACGGAACTGATCGAAGCGCGTGCCGCGGAGGTCGAGGACCAGGCACGGTACACAAGACGCGTCGCTGAGACCGACGCGTTCGGAAGCCTCGTGGATCAGGCGTACGCGACCGGAACCATGGACGCGGACACCACGGCTCGGTCCGAGCAGCGCTACGGAACGCTCTTCCAGAGGATGGAGGAGGCCGGTTACGGCTACGCCGGATCCATAAACCTTCACGAGCAGCGAAGGGAGGCGCGCATAGCGAACGAACAACTCAGGCAGGCGGACCTGGCGCGGAATCTGGCATCCGCCGGTCAGCGGGCGGGAATCCCCGCCCGCGATCTGCTGCCCGCCCAAGCCGGCCGCAGACAAGGCGAATCCTCCCGCGAGGATCAGCGATCTCGTGGCACCCACCGCAACAGACACCATCACGGTGGCAGCGACAAGAAATCAGGCCGCAAGCACTAGGGCCTGTCGTTTGGATCAGGCCGGATGAGTGAGCGGGGTCTGGTGCCGTGGATCGCAAGGCGGAGGAGGGAGGCATGGCGGAGCCATGCCGACCGACGACAACGCGGCG
>NZ_MDCR01000375.1 GCF_001723055.1 Streptomyces niveus
CCACGGCACCAGACCCCGCTCCCTGATCCGGCCTGATCCAAACGACAGGCCCTAGACCGGCCTCGCGACCGGAAGAGGACTTCCGGCGTGCCCCGGGTTTGAACCATGTCCGCGATCCGGCCGTTGGGGATGTGTCCGGCCTGACCGGGCGCGTGGAGCGCCCGGACGACAACGGGCCGGTGGAGCCCCGCCCCGGTGACCGTTGCCGGTTTTTGGTGGCGACTGGATCGATGACGGGAAGGTGGCACGCGTGTCAGATGAGAGTGGGAGGGATTTCCCCTCGAACAATCCTTACGGGGACGCGTATCGGCGCCAGTGGAGTCGGGAGGCGCCGGCGCACAATCCGCCGGGCGGCGGCCCGATCGATCTCGCGGAAGCACAACGGCGTATGGCCGAGGAGGCCAGGCGGTACCTGGCGCGGACGGGACAGCCGTCGATGGATCCGGAACAGCCGGGTCCGGCGCAGCAGGAGTCGACACTGCCCGCCTACCGCACGCAGGCCCGCACCTGGGAGGAGCCGTCCCAGACCTGGGTGAACGCGGCCAACCAGGATGGTGAGAACCAGCTGCGGGAGTGGAACCGGCAGCAAGGCCTGGGGACGCCTACAGAGGAGAACCCCAACCAGTGGGACTACGAGACCATGACTCCGGAGCAGGCAATGGCTGCGGCAGCGGCAGCGGAGACGTGGCGACAATCCTCGGCCCCGGCCCAGCCTTCCACGTACTCGCAGAGTTATCAGGAGGATCGGTCCCAGGGGTATTCGGCGGGCATGACACTCAGCCCCGAACAGGCCGCGTATTTCTCCCAGGAGACGGCCGACGACGGGGTGGATGCCCAGCAGGCCTACGACTACGCCCAGGCTCTCTCGGCGGTCCACTTCCCCGGAACCGACTTCCAGGGGCAGTTCCAGACCCCGCACTCGCCCACCGGCGCCGGGACCTACTCCGGGACCACGCCCCAGAATCCGGTGGCCGCTCACGCCCACGACAGCTTGGCGCCCCTCAACCGGGCGAACCCCGACGGACGGACAGCGGGGCTGAGTCGCAGCACCGCGACGAGACGCTCCACCAGGGGGACGGAACCGCGGCGACGTGGAAGAGGAAGCGGAGGAGGCAGCGCCGGCTGAGGTGCGGGGGCGGGGCGGGGCCGCGAGAACGATCCACCGGCCACTCATTGGCCCTTGCCGTGGACTGGTCCACGGAGGTTTGCTCACCTCGTCAAACGCTTCCGTCCCAGTTCCCAGTGAGGTCGTCTCCGTGTCCACCACGCTTCCCACCACCGGCCAGACCCCCGAGACCGGCACCGCGCGCGTGAAGCGCGGCATGGCCGAGCAGCTCAAGGGCGGCGTGATCATGGATGTCGTCACGCCCGACCAGGCGAAGATCGCCGAGGACGCCGGCGCGGTCGCCGTCATGGCGCTGGAGCGGGTTCCCGCCGACATCCGTAAGGACGGCGGCGTCGCGCGGATGTCCGACCCCGACATGATCGAGGGCATCATCGCGGCCGTCTCGATCCCGGTGATGGCCAAGTCGCGCATCGGCCACTTCGTGGAGGCCCAGGTACTGCAGTCGCTCGGCGTCGACTACATCGACGAGTCCGAGGTGCTGACCCCGGCCGACGAGGTCAACCACTCCGACAAGTGGGCCTTCACCACACCGTTCGTCTGCGGTGCGACCAACCTGGGCGAGGCCCTGCGCCGGATCGCCGAGGGCGCGGCCATGATCCGCTCCAAGGGCGAGGCCGGCACCGGCAACGTCGTCGAGGCCGTCCGGCACCTGCGCCAGATCCGACACGAGATCGCCCGGCTGCGCGGCTACGACAACAACGAGCTGTACGCCGCAGCGAAGGAGCTGCGCGCCCCGTACGAGATCGTCAAGGAGGTCGCCGAGCTGGGCAAGCTGCCCGTCGTGCTGTTCTCCGCGGGCGGCGTGGCCACCCCGGCGGACGCCGCGCTGATGCGCCAGCTCGGCGCCGAGGGCGTCTTCGTCGGCTCCGGCATCTTCAAGTCCGGCGACCCCGCCAAGCGCGCCGCCGCCATCGTCAAGGCCACCACCTTCTACGACGACCCCAAGATCGTCGCGGACGCCTCCCGCAACCTCGGCGAGGCCATGGTCGGCATCAACATCGACACCCTGCCCGCGTCCGAGCACTACGCCAACCGTGGCTGGTGACCAGGGCGCCGCGGGCGGCCCGCTGATCGGCGTCCTGGCCCTCCAGGGCGATGTACGCGAGCACCTGGCCGCCCTGACGGCGGCCGGCGCGGTGCCCCGGGCGGTACGGCGGCCGGACGAACTGGCCGCCGTGGACGGCCTGGTGATCCCCGGCGGCGAGTCGACCACCATGTCCAAACTGGCTGTCCTCTTCGGGATGCTGGAGCCGCTGCGGGCGCGGGTACGCGCGGGGATGCCCGTCTACGGCACCTGCGCCGGGATGATCCTGCTCGCCGAGAAGATCCTCGACCCGCGCTCCGGACAGGAGACCGTCGGCGGCATCGACATGATCGTCCGCAGGAACGCCTTCGGACGGCAGAACGAGTCCTTCGAGGCGGCCGTCGACGTCACGGGTGTGGGGCCGGTCGACGGCGTCTTCATCCGGGCGCCGTGGGTCGAGTCCGTGGGCGCCGAGGTGGAGGTGCTCGCCGAGCACGGGGGCCATGTCGTCGCCGTACGGCAGGGCAACGCCCTCGCGACGGCGTTCCACCCCGAACTCACCGGCGACCACCGGCTGCACGGCTTCTTCACGGAGATGGTGCGCTCCGCGCGGTGAGGGGATCCCGGTAGGATCTCTGCCGAACGGAGCAGGATTGGTTACGCGAAGGAGACAGGCAGATGTCCGGCCACTCTAAATGGGCTACGACGAAGCACAAGAAGGCCGTGATCGATGCCAAGCGCGGCAAGCTCTTCGCGAAGCTGATCAAGAACATCGAGGTCGCGGCCCGCACCGGAGGCGCCGACGTCGACGGTAATCCGACCCTTTTCGACGCCATCCAGAAGGCGAAGAAGAGCTCGGTGCCGAACAAGAACATCGACTCGGCCGTCAAGCGCGGCGCCGGCCTGGAGGCCGGTGGCGCCGACTACGAGACGATCATGTACGAGGGCTACGGGCCCAACGGTGTCGCCGTCCTCATCGAGTGCCTGACCGACAACCGCAACCGGGCCGCCTCCGACGTCCGCGTCGCGATGACCCGCAACGGCGGCTCGATGGCCGACCCCGGCTCCGTGTCGTACCTGTTCCACCGCAAGGGCGTCGTGATCGTCCCCAAGGGCGAGCTGGGCGAGGACGACGTCCTGGGCGCCGTCCTCGACGCGGGCGCCGAAGAGGTCAACGACCTGGGCGAGTCCTACGAGGTGCTCAGCGAGGCCACGGACCTGGTCGGGGTCCGCACGGCGCTCCAGGGCGCCGGCATCGACTACGACTCCGCCGACACCAACTTCGTGCCGACCATGCAGGTCGAGCTGGACGAGGACGGCGCGCGGAAGATCTTCAAACTGATCGACGCGCTGGAGGACAGCGACGACGTGCAGAACGTCTTCGCCAACTTCGACGTCTCCGACGAGGTCATGGAGAAGGTCGACGCCTGACGACCGTGGTCTGCCGGCACACGGTCGCCGGCGTCAACTCGGCTGTACGCGGCGGGCCGACGGGGACACACCCCCCGTCGGCCCGCCGCGTTGTCGGTGCCGACCGATACTGTGCTGATCAGGGGTTCTGACACACCGGCAGAACGTGTGAGCGAGCGGGACCGATCGGGACCGAGAGGCTGAGGGGGAGGGGCACGATGCGGGTACTGGGCGTGGACCCCGGACTGACACGGTGCGGCGTCGGTGTCGTCGAGGGCGTCGCGGGACGCCCGCTGACGATGCTCGGCGTCGGTGTGGTGCGCACGCCCGCCGACGCGGACCTCGGCTCGCGCCTGGTCGCCATCGAGCAGGGCGTGGAAGCCTGGCTGGACGAACACCGGCCCGAACTGGTCGCCGTGGAGCGGGTGTTCAGCCAGCACAACGTCCGTACGGTGATGGGCACCGCCCAGGCCAGCGCCGTCGCCATGCTCTGCGCCGCGCGCCGCGGCATCCCCGTGGCGCTGCACACCCCCAGTGAGGTCAAGGCCGCCGTCACCGGCAGCGGGCGCGCCGACAAGGCGCAGGTCGGTGCCATGGTGACCCGGCTGCTGCGGCTGGACGCCCCGCCCAAACCGGCCGACGCCGCCGACGCCCTCGCGCTCGCCATCTGCCACATCTGGCGCGCCCCAGCCGTCAACCGCCTCCAGCAGGCGCACGCCCGGGCGCAGGCCGCGGCCAAGGCGTCCGCCCGCCCCACCAGTCACGTACCCGTACGGAAGGTTCCCCGATGATCGCCTTCGTCAGCGGCCCGGTGGCCGCCCTCGCCCCGACCTCCGCGGTGATCGAGGTCGGCGGCGTCGGCATGCTGGTGCAGTGCACCCCGGCCACCCTCGCCGGACTGCGGATCGGCCAGGAGGCGAAGATCGCCACGTCCCTGGTCGTCCGGGAGGACTCGCTCACCCTGTACGGCTTCGCCGACGACGACGAGCGCCAGACCTTCGAGCTGCTCCAGACCGCCAGCGGCGTCGGGCCCCGGCTGGCCCAGGCCATGATCGCGGTGCACTCGCCCGACACACTGCGTGTCGCCGTCGCCACGGGGGACGAGAAGACCCTGACCGCCGTCCCCGGCATCGGTAAGAAGGGCGCGCAGAAGCTCCTGCTGGAGCTGAAGGACCGGCTCGGCGAGCCCGTCGGCTCCCACATCGGCAGGCAGGGCATCGGCACCCCCCTCTCGGTCTCCTGGAACGATCAGCTGCACGCGGCCCTGATCGGCCTCGGATACGCGACCAGGGAGGCCGACGAGGCGGTCGCGCTGGTCACGCCCCAGGCCGAGGAGGCGATCAAGGCCGGTGAGGAACCCGCCGTACCGCGTCTCCTGCGGGCCGCCCTCCAGTCGCTGAACCGGACACGCTGACCGAACGCACACACGGGCACGCGCCGGGGCCGAACTCCACGGGACCGTAACGGGGCGTCCCGCTTCCACGAGGTGAATGACAGTGAACTGGGACGACAGCAGCAGCGGCACGCCGGGTGGCGGCCCCCAGCCGGCGGACGCCGACGGGCCGGACCGGCTCGTCGCCCCGTCGGCCGACGGCGAGGACCAGGCGGTCGAGGCGGCGCTGCGGCCCAAGTCGCTGGACGAGTTCGTCGGGCAGGAGCGCGTGCGCGAACAGCTCGACCTCGTCCTGAAGGCGGCCCTCGCCCGGGGCGCCACCGCCGACCACGTCCTGCTGTCCGGCGCGCCCGGCCTCGGCAAGACCACCCTCTCCATGATCATCGCGGCCGAGATGGGCGCCCCGATCCGCATCACGTCGGGCCCCGCCATCCAGCACGCCGGCGACCTCGCCGCGATCCTCTCCTCCCTCCAGGACGGCGAGGTCCTGTTCCTCGACGAGATCCACCGGATGTCCCGGCCCGCCGAGGAAATGCTCTACATGGCCATGGAGGACTTCCGCGTCGACGTCATCGTCGGCAAGGGCCCCGGCGCCACCGCCATCCCGCTGGAGCTGCCCCCCTTCACCCTCGTCGGCGCCACCACCAGGGCCGGTCTGCTGCCGCCCCCGCTGCGCGACCGCTTCGGATTCACCGCGCAGATGGAGTTCTACGAGCCCGTCGAGCTGGAACGGGTGATCCACCGCTCCGCCCACCTCCTCGACCTGGAGATCGACGCCGACGGGGCCGCCGAGATCGCCGGGCGCTCCCGGGGCACGCCCCGTATCGCCAACCGTCTGCTGCGCCGCGTCCGCGACTACGCGCAGGTCAAGGCCGAGGGCTACATCAACCGCGACATCGCCGCCGTCGCCCTTCAGGTGTACGAGGTCGACGAACGCGGCCTCGACCGGCTGGACCGCGCCGTGCTCCAGGCCCTGCTCAAGCTGTTCGGCGGCGGCCCGGTCGGTCTGTCGACCCTCGCCGTCGCTGTGGGGGAGGAGCGTGAGACGGTCGAGGAGGTCGCCGAGCCCTTCCTCGTACGGGAGGGACTGCTCGCCCGTACTCCGCGCGGCCGGGTCGCGACCCCCGCCGCGTGGGCGCACCTGGGGCTCACCCCGCCCACGCGGAGCCCTGGCGCAAGCGGACAACCGGGGCTGTTCGGGGCGTGAGCGCGACGGTATTCGTCGCGGCAGGAACCCCGGTGCCATGCTGGGCGTTGTTCCATTGATGCGGACTCGCTTAGACTCCGCCGATGCCGCCCCTAAAAGTCGGCTAACCCACCCCCGTATATCAGGCCGCCCGACAGCGCGGTCGTGCGAAGGAAGTTCCCTCCCGTGAGTCTCGTGACCCTCCTCCCCTTCATCGTGCTCATCGGGGCCATGTTCCTGATGACCCGGTCCGCCAAGAAGAAGCAGCAGGCGGCCGTGCAGATGCGCAATGAGATGCAGCCCGGCACCGGCGTCCGGACGATCGGCGGCATGTACGCCACCGTCAAGGAAGTTCACGACGACACGGTCCTCCTTGAGGTCGCGCCGGCCGTTCACGCCGTGTACGCGAAGAACTCCATCGGCGCCGTCCTCACCGACGCGGAGTACAACCGCATCGTCCACGGTGACGAGGAAGAGGACATCGAGGTCGACGGTGCCGTCGTGCCCGACGACGCCTCCTCCCTGACCGGCGACGACGACGCGGCCAAGATCGACCTGGGCAAGAAGGACGGCCCCGACGACGCCGACACCACGGCGGACGTCAAGGCGGACGCCGAGCCGACCACGGTCGACGCCGACGCCGCGAAGGCCGAGCCGAAGGACGCCAAGGCCGACGGCGAGAGCGGCGCGAAGTAGTCACGTCCGGCACCGCGCCGCGCCCGTAGGCGCCCAGCGGTCCCCGGACGACGTCGGCTTTCGCGTGGGCAGGTCCCCACAACACTTCGTTGCCGCTCCGTCGCTCACCCGGCGTGGAGCGGTCGGACAGGGAGAAACGAAAAGGTGGCAGCACCTCAGAAGGGCCGAAGGCAGACGGGGGCCCCGGGAAAGCCGGGGCGCACCCTGATCCTGTTCCTGATCGCGATGATCGCCCTCGTCGGAGGAATGTTCGGGGCGGGCGAGCTCACGCCGCGCCTCGGTATCGACCTCGCCGGCGGCACGACCATCACGCTCAAGGCCAAGAGCTCGCCGGGCCAGGCGAACGCGGTCAACGAGACCAACATGAACACCGCGGTCGGCATCATCGAGCGTCGTGTCAACGGTCTCGGCGTTCAGGAGGCCGAGGTTCAGACCCAGGGATCCGACAACATCATTGTCAACATCCCCAAGGGCACGAACTCGCAGCAGGCTCGTGAGCAGGTCGGCACCACCGCTCAGCTGTACTTCCGGCCGGTCCTGACCCTCGGACCGGGTGACCCGTCCGCGCAGCAGCCGCAGCCGGAGGCGACTCCGAGCGCCGGTTCGAGCGACAGCCCGAAGCCGAGCCCTTCCACGAGCGACAAGTCGGGCGACAAGCCGGCCGACCCGCCGGCCGCCGGTGCGCCCAGCGCCTCGGAGACCACCCAGGGCCGCGCCCTCACGGACAACCTGAAGGCCGACGCGACGCCCACCCCGGGCGCCTCCGACAAGCCCGGCCCCTCCGAGAGCCCCGCCCCGAGCGACAGCGCGGCGCCGCCCGCCGACCCCGCGACGGAGAAGCTCCAGGCCGACTTCGTGGCCCTCGACTGCACGAACGAGAAGGCCAGGGGCGCCCTCGGGGACTCCGCGAAGCCGAGCGAGCCGACGCTCGCCTGCGGTGAGAACGACGGTGTGTGGGAGAAGTACATCCTCGGCCCGGCCGAGGTGGGCGGCAAGGACGTCGACGACGCCAACGCCACCATCAACCAGCAGACCGGCCAGTGGATCGTCCAGATGGACTTCACGGGCGGTGGCTCGAAGAAGTTCCAGGCGATCACCAGCAAGCTCTCGCAGCAGCAGGCCCCGCAGAACCAGTTCGCCATCGTCCTCGACGGCGAGGTCGTCTCGGCGCCCTCGGTGCGCCAGACCCTGAGCGCCAACGCCGAGATCTCCGGCAACTTCACCCAGGAGTCCGCACAGGACCTGGGCAACATCCTGTCGTACGGCGCGCTGCCGCTGACCTTCCAGGAAGAGACCGTCACCACGGTCACCGCCGCACTCGGTGGCGAGCAGCTGGAGGCCGGTCTGATCGCCGGCGCCATCGGCCTCGCCCTGGTGATCATCTACCTGGTGCTCTACTACCGGGGTCTCGCGCTGATCGCCATCGTCAGCCTCCTGGCCTCGGCGGTCATGACGTACGCGATCATGACCCTGCTCGGACCGGGTATCGGCTTCGCACTCAACCTGCCCGCGGTGTGTGGTGCGATCGTTGCGATCGGTATCACCGCGGACTCGTTCATCGTGTACTTCGAACGAATCCGGGACGAGATCAGAGAGGGCCGTACGCTCAAGCCCGCCGTCGAACGCGCCTGGCCGCGCGCCCGGCGCACGATCCTGGTGTCCGACTTCGTGTCGTTCCTCGCCGCGGCCGTGCTGTTCACCGTCACCGTCGGCAAGGTGCAGGGCTTCGCGTTCACGCTCGGCCTGACCACGGTGCTCGACGTCGTCGTCGTGTTCTTCTTCACCAAGCCGGTCATGACGCTGCTCGCCCGTACGAAGTTCTTCTCGGGCGGCGGATCCTGGTCCGGTCTCGACCCGAAGCGCCTCGGAGCCAAGCCACCGTTGCGCCGCAGCACCCGCCGCCTCGGCGCCCCCACCGACCCGAAGGAGGCGTGAGATGTCGCGACTCGGAGATCTCGGCGCCCGGCTCTACCGCGGCGAAGTCGGCTACGACTTCGTCGGGAAGCGCAAGTTCTGGTACGCGCTCTCGGTCCTCATCACCATCGCGGCCATCGCCGGCCTCGCGGTGCGCGGGCTCAACATGGGCATCGAGTTCAAGGGCGGTGCCGTCTTCAACACCCCGAAGACGAGCATCTCCGTGTCAGCCGCGCAGGACCACGCGGAGAAGGCCTCCGGCCATGACGCGATCGTCCAGAAACTCGGCAACGGCGGACTGCGTATCCAGGTCACCGAGCTGAACACGGCCCAGGCCGACAAGGTCCAGGCCCAGCTCTCCAAGGACCTGGACATCCCCCAGGAGAAGATCAACGCGGACCTCGTCGGTCCGAGCTGGGGCAAGCAGATCGCCAACAAGGCGTGGACGGGTCTCGGGATCTTCATGATCCTGGTGGTGATCTATCTGGCGATCGCCTTCGAATGGAGAATGGCGGTCGCGGCGCTCATCGCCCTGATCCATGACCTCACGATCACGGTCGGTGTGTACGCGCTGGTCGGCTTCGAGGTCACCCCGGGCACGGTGATCGGTCTGTTGACCATTCTCGGTTACTCCCTCTACGACACGGTCGTGGTCTTCGACTCCCTCAAGGAGGGGTCGAAGGACATCACCAAGCAGACGCGCTACACCTACAGCGAGGTCGCCAACCGCAGCATCAACTCGACCCTGGTGCGTTCCATCAACACCACCGTGGTCGCGCTGCTGCCGGTCGCCGGTCTGCTGTTCATCGGTGGCGGTGTCCTCGGCGCCGGCATGCTGAACGACATCTCGCTGTCGCTGTTCGTCGGCCTCGCCGCCGGCGCGTACTCGTCGATCTTCATCGCCACTCCGCTGGTCGCCGACCTCAAGGAACGCGAGCCGTCGATAAGGGCGCTGAAGAAGCGGGTGGAGGCCAAGCGGAAGGCCGCCGCGGCCAAGGGCGAGGCGCCCGATTACTCGGACGAGGGCGGCGACGAGCCGCGGGACGCCGGGCCGGACGACGAGACCTCGGCGCCGGACATCCCGCCCGCCGCCGCGGTCGCGGGTCCCCGCAGCCACGGCGGCCGTGGCCGGGGCCGTCCGTCGGGGAAGCGTCGATGACCGACGACAGCACGCGGGAGCTGCTCCTCAGCCGTATCCGCGATGTGACCGACTATCCGAAGCTGGGTGTGATGTTCAAGGACATCACGCCGCTGCTCGCGGATCCGAAGGCCTTCACGGTGCTCACGGACGCCCTCGCGGAGCTGGCCGTACGGCACGGCGCCACGAAGATCGTCGGCCTGGAGGCGCGCGGCTTCATCCTGGCCGCGCCGGTCGCCGTCCGGTCCGGCATCGGCTTCATCCCCGTCCGCAAGGCGGGGAAGCTGCCCGGTGCGACGCTGTCGCAGACGTACGACCTGGAGTACGGCAGCGCCGAGATGGAGGTCCACGCCGAGGACCTGCGGGAGGGCGACCGCGTCATCGTCATCGACGACGTGCTCGCCACCGGCGGCACCGCCGCGGCGTCCGTGGAGCTGGTACGCCGGGCCGGGGCCGAGGTGGTGGCCGTGGCCGTGCTGCTGGAGCTGGGCTTCCTCGACGGCAGGGCACGCCTTGAACCGCATCTGCGGGGCGTCCCTCTGGAGGCACTGATCAAGGTCTGACCCAGCCGGTCACGCCTGGCAGAACAAGCGTGACAAAGAGTGGCGAAAGCGAACACCCCGGGAATTCCACCCGGGGTGTTCGCGTTCCTCCTGCATCGCGCCCGTACCCCTGCGCGCACCGGTCTCGTGAGCGGTCGCGCCACGAGGTCGTTACCATGGCCGTTCCGGACCTGACCGGGGGACCCGGAAACGCACGAGGAGCGCTCTTGCCAGACGAGGCCCAGCCACTCGCCGCCGCCCAGCCCGATCCGCACGCAGACCGGGCCGTGACGGCGCCCGCCACGCCGCAGGAACCGGCGGACGGGCCGAGTACGGCTGCGCACACTTCTGCCGAGCACAACGGGGCCGGGGCCAACGGCTCAGGCCCGAAGCCGGCGACCGGCCCGGCACCGGCCGCCACGCCGCCCACGGGCCCCGCCCAGGCGCCCGCGCCCACGCCGGGCTCCTCGCCCGCCAAGAGCCAGCTCCCGGTCCCCGTCACCGCGCCCAAGCCCGCCCCGGCCGCCCCCTCGCGCTCCGGCGGCTCCTCCAACCGCGTACGCGCCCGGCTGGCCCGGCTCGGCGTGCAGCGCTCGTCGCCGTACAACCCGGTCCTCGAACCGCTCCTGCGGACCGTACGCGGCAACGACCCCAAGATCGACACCGCGGTCCTGCGCCAGATCGAGCGCGCCTACCAGGTCGCCGAGCGCTGGCACCGCGGCCAGAAGCGCAAGAGCGGCGACCCGTACATCACGCACCCCCTCGCCGTGACCACGATCCTCGCCGAACTCGGCATGGACCCGGCCACCCTGATGGCGGGGCTGCTGCACGACACCGTCGAGGACACCGAGTACGGCCTGGACACGCTGCGCAAGGACTTCGGCGACCAGGTCGCCCTCCTCGTCGACGGCGTCACCAAGCTCGACAAGGTCAAGTTCGGCGAGGCCGCCCAGGCCGAGACCGTACGCAAGATGGTCGTCGCCATGGCCAAGGACCCCCGTGTCCTGGTCATCAAGCTCGCCGACCGGCTGCACAACATGCGCACCATGCGCTATCTCAAGCGGGAGAAGCAGGAGAAGAAGGCCCGCGAGACGCTGGAGATCTACGCGCCGCTCGCCCACCGGCTGGGCATGAACACCATCAAGTGGGAGCTGGAGGACCTCGCCTTCGCGATCCTCTACCCCAAGATGTACGACGAGATCGTCCGGCTCGTCGCGGAGCGGGCGCCCAAGCGCGACGAGTATCTGGCGATAGTGACCGACGAGGTCCAGTCCGATCTGCGCGCCGCCCGCATCAAGGCCACCGTCACCGGCAGACCGAAGCACTACTACAGCGTCTACCAGAAGATGATCGTGCGGGGCCGGGACTTCGCAGAGATCTACGACCTCGTCGGCATCCGCGTCCTCGTCGACACCGTCCGCGACTGCTACGCGGCGCTCGGCACCGTCCACGCCCGGTGGAACCCGGTCCCGGGGCGGTTCAAGGACTACATCGCGATGCCCAAGTTCAACATGTACCAGTCGCTCCACACGACGGTCATCGGGCCCAGCGGCAAGCCGGTCGAGCTCCAGATCCGTACGTTCGACATGCACCGCCGCGCCGAGTACGGCATCGCCGCGCACTGGAAGTACAAGCAGGAGGCCGTCGCCGGGGCGTCCAAGGTCCGTACCGACGTCCCCAAGAACGCGGGCAAGGGCGCCAACCAGGACACCGTCAACGACATGGCGTGGCTGCGGCAGTTGCTCGACTGGCAGAAGGAGACCGAGGACCCCAGCGAGTTCCTGGAGTCCCTGCGCTTCGACCTGTCGCGCAACGAGGTCTTCGTCTTCACGCCCAAGGGCGACGTCATAGCGCTGCCGGCCGGGGCCACCCCCGTCGACTTCGCGTACGCCGTCCATACGGAGGTCGGCCACCGCACCATAGGGGCGCGGGTCAACGGGCGGCTCGTCCCTCTCGAATCGACCCTCGACAACGGCGACCTGGTGGAGGTCTTCACCTCCAAGGCGTCCGGCGCCGGACCCTCACGGGACTGGCTGGGCTTCGTCAAGTCGCCACGGGCCAGGAACAAGATCCGCGCCTGGTTCTCCAAGGAACGCCGCGACGAGGCGATCGAGCACGGCAAGGACGCCATCGCCAAGGCGATGCGCAAGCAGAACCTGCCGATCCAGCGCATCCTCACCGGCGACTCGCTCGTCACGCTCGCGCACGAGATGCGCTACCCCGACATCTCGTCGCTGTACGCGGCGATCGGCGAGGGCCATGTCGCCGCCCAGGGCGTCGTACAGAAACTCGTCCAGGCACTCGGCGGCGAGGAAGCCGCCAACGAGGACATCGCCGAGAGCGCGCCGCCCTCGCGCGGCCGCTCCAAGCGCCGCTCCAGCAGCGACCCCGGTGTGGTCGTCAAGGGCGTCGAGGACGTGTGGGTCAAGCTCGCCCGCTGCTGCACCCCGGTGCCGGGCGACCCGATCATCGGCTTCGTCACCCGTGGCAGCGGCGTCTCCGTACACCGCGCGGACTGCGTCAACGTCGACTCCCTGTCGCAGCAGCCCGAACGGATCCTCGAAGTCGAATGGGCGCCCACCCAGTCGTCCGTCTTCCTCGTCGCCATCCAGGTCGAGGCGCTGGACCGGTCCCGGCTGCTGTCCGACGTCACCCGGGTCCTGTCCGACCAGCACGTCAACATCCTGTCGGCGGCCGTCCAGACGTCCCGCGACCGGGTCGCCACGTCGCGCTTCACCTTCGAGATGGGCGACCCGAAGCACCTCGGGCATGTGCTGAAGGCGGTACGGGGCGTGGAGGGCGTGTACGACGTCTACCGCGTCACCTCCGCCCGCAGGCCCTAACGCGTCGC
>NZ_MDCR01000376.1 GCF_001723055.1 Streptomyces niveus
CCCGCCGCAGCCGAACTGCGGGCCGCGCTCAGCGACGCCGACATCCGGGTCCCCGCCGCGAAGCTGTACTCCTGCCTCACCGGGGAGGCCACCGCCGACCCGGACCGCATCAGGGAACTCCTCGTCCAGGGCATGACCCGGCCGGTCGACTTCCACGCGGCCGTAACCGCCGCCGCCCACGACGGCCACCGGTCCTTCGTCGAACTGGGCCCCGGCTCCCCCGCGCGGCTGCTCGGGCTCGTAGGGGAGACCCTGGCCGCCGAAGTGCCGTCCCCGCGACTGCGCCTGGTGTCCAGCGACGCCGAGGCCAAGACGCCGCGGCCGTTCCAGGCCGGCCGGAGCGGGCCGCGTCCGAACCCGGTCCGTCAGGCGGTGGACGATGCCCGATGACCGCACGGTGAACGGCCGGGCAGCCGCCGTACCCGACGACCCCACGGCCCGCCGCGCTCCCAGGGTCGCGCTGGTGACCGGGGCGACGGGAGCCATCGGATCCGCCGTCGCCAGGGCCCTGGCGGCCCGGGGCACCCGGGTCGCCGTCGGCTTCCGCCGCGACGAGGCGGCGGGACGCGCGCTGGCGGCCGAACTCCCCGGCGCGCTGCCCGTACGCGTGGACGTCGCCGACCCGGAGTCCGTACGCGCCTGCTTCCGCGAGGTGACCGAGGCCGCCGGGCTCGTCTCCGTTCTGGTCGGCGCCGCGGGCGCGCTCCGCGACCGGCCCGTGGTGCGGATGCGCGACGAGGACTGGGACGACGTACTGCGGACCAACCTGACCGGCATGTTCCACTGCGTCCGCCACGCGCTGCCCTCGATGATCGCGCAGCGCTTCGGACGGATCGTCTGCGTCGGCTCGGTCAGCGGCGCGCTCGGCCTGCCGGGACAGGCCAGCTACGCGGCGGCCAAGGCCGGACTCCTCGGCCTCACCCGGTCGGTGGCCCGCGAGAACGGGCGGTACGGCATCACCGCCAACGTGGTGGCCCCGGGCCTGGTGGAGTCCCCGCTCACGGCCGGACTCGGCGCCCCCGCCCGTGAACGCTTCCTCGGACTGTCGGCGACCGGTCGCTACGTGACCCCCGAGGACGTGGCCGGAGCGGTCCGGTTCTGCGTCGACTCACCAGCCGTCACCGGACAGCTGATCAATGTGGACGGCGGGCTCTACTGAGCGGCCACAACGGAGGGAAGAACCATGAACACCGACACCACCAGGGACAAGGTCGAGAGCGAGCTGCGCGCACTCCTCACCGAACGCTTCGAGGTGCCCGCCGAACTCATCACACCGCAGGCCCATGTCTTCGGCGACCTCGGGCTCGACTCCGTGGACCTCATGAGCGCCGTCGCCATCATGGAGGAACGCCACCAACTCACCGTGTCCGACAAGGACTTGGAGAACCTCCTCGTCATCGGGGGCATCATCGACCACTTCACCGAACTGCTGGAGCGGACATGACCCCCCGCAGGGTCGCGATCACCGGCATCGGGCCCGTCACCCCGATCGGCACCGGGGTGAAGGCCTTCGAGGAATCCCTGTGGGAGGGCCGCTCCGGCATCGGCCCGCTGACCCGGTTCACCCTCGACGGCTTCCCCGTACGGGCCGCGGGAGAGGTGAACGGCTTCCGCGCCGAGGACCATCTCGACCGCCGCAAACTGGGCCGCCTGGAGCGGTTCGCGCACTTCGGCGTCGCCGCCGCCCGGCTGGCCGTGCGGGACGCCGGACCGGTGGAGAGCGGCCTCGACCCCCTGCGGGCGGGAGTCGTGATCGCCACCGCCTACGCCGGCATGGAACGCATCGCCGCCGAGGGCCTGGTCCTGCGCGAGCGGGGCTGGCGGGCCACGGCGCCCACCACCAGCATGGCGATGATGCCGACGGTCGCCGCCGCGATGGTGTCCATGGAGTACGGGTTCATGGGCGCCGTCGAATGCCCCGCCACCGGCTGCGCCGCCTCCGGCCACGCCCTCTCCCGTGGCGCCGACCTGATCCGTGAGGGCAGCGCCGACGTCGTCCTCGCGGGCGGCTGCGACGCCCCGCTCAACGCGAACGCGCTCGCCATCTTCGCCACCGCCCGCGTCCTGTCCACCCGCGACGGCGACCCCTCACGGGCCTGCCGCCCCTTCGACGCCGGACGCGACGGCATCGTGATGAGCGAGGGGGCGACCGTACTGGTCCTGGAGGAGCTGGGGCGGGCCCGCGCCCGCGGCGCCCGGATCTACGCCGAACTCGCCGGACACGGCCACACCGCGGACGCCTACAACCTCTCCCGGCCCCGGCCGGACGGGCGTGGCGCGCTCGCCGCCATGACCCTCGCCCTCGCCAGGGCCGGACGCCCTCCCGGCGATGTGGGATACGTCAACGCGCACGCCGCCGGTACGAGGGCCGGCGACGCCGCCGAAGTGAGCGCCCTGCGGCAGCTGTTCGGCGGCGACCTGCCGCCGGTCTCCTCCACCAAGTCGGGGCACGGCCATCTGATGGGCGCCACGGCGGCCACCGAGGCGGCGGCGACCGCGCTCGCACTGCACCGGGGAGTGCTGCCACCGACGCTCCACCGCGAGAGAACCGACCCGGACATCGACATCGACATCGTCGCCGACCACGCCCGGGAAGCCGATGTGGACCTCGCGCTGAGCAACTCCTTCGCCCTGGGAGGTGTCAATTGTTCGCTGGCCCTGGCGAAGGTGTGACCCCCGCGAACGGGCGGGACGCCGATCCCCGCCCGTTCGCGGGCCGTACCGCCCTGGTCACCGGCGGCGGCAAGGGCATCGGCGGCGGCATCGCCCGCCGGCTGGCGGCCCGCGGTGCCGACGTGGCCGTGACGTATCTGCGCGACCGGGACGCGGCGGAGCGCATGGTCGAGGAGCTGACGGGGCTCGGCGTACGCTCCTGCGCCCGCAGGGCCTTCTTCGGCGACCCGCGCGACGACGTACCGGCCAAGGTGATGGAGTGGGTCACCGGCGAACTCGGCCCGCCGACACTGCTGGTCTCCAACGCCGGTACGGGAGTGCCCCTTTCACTCGTGGACACCCGGCGCAGTCACTGGGACTGGGCCGTGGAGACCCACGCCCGCTCGATGCTGCGACTGGTGCAGGCCGGGCCCGAGCTGCGGTCGGTCCTCGCCGTCTCCAGCATCGGCGCCTCCCGGGTGCTGCCCCACGCGTACGGACTCCTCGCGGCGTCCAAGGCGGCGCAGGAGTCCCTCGTCCGCTATCTGGCCGTCGAACTCGCGCCGCGCTGCCGGGTCAACGCGGTCACGCCGGGGCTCGTCGACACCGCCGCCGCCCGCGGCTTCGAATGGCACAAGAAGCTCTTCGACGCGGCACTGCCCAGAACGCCCGCAGGACGGCTGACGAACCCGCAGGACGTGGGCGCGCTCGCCGCGTTCCTGCTCTCCGACGAGGCCGAGATGATCACCGGCCAGACGATCGTGATCGACGGCGGCTACTCGATCCTGATGTGAGGACGTGTCCCATGGCCCATCCCCTTCTCGTGACCGGAGCCGGCGGCGTCGTCGGGCAGAGCCTCGTCGAGTGCTTCGGACCCGGCCGCGTCATCGGGCTCGTACGCCCGGCGGGGAACCGGCCGGACGGCGCCGCCGAGCTGATCGCCGGCGACGTGACCCGACCCCGCCTCGGCCTCGACGCCCCGGCGTACGCCGCGCTGGCGGGCCGGATCGGCGGCGTCCTGCACAGCGCCGCCCTCACCTCCTTCACCCGCGCGGCGGCCGACATCCACGACGTCAACGCCACCGGCACCGCGCACGCGCTGCGGCTCGCCGAGGACGCGGGCGTCCCCTTCCACCTGATCAGCACCATCTATGTGCGCCGCCGCGACGGCAGCCACGAAGACGGGCGCGCCCGCCCCTACCGGGAGTCGAAGCGGGCCGCCGAGGACACCGTCAGGGCCGCCGGCGTGCCGTGGAGCATCCTGCGGATGTCGCTGGTGATCGGCGACAGCGCGACCGGCTCCACCCCCCGCTTCCAGGGCGTGTACGCCGCGATGAAGTCCCTGATCACCGGCGGCGCCCCGGTCGTGCCGGTGGCCGCGGGCAGTTACGTCGACTTCCTGCCCCGTGACCATGTCGCCAGCAGCGTACGGGCCCTCGTCGACTCCGGCGCGCTCGGCGAGCACTGGATCACCGCGGGCGAACGCGCCCTGACCATCGAGGAGTTCGTCGAGCGCTGCCTCGGCTACGCGCGACGACAGGGACGCACCGTGCCCCGCCCGCGGCTGGTGGACTCCGAGATGGTCCACCGGCTGATCATCCCGGCGTTCGGCGACAGCATCGGCGCCGACCTGCGCAAGCGTCTTGAGCTGTTCACCGACATCCTCGGACCGCTGGCGACCGACCGGACACTGCCGCGCCTGCCGGACGATCTGCCCGGACTCGGCGCCCCGCCCGACCTCGGGGCCTGTCTGGACACCTCGCTGGAGTTCTTCGGGACACGGGCCAGGCTCGCCGCGACCGGGACGCCCGCGTGAGCGCCGACGCCGAGCCGTACACCGTCCGTGCCGACACCGCGCGGCACACCGCCCGCGACGACGTCATCGGCCTCTACCGCCGCCATGTGAACTCCGGCCTCGCCCGGCTGGCCGAACTGACCGGCGCCCCCGTCGTCGTACGGGCGGAGGGCGACCACCTCTACACCGCCGAGGGCGAACAGCTCCTCAACTGCGGCGGGTTCAGCGTCTTCCTGCTGGGCCACGGCTACCCGCCGGTCGTCGACGCCGTGTGCCGCCAGCTCCGTACGATGTCGATCACCGGCCCGATGATCTTCCATGAGGAGCTGGCGCAGGCGGCCCGGACACTCGCCGACGCCTGCCCCGACGGCCTCGAATACGTCTACCTCACCAACTCCGGCGCCGAGGCGGTCGAAACGGCGCTCAAGCTCGCCCGGATGAACGGACGGCGCCACGTCGTGTCGACCGACGGCGGCTTCCACGGCAAGACCATGGGCGCGCTGAGCGTCACCGGCCGCGAGGTGTTCCGGACCCCGTGCGAACCGCTGCCGGGGCCGGTGGACTTCGTCCCGTACGGAGACTCCGACGCCCTCGCCGCCAGGCTCACGGCCGCCACGTGCGTGATCGTCGAACCCGTCCAGGGCGAGGGCGGCGTACGGATTCCGCCTCCCGGCTATCTGCGGCGGGTGGCCGACGCCTGCCGAAGTGCGGGCGCCCTGCTGGTCGTTGACGAGATCCAGACGGGCCTCGGCCGTACCGGACCGCTGTGGGCCGTCGAGGAGGAGGGTGTCACCCCCGACATGCTGCTCAGCGGCAAGGCGCTCGGCGGGGGAGTGGTGCCGGTCGGCGCGGTCGTCGCCACGCCCGAGGTGTTCGCCCCCCTCAACCGGGACCCCGTCCTGCACACCTCGACGTACGGCGGCAGCCCGCTCGCGTCCGTGGCTCTGCGGCACACGGTCGAGGCGGTACTGCGCGAGGAGGTGCCGCGCCGCACGAGGGAGTTGGAGGTCAGGCTCCGCCAACTCCTCGAAGAGCGCCTCGCGGGCTGCCGGCATCTCGTACGCGAGGTCAGGGGGCGCGGGGCCCTCTTCGGCGTCGAGTTCCACCAGCCGTCCCTCGCGGGCGAGTTCGTGCTCGGACTCCAGGAGCGCTCCGTCGTCGTCTGCCCCACCGCCAACGCCCTGTCGACCGTCCGCCTCACCCCGTCGGCGTTCTTCGGCGAGCCGGAACTCGAATGGCTCGGGCGGGCGGTCGGGGAATCCGCCGACGCTCTGGGAAAGCGCTATCCACCGTCCGGCATCTGAACGCCTGAAATCTGACCGCTCGGCTCAGCCCCAACTCAGCCTCAGCTCAGGAGGAACACATGCGATACGTCAGGGTGTCGGCCAGGGCGCCCGGCCGGACGGCCGCCGAAATCTATCCGGTCATCAGTGACTTCGCCCGCTATCCCGAACTCACTGATGCCGTCCGCAGCGTGGACATCGAGGATCTGGGCTCGGGACGCACCGGATGCTCATGGGAAGTGACATTCCGCCGGGGCATCCTGAAATGGACGGAGGAGGACCACTACGACGCCGAGAACCACCGGGTGGATTTCTCTCTGGTCACCGGCGACCTGGACCATCTCGTGGGCCATTGGTGGATGCGCGACGAAGGGCCCGACTGCCGAATCGATTTCGCGTGCGACTTCGACATGGGAATCCCGACGCTCGCCGACGTCATCGAGCCGATCGCCGCCCAGACCCTCGGGGAGTACATCACCGTCATCCTGCGCGCCCTCGTGGGAGAGATCGTGATGATCGAGGACGAGCCGGAGGACACGCGTCAGCCGCAGGAGACGCACGAGCCCTCGGCCGTCGGCGCCCCGGCCGGGGGCGTACGGCGGAGGCCGTCGTGAGCCGGGCCGGGGAACGTGCCGCCGCATCCCTGACGGCCGCGTTCCTGGCACCGGACCGCGCACTGCTCGAACACCATCTGCCGGGCCTCGACGGACAGCTCGCCGCCGTGGACCTCGGCACGCTCGAACGGCCGGGCTCCCCTGCCGTGGACCTCTTCCGCGGCTCCGGCGCGCCCGCGCTGTTCGTCCCCGAGGAGTACTCCGGCCTCGGGGTGGGCCTGCGCGACGGGGTACGCATCCAGCGCGCGATCGGCAGCCGCGCGCCCTCCCTGGCGGTTGCCTCCACGATGCACCACTTCTCCGTCGCGAGCCTGACCGGCTGGGACAGCCAGGAAGGCGGTATGGAGTGGCTGATCGCCGAGGCCGTCGCCCGCCACTCGATGCTGGTGGCATCCGGCGCCGCCGAGGCCCGGCCGGGCTCCGGCATCCTCAACCCCGCCATGTCGGCCCGGCCGGTCGCGGGCGGCGTCCTGGTCAGCGGGTCCAAGAAGCCGTGCAGCCTGAGCAGGTCGATGGACCTGCTGTTCGCCACACTGCGCGTCGGAACCCCCGACGGCGAGCGATGCGCGGTCGCCGTGATCCCGGCCGGCTCACCGGGTCTGTCCTGCCGGCCGTTCTGGCGCAGCGACATCCTCGCCGGTGCCCAGAGCGACGAACTGGTCCTGGACGACGTCTTCGTGCCCGGGCGGCTGGTCTCGGACGTGGGTCCCGTCGGTACGACGACCGACGCGCTGCGCCGCTCCATGGTCTGGTTCGAACTGCTGATCGCCGCCTCGTACGTCGGTATGGCGGCGGCTCTCGTGGAGCGGGCGGTCCGCGCACCGCGTACGGACACCCGGCGGCTGGCCGACCTGGCCGTGGGGCTGGAGGCGGCGACCTACGCCCTGGAGGGTGTCGCGGCACGGTCGGACGCCGACGCGGAGCCCGCCACGCTGCTCGGTCCGGCGCTGACGGTCCGCTTCGCGGCGCAGGACGCCGTCCTGGACGTCGCGGCGACCGCGGCCGACGCGCTGGGCGGCGGGGCCTTCATCACCTCGCCCGACGTCGCGTATCTCTGTGCGGCCGTACGCTGTCTGGCCTTCCATCCACCGTCGCGTACGGCGGCGACCGACGCGCTGGTGGCCCATTTGCGCGGTGAATCGGTCGGCATGGACCCGGTGGAGCGACCGGGAGACGGAAAACCGTAGTTCCGTACTACGGAAAGACGTATCGGATCACGGGCGGCCCGGCGCTAGATTCGAAGACGTGAATACTTCTGAGCCAGCGGAAATGGTTGCCGTCGGCGCCGCCGATGTCGAATTGAGGGCCCTGGGAGAAGGACGCTTCGAACTCCTCACCGGCGCGCGCAAGTTCGTTCTCAGAATTACGGACGAGCAGGAGAAGGCGCTGAGCGAAATCGTCACCGATATCCTGCCGAAGCTCTTCCGAACCGTGCCCGTCCGGGAACAAGTAACGGCGGCCGAAATCGAGTTGCTGGCGCCGTACGTCAAACAGCTCGCGTCGATGGGGGTGTTGCTCTTTCCCCGTCAGAGCATCGAGACGGTGGCGGATCTGCGGCTCTACTCCTTCATCGCGCGCCGGACCGCCGAGGCCGACAAGGTCTTCGGTTCGGTGAAGGCCAAGCGCGTCACCCTGACCGGCCCCGACCGGCTCACCACGGTGTTCGCGGGCCCGCTGAGGGACCAGGGGTTGACGGTCGACGGCGCGGGTGCCCACCCCCGTACGGAGACGGACACGGACGCGGCGCTCACCGTCGCGGTGTCCCTGGGGGACGAGGCCGGGCTGGACGCCATCAACCGCCGGCTGTGCGGCGAGGGCCGCTCGTGGCTGCCCGTCCTGGTCACCCCCGGCCAACTGCGCCTGGGGCCCTGGACGATGCCCGGCGAGTCCGCCTGCCCGCGCTGTTACGGACCGCCCCGCCCCGTGGCCGACGACCTGCCCGCGACCGGCAGCTGGCTCACCCTGCAACCCGGCTTCCTCGGCTGGGCGGGCGGCGTACTCGCCCATATGACGATGCGCGGTTTCGTTCCGATGGGCGCCGAGCACCCCTGGGGCCGGATCACGACGATCGACGCGGCGCGCTGCGAGCAGACGTCGGTGCGCGCCTGGCGGGACCCGTACTGCGCGGTGTGCGCACCACACGCCCCCGCACGCCAGGAATGGGCGGAGGTCTGAGCGGTGGACGAGGACATGCTGCGCTGCGTGACGGAGCAGGGCTTCGCGGCCCGTACGCTCCCCCTGCCCCTGTACGTACGGGCGCACGCCGAGGTGCTGGTATCGGCCGCCGACGCCGGGGAGAGGCTTGATCTGCGGGCCGCCGACATTCCGCTGCTCGACGTCGCCGTGGCGGCCGACCGGCGCGGCGCGCTGCGCCAACTGGTCGAGCGGGCGGCGGTGTTGAGGATCCTCCGCTCCGACCATGGCTCTCTCCGTGACTCGCTCCCTGACTCCGACGGTGACGCCAGGGCTGATGCCCGCGACGGCAGCCCGTCCGCCGTGGGCGTGGGCGACAGCCACGACGAGGCCGTGGCGCGCGCGATCTACCAGGAACTGGCGTGCCGCCGGGCGGAGTCGGGCATCGAGAAGGGCACCCTGATCACCGGCCGCGACCAGGCCGAGGGACCCTCGGGCGTCGCCCTGCGCGGCGTGGACGGCCGGATCGACTGCTACCTGCTGGGCGAGACGGCCGGAGTGCCCGCCGTCGGAGCGGTCCTGCGACTCGACCGCCTGGAACGGCCGTTGTGCGCGGTCGTCTGCGACCTGTGGGAGCGGCGGGGCGTGGAGCGGGCCGTTCAGGCGGTCCTGCGTGAATTCGTCGTCACCACACTGCCCCGGCGCGACGACACCGACCGGGCGCCCCTCCCGTACGGCGACTTCCACGACGTGGTGGCCGTCGGCGAGACCGACTTCGAAACACTGGCCCCCCGGCCGCCGCGGGACGAGACCGGTGAACTCCGCGACAGACTGCGCCTGCACGGCCACCGCGCGAGCGTGCGCGTACTCGGCCCGGCCGACCGCGCCGCGCTGGTGGCCTGTCGTCTGGAGCCGACGGCCACGTCCGAGCCGTCGGCCGACTCCGAGCCTGTGAGGCGGCCGACGACTGGTACCGAGGACGACTGGCGGCCCCGTGACGTCGCGGCCCTCGGGCTGCGCGCGCCCCGCCAACTGTCGCTCACCTACGAGCGCGACGAGGTACGCATCGGCCGCGTCTACCACGAGAACTCCAAGATGCGCACGGCCTACGGCACGCTGCCCGTGGTCGACATCGCCGAGATGAGCCCGCCGGCCCGCCGCCTCCTCGGCCAGGCCTACCGGGACTTCGGCCACGCCCGCAGGCAGTACCCGATGCGTCCGTCGGGCCAGCCGCGACTCCTCACACTCGACCAGGTCGTACGCCGCAGGCGCTCCTGGGCCGCGATGGGCGACGGCGAGCTGACCCGCGCCGAGTTGGCGCATCTGCTGACCCTGTCCTACGGGACCACCGGAGCCGCCGTCGCCGGCCAGGACCTGCGCCTGCCGCTGCGCGCCACTCCGTCGGCGGGCGGCCTCTACTCCAGCGACCTGTTCGTCCTCGTGGACCGTGTCAGCGGCGTGGAGCCCGGCCTGTACTACTTCCACCCCGGCAAGCGACTCCTGCAACTGGTCGACGACGAGCGGACGTTGGCGGAGGTCGCCGAGTACACCGGCTACCGGGAACGGGCGGGGGAGGCCGCGGCGATGGTGGTCTACGTCGGCGCGTTCCGGCGCAACCAGTGGAAATACCGCGAGCGCGGCTACCGCACCGTACTGCTCGACTGCGGCCACCTCGCGCAGAGCGTGGTGACCACGGCGACCTCGCTCGGTCTGGTCGCACACCCGATGATCGCGTTCGTCGACGACTACTTCAACGCCTACGTCGGCGTCGACGGCGTCGAGGACGCGGTGCTCTATCTGACACTGCTCGGCCCGCGACGCACAGGGGATGAGGCCGCATGACGGAGGCACAGCGCGTACGTGTGAGCGTTCACGTACTGGACGACGAGAACGGCTTCGTCGAGACCGCGCACGAGATCCACCGGGTCAAGGGCAAGGGGCTCAGCGGGCTCACGGACGAACTGCCCCCGGAACTCCTGGACAAGCTGCGCATCGCACCGCCCGCCGCCACCGCCGCCACCGCCGACGCGACCGAGCCGGACGGTCCGCGCGTACGCCGACTGGCCGTCGCCGGACCGAAGTCGCTGACCCGGCAGTTCTTCGCCGTGGCAGAACACACCTCGGGTCTGGACGCACACGAACTGCTGGACGGCGAGGACGAGTTGGACGAGCGGCCGGGCCGGTGCGACCTGGTCGTCATCGCCACGGCGTCGCTGTTCGACCCACGGGCCGCGCGGACGGCCGCCCGGTGCGTACGGGCGGGCCTGCCGCACCTGGTGTACGGAGCCGCGCGCGACGGCGTGACCTTCGTGGGACCACTCTGGTCGCCGCAGGGGGAGGGTGCCTGTTACGAGTGCCTGCGCGTCCGGGTCGCCTCCAACTCGGTGCACGGCCAGACCTGGCGCGCGTACATGACGTTCCTCGCCGAGACCGGGGCCGAGACCGGGACCCCGTTCCAGCACGAAGTGCCCCCGTGGGCGGCGGCGCAACTGGCCGGAGCCGTCGGCCGGAGAGCCGAGGCCTGGCTGACCGACGCGGCCGACGAGGCCACCGCCGAGCTGCTGTGGAACGACGAGAGCAGCCCCGCCAAGACGGGCCGCACCCTCCTCCCCGTACCCACCTGCGCGGTCTGCGCCGATCTGCACCGCACCCGCGCCACGAGCACGACCGAGCCGAACGACGACGGCAAGGCCAACGGCGACGGCAAGGTCAACGGCGAAGGCAAGGCCAACGGCGACGGCGGCCCGGACGCGCTGCGCGCCGCCGAGGACGACAGGGTCGGCATCGTGCACGCCACCAGCGTGCGCCGCGCCGAGAGCGGCCCGCCCGTGTACCTCAGCGGCAGCACCTCCGCCGACCTCTCGCTGATCAAACGGACGATGGGCGTCACCGTCAACGGCGGCGCCGGATTCTCCAAGGGCGAGGCCGTCGCCGCCACCATCGGCGAATCCCTCGAACGCTACGCCGCCGGGCTCTACCGCCCCGCCGACCTGCACCTCGCCACCTGGGACGAACTCGAAGCAGCCGGCCGATCGGCGGTCCCGCCCGCCGAGTTCGGCCTGTTCTCCCCGGAGCAGCACGCCGAGCCTGGCTTCCCCTTCACACCCTTCGACGGCGGCACCCCGGTCCGCTGGACACAGGCCACGGACCTGCTGAGCGGTGCGCCCGTCCAAGTCCCCGCGTCCCAGGTGTACATGCACTACCGGCGCCTCCGGGGCGAGGCCGCGATCGGGCAGTCCATCTCCACCGGCCTCGCCGCGGGCCCCTCCTACCGGGCGGCGGTCCTCAGCGGCCTGTACGAGGTCATCGAGCGCGACGCCCTGGCCATCTCCTGGCTGCACCGACTGCCGCCCCGCCCCCTCCCGCCCGAGGTCGTCGCCGCCTCGTCACGTGTCTCGTACCTCATCGACCGCGCGACGACCTGGCGCGTGCGGTTCTACGACCTCTCACTCGATCTGACGCCGTCGACGGTGGTGGCCGTCATGGAGCACCACAGCGGCGCCGAACAGATCATGTCCTTCGGCAGCGCCTGCCGCTGGTCGCCGGTCAAGGCGGTGGAGAAGGCGTTCCTGGAGGCCGCGCAAGGGCTCACCTATGTCCGAAGGCTGCTGAGACAGCACGAGGACTGGGAGGCGGCCGAGGACTTCGGCAACGTCGACGACTTCAACAAGCACGCCATCCTCTACTCGAAGTACCCCCGACTGCGCGAGCGGGCGGGCTATCTCGTCCACCCCTCGGCCCCGGTGCCGCCCGGCCGCCCCGAACGCCCCGCCCCGGCTGCCACCGACGACCCCGTCGGCCGGATCACCGCCGAACTGGCCGCCGCCGGCCACCGGGTGTGCGTCGTGGACCTGACCACCCCCGACGTCCGCCGCAGCGGCGCACACGTCGTACGCGTCCTGGTTCCCGGCCTCCAGCACCTGTCCGGGGTGCACGGCTGCCGGATGCTCGGCAACCGACGGCTGTACGACATCGTGGCCGCCCTCGGCTGCGACACCCGGCCCGACAACCCGTATCCGCACCCGCTGCCCTGAACGTGGCAAGGAGCTCCGATGGCGTCCTCATTCCTCGCGTACCCCTCCCTGTCCGTCGTCCGCAACGACGATTTCGCGGACACCGCCGACATCGCCGAGGCGTTCGCCCGGCATGTCACCAGCCGCCAACTGCCCAGCGACGTCGCGCCTGTCCGGTGCTCCGTCGAGAGCGAGGCGGTCCCCGGCGGGGTGCGGCTGCGCTTCACCAGTACGGCGCGGAAGCTCGCCGCCCCGGCCACCGTGACGCACAAGTTCTTCTTCATCGACCGCGACGAGTCCCGCGAACGCCGCCATCTGCTCACCCCGGTGAGGACAGCGGCCACCACCGAACTGCTGGTGCTCTTCGAGGAGGGCCAGGAGCGGGACTACTTCCACGGGTCCGTGTTCGACAGCGACAACCTGCTGCTGGCGAGCTCCGCCGTGGTGTTCGACCGCGAGGGCCGGCACGTCCCGTATCCGTTCACCCAGAAGTACGTCTGTCCGCAGCGCCTCGCCACCGCCGACTTCGAGGTGACGCGCGACGCCGACGGCCGCCGGGTGGCACGGTTCTCGCTGGCCTGCCGGGACCTCACCGAGACACTGCGGCTGTCGGTCGCCTGGGAGACGATCGGCGTGGTCCACCAGCGGGATCTGGTGTGCACGCCCGAGCGGCCCGCGACCTACCTGGACATGCCGCTGGACGACAACGACGAACTCGCCCCCGGCGACTGGGTCGTCATCGCCGTCGACGACCGGCAGCGGCTGCTGGCACAGACCGTGGTGACCCTGGTCTCCACCAAGGCCGGCCGGTGCCCGTCCTGACCACCGGGCCCCGCGACCCGACCGGGCCCCGCCACCTCACGCTCGACAACGGACTCCACCTCGTCGGAGTGCGCCGGCCGGGCTCGCCACTGGCCGCCCTGCGGCTGCGAATCGACATCGGCAGCGCCGACGAGGCGCCCGGCGAGCACGGCCTGGCCCACGTCCTGGAACACCTGGTCGTACGGTGCTCGATGGGCGGCGGCCGGGTCGCGGACGGGGCGCTGGTCGAGGCCGCCACCGGCCGGCCGCACACCTCGTACGACGTCTTGGTGCGGACCGGCGACATCGCGACGGCCGGGGACGTCCTGGGCGCCGCCTTCCGGCAGTTGAAGCCGGACACCCGGGATCTCGCCGACGAGCTGGCCGCGATCCGGCGGGAGCGCGCGCAGCGCACCGCCGATGTGCGGTGGCGGGTGCAGGAGGCGATGTTCGCCGCGCTCTGCCCGGACACCCCCTACGCCCATCCGGTCCTCGGCGACCCCCGGACGGTCGACGCGCTGACCGACGAGGCCGTGCACCGCCTCCACTCCCGCTGGTACCACCCTTCGCGCGCCACGCTCGTCATCGGCTCGGACCGGGTGGACGAGGAACTGGCCGCGCTCGCCGAGCGGGCACGACTCTGGGCGCCGGGCCACCCCCGTACGGAGACTCGCGCCGCCGCGCCGCCGCCGGGCGGGCACGCGGTGGTGTCGGAGGCGGTGGGCGCCGGGAGACGGGCCGTCGCCGTCGGGTTCACCGAGCCCGGCGCCCCCTGCGGCACCGACGCCGGGTTCGCTCTGGCCCGGCGGTCCGTACGCGCGGCCCGAGGCATCGACGTGCTGCGGCTCCGGCTGCGGAGCCACACCTGCACCTGGGTCATGCTGGCGGCCACCGACGAGACGGCGGCGGTCCGTTCGGTCGCAGCCGCGCTGCGGGCCGTACGTGAACTGCTGCTCGGTCCGGACGGGGCGGCCCTGCTGCGTACCGAGGCGCTCATCCCCGAACTGCGCGCCGCCGAGGACATCCAGCGGTCCGTCGCCGACGCCACCGACGCCACCGACGCCTTCGACGCCTCCGACCGCATCCCGGCCTCCCGGCCGACGACGGCGACGGGCGTCGGGGAGGTGGCCGACGTGATCGCGCGGTGGCGACAGGGGTTCGCCGCCGCCCTGCCCGAAGGCCCGGCGACATGACGGCCCCCGGCGCACCGGTCCTCGCCAACAGCGTCCCCGGCGAACACGCCGTCGCCGCCGCCACCCTCGCCGTGCCGCTGACCGGGGCGGACCGCGCGAGCGTACTCGCCGCACCTCTCGTCGCGGCGGCGTGGGCGTGCGCCGTCGCCGCCGAGGCACGGCGCGGCGGAACGCCCGTCAGGACCGAACCGGTCGTGACGGCGGACTACGCGGGCATCACGGCCGAAGCCGCGCCCGGCGACCACGACGCACTGCGCCGCCTCGCCGACTGGTTCGCCGCCGTCGCGGAACACCCGCTGGAGGAATGGGAGTTCGGCACGGTACGGCGGTCCTTCCTGTCCCGTACACCGTCGTCCGCCCGCTGGTCCGACGCCGTACGACGCGCGCTCTTCGGCGACCGGCACCGTTACGGCGTCGGCCACGACGAACGCGTCGCCCATGTCACCGGCTGCGGACCGGCCGACGTGACCGCGGCGGCGCGCGAACTGCTCGCGGCGCGCCCCGCCGGACCCGCGCCGCTCGTACCTCGTACGGTCCGCGTCCGGCTCCCGGCCGAAGGCGGCGCGGCCTGCCATCTGCTCGGTACACCGGGCGTCAGTCTCGGCTCCGACGACAAGTACGCCCTGCATGTCGCCTGGGCGCTGCTCGGCGGACGCGACGGGATGCTCGACCGGCGGCTGCGCGGCGAGCACGCCCTCACGTACTCGCTCGCCGCCTTCAGCCGGGAGTTCGCCGACGGCGGCTACGGCGCCTGCTTCGCCGCCTGCGCGCCCGGCGCGCGGGACGAGGTGGCCGAGCGGACCGGGGAGGTGCTGCGCGCGCTGGAGCGCGGGTCGTTTCCCCGCTCGCTCGTCGACTCCGCGAAGGAGCGCCTCATCATCGCCAACCACCGCTCCCTGCGGAACGGCCGAAGTGTGACGGAGCGGCTGTGCGGCTACGAGATCGCGGGGACCGACCCCGGCGGCATCACCCAGTACGCCCGTCACGTCGGCGGCGTCACACCCGAACAGGTCGCGGACGTCGCACGGCGCCATATCGGCGGGGACCAACCGGGAGGGGACTTGTGAACAGGTTCGCGATACGAGAGATCTGGCGCTACCCCGTCAAGAGCATGGCGGGCGAGCTGCTGGACGGCTGCGCGGTCACGGCGGACGGGCTGCTGGGCGACCGCTGCTGGGCGCTGCGTGACGAGGAACGCGCGTGCATCGCGGACGCCCGCAAGCTACCCGCGATGCTCGACATCCACGTCCGCTACGCCCGGCAGCCGGAGCCCACCGTGCCCGGCGGCCGGTCCGCCGGTGTCGAACTGCGCCTGCCCGGAGCGCAGTCGGGGCCCGTCGCCTCCGACGACCCCGCCGTCCACGACGTACTGTCCGCGCATCTCGGCAGGAAGGTCACCCTGTGGCCCCTGCTGTCCGCGCAGGAGGACCGGGCGCACTACGTACGCGCCTGGCCCGAGGACGTCGAGCGCTATCTCAAGGATCTCTTCGGGGTGGCGGACCTGGCCGAGATGCCGGACCTGTCGGCGCTCCCGCCGGAGGTGGCCGAGTACCAGACGATGCCCGGCACGTACTTCGACGCGTACCCCGTGCACCTCGTCACCACCGGCGAGCTGGAGGCGCTGGCACGGGCCGAGCCGCCTCCGCCCGATGTGGACTCCCGCCGCTTCAGGCCCAACCTCCTTCTTCAGGGCCCGGCCGCACCGGACTGGGTGGGGCGCCGGGTACGGATCGGCTCGGCGGTGCTGCGCGTCGAGGCGGACTGCCCGCGCTGCGTCATGGTCTCCCAGCCCCAGCAGGGCCTGCCCGCGGCTCGGGGCCTGCTCCGTACGGTGCACCGCGACTTCGGCCACCAGGTCGGCCTCTACGCGTCGGTGGAGCGACCGGGCCGGGTGGAGTGCACCGACGTGGCCGAGGTCGAGGACGCGGAGGAGGGGTGAACAGGGCGGCGTCACGCGACCGATGCCGCCGCCCGCCGTGCCCCGCGCCTCAACGGCCTTCGTTCGCCGGGGACTTGGCGTGCCTCAGGCCTCGACCCGTGGCGCTTCGGCGGCCGGTTCACCGCTCACCCGCTGCCTGCGGCTGAACATGACCACCGCGACCACGGCGGCCAGCACGCCGGCCACCACCGTGGTCCTCGAAACGCCCAGCGCGCTCGCCGTGGAGCCCGCCAGCAGCGGGGCGACCGCGAGGCCGCCGGTGTACGCGAGGTTGTAGATGGCGTACGCGGCGCCGTAGGCGGCGGGCCGGGTGTGTTCGGCGAGCGCGCCGATCAGCACCAGCGTGGGGGCGAGCACGAACTGGGCGCCGAATCCGACGACGACCAGGCCGGTGACCGACCAGAACGTGGAGTCGCGCCCCGACAGCAGGAAGCCGGCTGCCGTGACCGCGGCGCCGATGCCCGCGACCCGCGACGCTCCCACCCGGTCGGTGATCATCCCCGCGATCGGAGCGGCGAGGCTGCCGCCGAGCGCCGCGGCCGCGAAGGCCAGTCCGATCCCGGTGGTACCGATACCGAGACCGTCCAGATGCAGCGGAAGTACCGGTTCGGGGAAGGCGATCGCCGCGGCGCCGGTGGCGGTGAGCGCGATGAGCAGCCCGAGGCGGGGCCCGCGCATCACGACGCTGTACGGGGTGCGTACGTCGGCGGTGGTCGTCCCCCTGATCAGTACGACGCGGGCGACGGCGTCGGCCGCCGCGAGTGCCGCGATGACCAGGAACGGCGCGTGCGGGCCGAACGCGTCGGTGAGGACGCCGCTGACGGCGGGACCGAGCAGGATGCCCGCGCCGACGGCCGAGAGCGCGAACCCCATGACCTTGCCGCGCCGCGCGGGTTCATGGGTGGCGGCGATGAGCGCGAGACCCGAGGTCCAGGACGCCGCCGCGGCGACGCCCTGGGCGGCCCGTGCGAGCAGCAGTAACGTCAGGCCGGTCGCACCGGCGACATCGATGGACGCGGCGAACAGCACGGTCGCAGCGGCGAGTCCCACGAGGCCGGCCAGCATGGGTGCGCGGGGCCCGGAGCGGTCCACCCACACGCCGATGAAGGGGGTCGCGCCGAGGAGTGCCACGGCGTAGACGGCGAAGAGGGCACCCGCGATGAACGGCGAACCGTGCACGGCGGGGAGGTCGGGCAGCAGCGGCACGATGCTGCCGTAGAGGAACATGTCGACACCGAGCGCGATCGCCGTGACAGCGACGGCCGCACCGGGCTTGGTGGGGGTGACTGCTTGTTTCATGGAAGTGCCCCTCGAAGCGGGAGAGCGACGCCGGAGGCGTCGCTCGGAGGTAGAAGGTCTGGATCGGTGGCGGCGAGCAGCGCCGTCCCGCAGAGCCAGGCGAGGATGCCGGCGGCCGCGCCGGACGGGTCGTCGGCGTGGGTACCGCGTCGCCCGGCCCCGTCCCCGCTCCCGCCCCCGCCTCGCTTCCCGGCCAGGAAGGTTTCGAGCCGCTGGAGCCAGTCGGCGAGTCCGTACGACTTGGAGGCCCGCCCGTCGGAGATGCCCTCGGGCTGATCGGGACCGTAGGAGGCGTTGAGCGTGATGGTGAGCAGCGCCCGGAAGTGCCTGTCCTCGCGCAGCCGGCGCAGCCAGGCGACGAGGAATTCACGCAGCCGGTCCTCGACCGGCCCGTCGGAGTCGAGCACGGCCCAGACCGGTGCCGTGACGGAGTCCCAGGAGTTCGCGATGACAGCGGCGTACAGAGCCGTCTTGTCGGTGAAATGGTGGTACACGGCGCCGCGTGTCAGCCCCGCGCGCTGGGCGACGTCCGCCAGTTTCGTCGCCGCCACTCCGTGCTCGGCGAACTGGAACAGGGCAGCCTCCAGCAGGGCTGCTTTTGTCTGGGCGGCTTCTTCGGCGGTTCGGCGCATACCTCTTTCATACATGCATGCACGTATGAAAGCAAACCACTCCCCGGTCAAACGTTCGGAATGTTCGACCGGGGAGTGGGCTTGCCGGCCTCAGACGCTCACTACTGCCCCACCCTGCCGTCGACGCACTCGCGCAACAGATCGGCGTGCCCGCAGTGCCGCGCGTACTCGTCGATCCGGTGCACGAGCAGCTCCCGAACCGCGATCCCGTCCTTCCCCAGCCGCTCACCCAGATCCGCGTGCTCGGCCAACGTGGCGTCGATCGCGGCCTGTTCGCGCGCCAGATCGGCGTACGCGGCGTCCACCACGGCCTGTTCGGCCACGGCTCCCTCGAAGTCCCCGTCGCCCTCCCCGTACAGCTTCGGCAGGGGATCGCCGTCCCTGATCCAGTTGTGCCAGTCCCGCTCCACCTCGGCGAGATGGCGGACGAGGCCGAGCAGCGACATCGTCGACGGCGGAACCGACCGGCGGGCCAGTTGTTCCGCGTCCAGGCCCTCGCACTTCATCAGCAGGGTCAGGCGGTAGTTCGCCAGGAAGTCCCGCAGCGTCTCCAACTCGCCGTCGGGACTGGCTCCGTCGTTGTCGCGGGGGTCGTCTTCCGGGTCGGTCCACATGTCGGCGTAGACGGTCGCCCGGGTCCAGCGCGCGGGTTTGTCACTCATGCGTGCCATGTTCCGCCGTGGGGGCGGGGGTCCGCCAGTTCTTTGCCGTGCGTTCCCCTTCTCCCCGTGAGCGCCCCTCCTCGGGCACCTCCAGTGACTTTGCCATTCCTTTACAACCCGTCCCGCCGCTGCCTCGTCTCTCCCCCCGATCTGTAACCCCGCCCGCC
>NZ_MDCR01000377.1:0-184 GCF_001723055.1 Streptomyces niveus
CCGTCCTGACCGCCGCCTTCGTCCTCTTCATTCTCTGGTTCAGCGCGGAGTTCATCCTGAGCCCGGAGACGACGGCCCCGGGCTTCGGCCTGCGAAGCTGGCCGTCCGGCGAGGGTGGCGGCTTCCTGATCGTCAAGGGATTCCGCGACATCGTCCTGGCCCTGGTTCTCGCCATCCCGCTGAT
>NZ_MDCR01000377.1:215-1856 GCF_001723055.1 Streptomyces niveus
CACGGCCTGATCGCGACGCTGATGGTGGTCACCGGCCTGCTACTGATACGCGAAACCGGCACGGCGCCGGCCCCTCCGGCAACGGCTTCCTAGAAGCAGTGCTGACACCCCGGCATTCCCACACAGAACCAGAAGGCTCGACCCCTCAGGGGTCGAGCCTTCTCCCGTACGCGACAACCGACCCAGCGATCGACGCCGAGCGGGCGACCCACTAGACGTTGAAGCGGAACAACTCAGCGCTCCCACCTATGCATACGTCGCCTCCAAGGCCGAAATCCAGCACCCGCGACCGCAGCCCGAGAAAGCGTCCGTCCACCACGTACCCACTCTGCACGCATGAGGCACTTGGCACCCCTTTGAGCTCATGACACAGCCGCTGCCCATGCAAGGAAGTCGCCGCCTTGGTATTGATCGAGGTATTGCTCAAATACCAACAGTGAGAAGAGCGCGTGGCCAATCGGGCACCAGTCACCCCGATCGAGGACACCATGAGGGAGACCCTGGCTGGCGGTGAGTTTAGTACCGAACCGTTTTACGACGCGAAGCGCAGGTCGAACTTCGGAAGATCCCTTGCGCCATGGCATTGCGGATCCTGGCGAAGCTGACCAAGTTGGAAAGCGATCCTCTCGGCTTCAATACCACCACGCCCATGTCGCGGCCAGAACGCCGTCCACCACCGGGGGGTCTAAACGATCGACAACGCAGAGCTGCTGGTATGGGTCGCACACGTGGGGCACCGGTCCAAGATCTACGATACCTGAGCCGACCTGACCTGGCGTCAGAGTATTCGGCACACAACGAGGGGCCGACTCCCAAAGGAGCCGACTCCCCTCCAGCCGAGTAGTCAAAGCCGGCTAGCCTTTGCCTCGATTCTCCGCACCCACTCGCATATACCGGTCAATCCTGAAGCGGCTCGACGGCATCAAATTTCCATCCACACATCTCGCTGAGGAAATTCTGGAGGTTGCCCTGAACGATTTGCTCACGCTGCTGCAAAAATTCCACAGTTTTGCTTGCCGCCAAGAGTCCCGCCATACTGCGGGTCATCGCATGTGACGCCAGGACCGATTCCCACTCCACATCACCCAGGTGAACCGGCTGGATGGAGAAAAGGATGTCGACCTCGTTGACCGGATGGCTACCAGAACAGAGAATAAGCCTGTTACCAGCAGAAAGACGCCGACTACTCCCAACGTTCCTAGGGTTGACCACATATGCAATTGCCGGAGCCGCTGTATTGGACTCACTGATCGCGCGGGCCAGGCGCGGCTGTTCAAAACTGTCTGCCGTCAAAGGATCGCGCGGCCCGAGCGCCCAGAGTGAGCAGAGAATTATCTTTCCCGCCCCTTCATTGGTGCGAAGACGTGCCACATTGGGCACAGAATGATCAGACCGCTCCACGACATCAATAAGACCGGTCAGCGAATCGTCCATTGAGTGGGTTGAGATTTTATAGGTCTGAGCCTTCATTGCCCCAGTAGCGCTTCCGCGGAAGATATATGGCCCCACTACTGCAGCGCGCCAGAACCAGCGCCGAAGCGTGTCCAACGCTTCAGGGCCCGGATCGGGGTAATGAGCAAAGAAGCGCGTCAGCACTACCAATAGGAACCTGTACGGCAAGAGGTGGAAGTGCGGGACGCC
>NZ_MDCR01000378.1:0-169 GCF_001723055.1 Streptomyces niveus
CTCCGACACCCCCGCCGCGCCCCACCACCACGTCGCCCCGGAGGACGACACCCCTGAGGAGGACGACGCCGACCTCGTCGACTCCGCGCTCTCCGGCCACGACCTGATCGTCCGCGAGCTGGGCGCCACGGTGGTCGAGGAGTACCCGAACGACTAGGGCCTGTCGTTT